>NZ_JBIVTZ010000007.1:95475-413225 GCF_044756945.1 Streptomyces sp. NPDC091387 | reverse complement strand
CCGGCGCACGTCACGGTCGTTGGACGTGAACCCGCCGTCCTTGAACACCGGGTGCGTGAACAGGTTCGTCGTCGCCATCGGCACCTTGAGACCGGTGCGGTCCAGGGCGTCCTTGAAGCGCGTGACGATCGCGGCGCGCTCGGAGTCCGTCGAGCCGAACGGGATCAGGTCGTCGTCGTGGAACGTCACACCGTGCGCGCCGAGTTCCGCGAGGCGCTCGACGGACTCGACCGGGTCCAGGGCGGGACGGGTGGCGTCACCGAAGGGGTCGTTGCCGCGCCAGCCGACAGTCCAGAGTCCGAAGGTGAACCTGTCGGCGGGGGTGGGGGTGAAGCGGTTCGACATTCTGCTGCCTCTTGTCGACATGCCCGGACGGCTGCGCTGCCGTCCGACCGATTTGTTTGCTGGCAGTACTAATACGCCATCCTGACGTTTGTTTCTAGACCATCCCTGTGACGAGAACGTCACGTAGAGGCAACCCGTGGGTGGAGTGCGGGGAGTTGCGCACCGGCTGGAGTGGGCCGCAGTGCCGGTTCAGGCCCTGTCGAAGCGCTTCGAAAAACATTTGTTTTGTGTACGATCAAAACCGGAACTCACAGGAACGAGGTACGACATGCCGTCGCGACCAGCCAGGGAACCGGCCACCGCACCGGCAGCGGCCGTCATCGGTGTGGACAGTTCCACCCAGTCCACCAAGGCCGCCGTCGTCGACGCCGTGACCGGCCGGCTGCTCGCCGTCGGCCGCGCCCCGCACACCGTGACCGGCCAGGGCGGCGCCCGGGAGAGCGACCCGGAGGAGTGGTGGCAGGCCCTGCGCACCGCGGTCGCCGCGGCCCTCGCGGATTCGGGCCTGGACCCGGCCGACGTCATCGGCATCGCCGTGGCGGGCCAGCAGCACGGCCTGGTCGTCCTGGACGCGGACGGCGGCCCGCTGCGCCCGGCACTCCTGTGGAACGACACCCGCTCCGCCCCGCAGGCCGCCGCCCTCACCGCGGCGCTGGGCCGGGAGACCTGGCTGGACCGCACGGGATCGGTACCGGTCGCCTCGATGACCGCCGCCAAGTGGATGTGGCTGCGCGAGCACGAACCGGCCACCGCCGCGGCTGCCGCCGCCGTCCGCCTCCCGCACGACTTCCTCACCGAACGGCTGAGCGGCGCCGCCGTCACCGACCCCGGCGACGCCTCCGGCACCTGCTGGTACAGCCCCGGCGCCCAGACCCAGGACCCCGGCAGCCGGGGATACGACCCCGGCGCCCAGACACACGGCCCCGGCAGCCGGGGATACGACCCCGAGCTGCTCGCCCTCACCGGTATGCGTGCGGAGCTGCTGTCCACCGTCGCCGCCACCGGGGCCACCCGCGCCGGAGGCCTCACCGAGCAGGCCGCCCGAGCCCTGGGCCTGCCCGCCGGTATCCCCGTCGCCGCGGGCACCGGCGACAACATGGCCGCCGCGGTCGGCCTGGGCCTGGGCGCCGAAGGGCTCCTGGACCACCCGGTGGTCAGCCTCGGCACCTCCGGCACCGTCTTCGCCGCCACCCGCAACCGCCCGCACTCCGCCCTGCTCGCCGGGTTCGCCGGGGCCGACGGCACCCACCTCCCGCTGGGCTGCACCCTGAACTGCACGCTCGCCGTGGACAAGGTCGCCGCCCTGCTCGGCCTGGACCGCGAGGACGCCGCACCCGGCGGCGAGGCCGTGCTGCTGCCCTTCCTGGACGGCGAACGCACCCCGGACCTCCCCGCCGCCTCCGGGCTGCTGCACGGGCTGCGGCACGACACGACCCGCCAGCAGATCCTCGGCGCCGCCTACGAGGGCGCGGTCGTCGCCGTCCTGCGTGCCCTGGACGAGCTGCCGCTCGACGCGCCCGACGCGCCGCTCCGGCTGATCGGCGGGGGCGCTCGCGGCACGATGTGGGTGGAGACCGTGCGCCGGCTGTCCGGCCGCCCCCTGGTCGTGCCCGAGGCGGCCGAGCTGGTCGCGCTCGGCGCCGCGGCCCTCGCCGCGGGCGCCGCGACCGGCCGGGACCCGGTGGCCCTGGCCACGGAATGGGGCACCGGACGGGGCCGCGAACTGCCCGCCGTACCGAGGGACACGGCCACCTGGGACCGGGTGGCCTCGGTCCTCGACCGTGCGGCGCCGGCCCTCCTGGCGGCGCACCCGTGACGGCTCCCTCCTGACGACTCACCCCAGAACACACCCCCGTACCGGCTAAGGAAGACCCCCCATGAAGTTCACCGACGGCTTCTGGCAGATGCGAGACGGTGTGCACGCCTCGTACGCCACCGAGCTCCGCGACCTGCGGCTCGACGCCGACCGACTCACCGCCCACGCGGCCGTCAAGCGCGTGACGCGGCGCGGTGACACGCTCAACGCGCCGCTGATCACGGTGGAGGCGTTCGCCCCCGCCGAAGGCGTCATCGGTGTCCGCGTCACCCACCTCGCGGGCAAGCGCCGCCCCGGCCCGGAGTTCGCCCTGCCCGGCGCCACCGAGGACGCCACGGCCACCACCCGGGACGCCGGCCCTGCCGCCGAACTCACCAGCGGCCCGCTCACCCTGCGACTGCCCACCGAGGGCGACTTCGGCCTGGAGTTCCTGGACGCGGACGGCCGCCTGCTGACCGCCGCCGGGCGCAAGGGCACCGCCTTCGCCACCGTGGGGGACGGCAGCCACCACATGGTCGCCCAGCTCGCCCTCGGCGTCGGCGAGACGATCCACGGCCTCGGCGAGCGGTTCACCCCGTACGTCAAGAACGGCCAGGTCGTCGACATGTGGCAGGCCGACGGCGGCACCAACAGCGAACAGGCCTACAAGAACGTCCCGTTCTACCTGTCCTCGCGCGGCTACGGCGTCTTCGTCAACCATCCCGGCAAGGTCTCCTTCGAGGTCGGCTCCGAGGCGGTCGGCCAGGTCCAGTTCAGCGTCGAGGACCAGGTCCTGGAGTACTTCGTCGTCGCGGGCCCCACGCCCAAGGACGTCCTCACCCGCTACACCGCGCTCACCGGCCGCCCGGCCCTGCCCCCGGCCTGGTCGTTCGGCCTCTGGCTGACCACCTCGTTCACCACCGACTACGACGAGGCGACCGTCACCTCCTTCGTGGACGGCATGTCCGAGCGCGGCATCCCGCTGTCGGTGTTCCACTTCGACTGCTTCTGGATGCGCGAGTACCAGTGGTGCGACTTCGAGTGGGACCCGGACACCTTCCCCGACCCGGTCGGCATGCTCGCCCGGCTCAAGGAGAAGGGCCTGAAGATCTGTGTCTGGATCAACCCGTACATCGCGCAGAAGAGCGCCCTGTACGCGGAGGGCGCCGACAAGGGCTACTTCGTCCTCACCCCCGAGGGCGACATCTGGCAGTGGGACAAGTGGCAGGCCGGCATGGCGCTGGTCGACTTCACCGACCCCGAGGCCACCGCCTGGTTCCAGGGCAAGCTGAAGACCCTCCTCGACCAGGGCGTCGACGGTTTCAAGACGGACTTCGGCGAGCGCATCCCCACCGACGTCGTCTGGCACGACGGCTCCGACCCGGAGCGGATGCACAACTACTACACGCACCTGTACAACAAGGCCGTCTTCGAACTCCTGGAGAAGGAGCGCGGCCAGGGCGAGGCGGTCCTGTTCGCCCGCTCCGCCACGGCGGGCGGCCAGCAGTTCCCCGTCCACTGGGGCGGCGACTGCTGGTCCTCGTTCGGCGCGATGGCCGAGTCCCTGCGCGGCGGCCTCTCGCTGAGCCTGTCCGGCTTCGGCTTCTGGAGCCACGACATCGGCGGCTTCGAGGGCACCCCGGACCCGGCGGTCTTCAAGCGCTGGCTCGCCTTCGGCCTGCTCTCCTCGCACAGCCGCCTGCACGGCTCCTCGTCCTACCGGGTGCCGTGGGAGTTCGGTGACGAGGCGGTCGCGGTCGCCAAGCAGTTCACCGAGCTGAAGCACCGGCTGATGCCGTACCTGTACGGCGCGGCCGTCGAGGCGCACCGCACCGGCGTCCCCACCATGCGGCCCCTGCTGCTGGAGTTCCCCGACGACCCGGCCACCCGCACGGTCGACCGCCAGTACCTGCTCGGCCCGGACCTCCTGGTCGCGCCGGTCTTCAGCGAGGACGGGCAGGTCGAGTACTACGTCCCCGAGGGCACCTGGACCCACTTCCTGACCGGCGAGACGGTCACCGGGCCCGGCTGGCACCACGGCACGCACGGCTTCGACAGCCTCCCGCTCCTGGTCCGCCCCGGCGCGGTCCTGCCGCTCGGCGCGGACATCTCCCGCCCCGACGGCGACTGGACGCAGAACCTGGAGCTGCGCGTGTACGCCCCCGAAGGCCTGGGCGACTTCACCCGCACGGTGACGGTCCCCGACCTCACGGGCGCACCGGCCGCCGCATACGAACTGGTCCGTGAGGGCGGCACGCTCCGCGTCACGGCCGACACGGACCGGCCGTACGAGGTCGTGGTCGTCGGCGACGCGTCGCTGGGCGTCGTCAAGGGCTGAGGAAGCGGCCGCCCGCCGCGGGGCCCGTCCGGCGGACCGGAGCCGGACGGGCCCCGCGTCAGGAAGGCGCCGGAGCCGACACCGGTCAGTTCGCGGCTCGCGTTCCACAACCGCTCCGCGGCGACGGTGTCGGTCGGGTGGTCCCGTACCGGCTCGCACCGGGGCCTGCCGCGCAGGCCGAGACACGCGGCCCCCACAGCTGCCCGCCGCGCACAGCGGGGTCGGCTTGGCAGCCGTATCGGCCGCGTGGCCTCCGGGCAGGTGCAGCGCGCCCACGCCGCGGTGTCCGTTCGCGCTCGGCGTGGCCGTCACGGCAACGCTGCGCAGACTGACCGTTCCCGCCCCGGTCGGCGTCGGTGAACACGACTTGTCCGGCTTCTTCGAGGGCGGCGAAGGCCGGGCCCGCGACTTCGACGCGGGCCCGGCCGTGGTCATCCCCGCCGCAGGACACCTCGCGCCGCCGGAACAGCCTGTCGCGTTCTGCGCCCTGCCGCTGGATGCCGTTCGCCGTATTCCGGGGCAGTGGCGCTGAACCCCTGACCCCTCTCAGAGGTCGCTGTCGATTCCCGTGACGACCGGCGCTCCGAGTGGTGCGTCCTGCGCCGGGATTCCTGCCTCCCGCAGTGCCGTGGACACCAGCTCTGCCGCTTCGAGCTCCGCTTCGTACCGGTCCGTGGCCTCGACCTCCAGACGGATGGAGAAGGTGCCGTCGTCGTTGAGGGTCAGCAGATCGAGGCCCTCGCTTCTGCTCACGTCCGTGTGCCGCTTGGCCAGCGCCCCCTTCAGTGTCGCGAGCGAGGTGTCCGGGACCTCGGTGACGAAGGTTCCGGGGACGGTGATGACGAAGGTGGTCACGACGGTTCCTGCTTCCGTTGCGGAAAGTGCGTCTTGTCCGGCTTCCCATAATTCTCGACTCCGAACCAGTCGCGGTTGCCGTCGGTCCTGCCTCTTGCCCGGTGGGGTGACCGCGCTCTACCTTACTCAAAAGTAAGTTTACTCTGAGGTAAGGAGTTTGACTTGGTCGCCTACCGGACTGTCATGGTCGGCACGGACGGCTCGGAGTCGTCGTTGGCCGCCGTCGAAGGGGCGGCCCGACTGGCCGCCGTATGCGGCGCCGAACTTGTCATCGCCTGTGCGTACGTACCGATGCGCGGACCCGAACTCGCCCTGGCGCAGGACCAACTGGGTGCTGAGGCGTACCAGGTGGTGGGTTCGGCTCCCGCCGAGGACACCCTGCGCACCGCCAAGGGCCGGGCCCTGGCGCAGGGGGCGGTGAACGTGCGGTCCGTCGCGGTGCAGGACGAACCGGTCGCCGCGCTCGTGCGGGTCGCCCGGGAGTGCTCGGCCGACCTCCTGGTCGTCGGGAACCGGGGGCTGCGCTCGCTCGCCGGGCGCATCCTGGGCTCCGTCCCGGCGGACGTCGCGAGGAAGGCCGGCCTCGACGTGCTCATCGTGCACACCACATGAGTGCCGCGGAACCGGCGGAGGAACAGGTTCCCCGGCCCCGGGCCGACGAACTGCGAGGGGCCGTCGAGGAGGTGCTTCTCGGAGGCGGCCGCGTCTGGACGAGGCGGGACATCGCCGAGCGGTCCGGGGTGGCGCCCGAGCGCACCGTGCAGATCTGGCGTGCGCTCGGGTTCCCGGCGGTGGGCGACGACGTACGCGCGTTCACCGACGCCGATGTGGACGCGCTGCGCGTGGGGGAGCGGCTCATCGGAGCCGGGCTCATCACGGAGGAGAGCGAGACCATGATGGCGCGCGCTCTGGGGCATCATCTGTCCCGGCTCGCCGAATGGCAGGCGCACACCCTCTGGGCCTGGATGAACCGTGAGCCGCGCACCCCTTCCGAGGAGGGGGAGGCGGCCGGCCGTGCGGCGGCGCTGCTGCCGGAGCTGGAACTGCTGCAGCGGCACGTGTGGCGCCGGCATCTCGCGGCCTGTACCGCACGGGTGCTCGCCGAGGCCGGGGAGGCGGAGCCCGTGGGGCCGGGGCGGCAGCCGGACCGGGCGCAGGACGGGCCGGGAGGCGCGGTGGCAGCCGGGCGGATGCCGTCCGGTGAGGGGGCTGACGTCCGCGACCGGGCGGTCGGCTTCACCGACATGGTCGGCTACACGCGGATGACCCGTGGACTGGACAGCACCGAGCTCGCCCGGGTGCTCGACCGGTTCGAGAGGCTGACCGGCGACGTGGTCGCCGAAGGCCGGGGCAGGGTGGTGAAGACCATCGGGGACGAGGTGCTCTTCGTTTGCGAATCGGCGTCCTCGGCCGCTGACATCGCGCTGGAACTCACTGCCGGCGCGGCGGCGGAGCCGGGGCTGCCCCAGCTGCGGACCGGCCTGGCGTACGGCGCCGTCCTCGGCCGCTTCGGTGACGTCTACGGGGCGGCCGTCAACATCGCGGCCCGGCTTACCGCGGTGGCCCGCCCCGATGCGGTGCTGGTCGACACGGCCTTCGCCGGCGAACTGGCGGGCATGGCCGCGTACGAGCTCAAGGCGCTCCGACCGGTGTCCGTGCGCGGTTACAGCAGGCTGCGTCCGGTGCTGCTGCGTCCGGTGCGGTCCGCCGGGCGGCCTCGCCCCGACCGGAAGCGTTCATAGGCTCCCGCTCACGGATCACGTCGACGCGAACCCCGGCCGGCCGGCCGGGACGTGGCACGACGTGTGCTCGTCGTCCCCCATGCGGCGAGGTGGAGAGCGCGCCGGCGCCACGTTCACCCGCACCCCACTGCCGGGACGGAGTCCGGGCCCACCCCGGATGCGTGACGAGGTCGTGTCACGGATCCGGGGCGGTGCCCGACACCTCGGCGAAGCGGTGCGCGAGGCCGTCGACGACGGGTGCGGCCCTGTCGCTGAGCGGGTCGATGCCCGGCTTCGTGGCCTCGGTCACCTTCTGACGGGTGAACTCCTTGAGCTCCTCGCCGGTGGGACCGGCTCCGGCCGGCTGCCGGAGCACGAAGACGACGATGACACTCCACAGCCAGGTCCTGGACCTGGACTCCCTCCATCCCTCCACCGGATCGGCCCGGAACGAGGGTTCACCGGCCCGCTCGGCCGGGCCCATCGGGACCGAGCGGCCGCGCGCCGGCCGGCCGGCCGCTCGGCCCGGTGGAAACGCCCGCACGTGTCCCGCCGGGTTCGTCCCGGCCGCACCCACTCACGGGGCCTCCGGCGACAGCCCCCTGCCGGTGTTTCGGAACGGGGCGGACAGGCGGTTCCCACCCACCGCGGGCAGCCGCATCCGGTCGCCCCCGGGCGCGCCCGACCGCTCCCGCCACGGCCGGAATGCGATCGTGGAACAGCGGGTTCGCACCATCGACAATCACGTGAGCGGTAACGGCACAGAGAGCGGATGGCCTTCACATGGGCGAGTTGATCCTGATCCGGCACGGCGAGACCGAGTGGTCCCGCAACGGGCAGCACACGAGCCACACCGACCTGCCCCTGACCCCCCTGGGGGAGCGCCAGGCCCGCGCCCTCGCCCCGCTGCTCGCGGACCGCGACATCGCCCTCACCCTGGTCAGCCCCTCCGTTCGGGCCCGGCGCACCGCCGAACTCGCCGGGCTCGCCGCGCCCCGGATCACCCCCGAGCTGCGCGAGTGGGACTACGGCGGCTACGAGGGCATCACCACCCACGACATCCACCTCACCCGCCCCGGCTGGAACCTCTGGACCGACGGCGTCACCGCAGGCCCCGACGCACACCCCGGGGAGACCCCCGCGGGGGTGGGGGAGCGGGCCGACCGGGTGCTGGCGGAGGTCGGGGAAGCGGCCGAACGAGCCGGCGGCGACGACATCGTGCTCGTCGCCCACTCCCACTTCCTGCGCGTCCTGACCGCCCGCTACCTCGGCCTGACCCCGGCCGAGGGCACGCTCTTCCAGCTCGCCACCGGGGCGGTGTCCCGGCTCGGCCGGGAGCACGGCCAGCCGGTCATCACGGCGTGGAACGTGACCCTGCCGGAGAGCCTGTTGCCCACGGCCGGTCCGGACACCGCGGAAAGGGCCTGACGGAGACAGGAAGTCACCCGCGGGCGTGACCGCCGGAAAACGGGCCCGAGGCGTTTACAGCCCCGCACCGGAGCGCTAGCCTCCCCGAACAATGGGAGCGCTCCCAAGCAGTCGAGCGACAGAGCGACGGACCGTCAGCACGACACCGCACGACCCGAACGTTGTTCCGCCAATCCCCCCGGACGACAGCAGCGAAGGGACGTACCTCGTGATCCACCGATCGAGCCGCCGATTACTGATCGGGGGCCGGCTCCTGGCCGGTACCCGCGGCAGAGCCCTGCTCCTCACCCTGCTCGCCCTCCTCACGGCCGTCCCCGCCCTCGGGCTGGTCGTCGTCACCTCCGGCGGCCGCGCCGAGGCCCACGGCACGCCGATGAAGCCCGCCAGCCGCACCTTCCTGTGCTGGCAGGACGCGCTCACCGGCACGGGGGAGATCAAGCCGGTCAACCCCGCCTGCCGGGCCGCCGCGCAGCAGAGCGGGACCACGCCGTTCTACAACTGGTTCTCCGTGCTCCGCTCCGACGGCGCGGGCCGCACCCGCGGCTTCGTCCCGGACGGTGAGCTGTGCAGCGGAGGGAACCCCAACTTCACCGGTTTCAACACGCCCAGCGCCGACTGGCCGCTGACCCATCTGACCTCGGGCGCGACCGTCGACTTCGCGTACAACGCCTGGGCGGCGCACCCCGGTTCGTTCCACGTCTACATCACCAAGGACGGCTACGACCCGACGCGGCCGCTGACCTGGGACGACATGGAGGAGACGCCCTTCCTGGACGTCGATCACCCGCCGCTGAACGGGACTCCGGGGACGGTGGAGGCCAACTACTCCTGGTCCGGGACACTTCCGGCCGGCAGGGACGGCCGCAACATCATCTACATGGTGTGGGAGCGCTCCGACAGCCAGGAGACGTTCTACTCCTGCTCGGACGTGGTCTTCGACGGGGGCAACGGTGAGGTGACCGGGGTCAAGGACCCGACGATCCCGACCGAACCGCCGCCCGGCCTGTGCGCCGCGGCGCTCGCCACCACCGGCAGCTGGAGCGGCGGTTACCAGTCCCAGGTGACCGTCACCAACACCGGTGACGTCCCGATGCTCGGCTGGATGGTCGGCTGGACCCAGCCGGCCGGGCAGAGCGTGGACAGCCTCTGGAGTGGGGCGATGACGGTTCAGGGCCAGGACGTGATGGTCCACAACGTGGACTGGAACGGATCGCTCGACCCGGGGGAATCCACGACCTTCGGGTACGTCTCCACCGGCGGCAACCCCGATCCCGCCACCGAACTCGCCTGCACGGTGGGGTGAGGACGCGGACGGCCGGCATCTCGTGGGGAGATACCGGCCGTCCGTGCGCGCTCCCTAGATAGGGGCGGGTCAGTGGCGGCGCCCGGATGAAGGAGACGTGTCCCTAGAACTCGTCCAGCCAGACCACGATCCCGGTGTGTCCCGTCAGTACCGCGGCGGCGCCCGCGCGGATCGCTGCCGCGCAGCGGGCGTCGGTGAACGAGGCGGGGTCGTACGTCGAGGACATGCCGAGTCCCTCCCCGCGGAACGAGGCCCCCGACCAGTCGACCGCCGTCACGTTCTCGGTGGGTTCGGCGAGTTCCGCCCCCACGACCAGGAACTCCTGGGCGAGATGGCTCGGACTGACCGTCGTCAGGGGATCGATGAGGTCGTTGCCCGCGCTGACGATGAGATCCGGGTGCATCTCCATCGCCCGGGTGACGGCGGGCAGGAGGTCGGCGTCGCCGGACGCGGTCACGGTGCGCAGGTCCACGTCCGCGTCCTCCGCCCACTCCTTCACCGCCTTCGCCAGGGTCGTCGCCGGACGGTCGCCGCCCGCACTGAGCAGGACGACGCGGAAGCCGGGCGAGGGCCGGACCCCGGACCACGAACCCGGGCTCGGCGTGAGGGTCGACTCCGGTGCGGGTGACCTGGCCGGGCCGGTGAAGCCCGCACCCAGCGCGCCGACGGCGGAGGGGCTGGGGCGCCGCTGTGACCAGTCGTCACCCGAAGCGCATCCGGTGAGCAGGGCGGCGGCCACCACCAGTACGGCGGCGAGGGGCGGGCGGTGCAAGGCGATCGTCCTCCGGGAGGGAACGTGACTGCTGTCCGGCGGGGAGCGGGACGGGGCCGGCGCGGAGCGGTATTTCCCCCATCCTGCGCGTCCGTTCCACACGATCTCCACCGTTCCGACCCGCATCGAACATTTGTTTTCTCATGGTTTGCCGATCGGTCGGCCTCGGTTCATCCGCGACCAGCACGGTGCACGGGCAACCCCCAAGGAGACCCATGTCGCACCATGTCCGCCGCCTGCTGCTCGTTCTCGCCGCGGCGGCCTTCCTCTTCCCCGGCCTCGCCGGGCCCGCCGCCGCCCATGGCTTCACCTCCGTCGTGTACGCGCACGTCACCGCCGACGGTGACGGCCCGCTGCGGACCGAACTGAAGCTGGAGTACGACCTGCTCGTCGTCTCGGCCGCCGACGCCGGCTCCGACGACCCCCTCTTCCGTGCCGGAACCGACGCGTTCGAGAACGGGGACGCCCGCGCCCGCGCCGCGGCCCTCGACGCCCACCGCGAGACCGTCGTCGACTACGTCACCCGGCGCTTCTCGGTCGCCACGGGGGGCACCGGCTGCGAGCCCGTCCCCGTCGGCGGGTTCCGGATGGGCACAGAGGAGGGCGTCCCCTACGCGCTGCTCGCACTCGACTGGACCTGTGCCGGACACGGCACCGGCGACCACGAGATCCGCAGCACCCTCTTCCCCGACCCGGAGGGCTACGTCAAGGGAACCAAGACGATCGTCACCTACGACGCCGACGGCCTCACCGGCAGCGCCGCCCTCGACAGCGGGCACCCGTCCTTCCCGATCAGCCAGTCCTGGCCGGAGCGCTTCTGGGAGTTCTTCCGCCTCGGCGCCGAGCACCTGCTGACGGGCACCGACCACATCCTGTTCCTGCTCGCCCTCATCGCCGGATCCCGGCGGCCCCGCGAAATCGTCCTCGCCGCCACCGCGTTCACCCTCGCCCACTCCGTGACGTTCCTGCTCGCCGCCCTGGGGCTGGTCGACGTCCCCGCCGGGCTGGTGGAGCCCGTCATCGCGCTGTCCATCGCCGTGGTCGCGGGCTGGCACCTGTGGCGCCTGAGAGGGGGCGGCGCCCAGGTCATGGAACTCCGGGCGCCGGGCGAGAGCCGGTTCGCCCTGGACCGGGCCGGGTGGACCCGGCTCGGCATCGTGTTCTGCTTCGGCCTCGTGCACGGTCTCGGCTTCGCGGGCGCACTCGGCATCGAGGCCTCGTGGTCATGGACCCTGCTGTGGTCCCTGCTGGTGTTCAACATCGGCATCGAGGCCGTCCAGCTCGGCTTCATCGCCGTACTGTTCCCGCTCCTGCTGCTGCTCGGACGGCGCTCGCCGCGGGCCGCCCGCTGGGTCACCGGAGCGCTGTCGGCGGGAGTGGCCGCCATGGGCCTCGCCTGGTTCGTGCAGCGCGTGACCGGCTCGTAGAAACCCCAGGTCAGCGGTGATGTTCAGCCGCCGCCCGGATCACCTTCGCACGCTGTTCACCCGGTGCGGAGAACGTGGTGCCCTCCTTCGTGTGTGCACTTCCTGCCCACCGTTTGAACACAAAAGAATCGATACTTCATGAGAACGAACGCTTTCCAGCGGGCCCGCGGGCCTGTGCGGCACCGGGTGGCCACCGGCGCCACCGCCGCCCTCCTCGGTCTGGCCGTTGCCTTCACGGGCGGACAGGCCGCACCCGCGGCCGCGGCCGAATCCTCCACGCTCTCCGGGATCGTCCTGGGCGTCGGCGCCAACGAGACCCAGCGCACCGTCAGCTGGTACTCCTCCGCCGACACCGCCCAGAAGGTCCAGCTCGCCCCCACCGCGAAGCTCACCGGTGGAGAGTTCCCCGCCGACGCCGCCGGCTTCGACGCCCTGGGCGCCAAGAACATCGCCGCCAGCGGCGGCTACAACCGCAGCGCCACGCTCACCGGCCTCAAGGAGAACACCGCTTACTCCTACCGCGTCGGAACCGAGGGCAACTGGTCCAAGGCGTACGCCTTCACCACCCAGGACTTCGAGGGCGAGTACGACTTCCTCTTCCTCGGCGACCCGCAGATAGGCTCCTCCGGGGACCTGGCGCAGGACCAGGCCGGCTGGCAGGACACCCTGGACGTGGCCACCAAGGCCAACCCGAAGGCCGAGATCCTGGTCTCCGGCGGCGACCAGGTCGAGAGCGCCAACAACGAGTCCCAGTGGAACTCCTTCCTGGCGCCCGACCAGCTGCGCCAGTACCCGTGGGCCGCCACCATCGGCAACCACGACGTCGGCGGCAAGGCGTACGAGCAGCACTTCTCGACGCCGAACACGGACAACTCCGGTGCGCTGTACGCCAACGGCAACCCGGCGTCCGACACCTCGGGCGGCAACTACTGGTACATCTACAAGGATGTGCTGTTCATCGACCTCAACAGCAACAGCTACGCCACCTCCCAGGGCGGCGGGGGCGACGAGGCGCACACCAAGTACGTCACGGACGTCATCAACGAGCACGGCTCTGAAGCCAAGTGGAAGGTGCTCGTCTACCACCACTCGATCTACTCGCCGGCCTCGCACGCCAAGGACAAGGACAACAAGGCCCGCCGGGTCGACTTCCCGACGACCTTCTCCAAGCTGGGCGTCGACATGGTCCTCCAGGGCCACGACCACAGCTACTCCCGCAGCTACCTCATCAAGAACGGCGAGAAGGCCGACCCCGCGGAGCAGCCCGGCGCGGCCGACGTCTACCCCGGCCCCGGCGGCGTCCTCTACGTCACGGCCAACTCGGCCTCGGGCTCGAAGTACTACGACATCACCCCGCCCGACTCCAGCGGCACCAGCGGCGCGGGCAACGGCGCCGACCCGCTGAACCCGGACAGCTACTGGTACAACTCCGTCCAGAACCAGGAGCACGTCCGCAGCTACGTCAAGGTCCAGGTGCGGGACGAGAAGCTCGTCGTGGAGAACATCCGCAGCGGCAGCTGCGCCGCTCCCAACTCCCAGGTCTCCAACGGCGACTGGTGCAAGAACACCACCGCCGCCCAGCCGGTCGGCTCGGTCGTCGACAAGGTGAGCGTCCACCCGTACAACGGTGACGGCCAGTCCCTACAGGTGAACGTGCCGAAGCCGGCTCCGGGCGAGTTCGGCTGGACCATCGACGGCTACAACGGCCTGGTCGACCTCGGCACGGCCAAGGAGGAGAACGGCGACCACTTCACCGCCTCCGGCAAGATCAACCCGATCCTCGTGTCGGACACCCGCCGCTCCCTCTCCCCGTGGGCCGTCTCGGCCGGAGTGAGCGCGTTCAAGGACGCCGGCAAGACGTTCGAGGGCTCCTACCTCGGCTGGTCGCCGTACCTCCTCGACCAGGGCGCCGGGGCCAAGGCCGGTGCGTCGGTCCCCTCCGGCTACGGCGGCAAGGGTGACGGCCTGGCCCTCTCCCGCGGCCTCGGCTCCGCACCCCAGGGGCACGCCCGCGGCACGGCCAAGCTGGGCGCCGACCTCGATCTGAGGATCCCGGACTCCGTCCAGAAGGGCGGCTACCGCGCCACCCTCACCATCACCGCGCTGAGCAGCTGACCCTCCCCGCTCCACCGGCGTGGCAGGCTCCGGTACGCCGCAGCCTGCCACGCCGCCGTTCCGAGAGAGACCCCATGCACGCAGTGGCACCACCTCGCCGCACCGCCGCCGTCCGCGCCGCCCTCCTCTTCCTCCTCGCGGCCCTGGCGTTCGCCACCTCCACCGGCCCGGCACGGGCGGCCGAGGGCGACGTCACCTGGACGGTCCGGACCGCCGCCAACGACTACGGGGAGGACCGGTCGAGCTTCGGCTACACCGTCAGCCCCGGCGGTGAGGCCGAGGATGCCCTCGTCGTGGCCAACCACGGCACCGACCCGTTGAACCTCGCCGTCTACGCCGCCGACGGCTTCACCACGGAGAAGGGCCAGCTCGACCTCCTCACCGAGGGGAAGAAGTCCCGCTCCATCGGCTCCTGGGTCCGGGCCGGCCGGAAGAACGTCCGGATAGCCCCGGGGAAGAGCGCCGAGATCCCCTTCACCGTCAAGGTCCCGGACAACGCGCCCCCCGGCGACTACGTGGGCGGCATCCTGACGTCGCTCAAGCAGTCCGACGACGCCGAGGGCATCGCCGTCGACCGGCGCCTCGGCATCCGGATCAAGCTGCGCGTCAGCGGCGCCCTGAAGCCCGCGCTCGCCGTCGAGGACGCGCACATCGACTACCGGGGGACCGCCAACCCCTTCGGCCAGGGCGACGCCACGGTGACCTACAGCCTCCACAACACCGGCAACGCGCTGCTCTCCGGCACCCAGAAGGTCACCCTCACCGGCCCCTTCGGGACGCTGAGCACCGAGGCCGGCGCCATCGCCGCGCCGCCCGAACTGCTGCCCGGCGAGCGCTGGAAGGTCACCGTCCCCCTCCACGACGTCACCCCGGCCCTCCGGCTCACGGCCACCGTCGCGGTCACCCCGCTCATCACCGACGCCGCCGGCTCCACCACCGCCCTCGCCCCCGTCCGGGCCACCGCCCACGGCTGGGCCGTCCCCTGGACGCTCCTGCTGCTCCTGGTCCTCGTCCTGGCCGCGGCCGCGGCGGCGTTCGTGCTCGTCCGCCGGTCGCGCGTCCGGCGCGCACGGCGTGAGGAGGAACGGGTGCGTGAGGCGGTCGAGCAGGCCCTGCGCGACAAGGCGGAACAGCGCTCCTGAGAGCCCGGGGCCCGACGGACCGCCCGGCACACACGGGAACGGGCCGCCCGGTGTGCGGGCGGCCCGTCCTCATGCGCTCTGCGGGTGACTCAGGAGATCAGCTCGATCTCCGCCAGCGTCGCCGCCGTGCTCACCAGCCGGTACTTCGCGTACGCCTTCGGCACCTGCACCGAGAACGCCCGCGTCTGCTTGTCCCAGGCAAAGGTCTGGCCGGACCGCTTGTCGAGGTCCTTCCAGGAGGTGCCGTCCGCCGATCCCTGCAGGACCCAGCCCGTGGGGGCCTTCGCCGCGGTCGCCGAGGTCAGCGTGTACTGGACCGCCTTCGTGCCGGCGGGGGACGGCAGCTCCACCGACCCGACCTGGGCGGAGGTCGCCGAGGTGTCGTCGAACAGGGCGCCCGCGCCCTTCAGGACGTCCTTCTTCGGCGACGGGACCTTGTCGTCCTTGGTGATGGAGACCGGGGCGGCGTCCTTTCCGGTGCCCCAGGCCGACGGCTTGGATCCCATGTCGAAGTCCAGCACGCCGCCCTTGGCCAGCAGGTCGTGCGGCAGCGAGGTGGAGGTCCACTTCTTGCCGTTGACCTTCAGGCCCTGGACGTAGATGTTCTTCGCGCTGTTCTTCGGCGCCTTGACGACCAGGTCGCGGCCGTTCTCCAGGTGCACCGTGGTCCTGGTGAACAGCGGGGAGCCGATCGCGTACTCGCCGCTGCCCATGACCAGCGGGTAGAAGCCCAGCGAGGAGAAGAGGTACCAGGCCGACTGCTCGCCGTTGTCCTCGTCGCCGTGGTAGCCCTGGCCGATCTCGCTGCCCGTGTACAGGCGGCTCAGGACCTCGCGGACCTTCTCCTGCGTCTTGGAGGGCTGCGACGCCGCGTCGTACATGTACGCGACGTGGTGCGCCACCTGGTTGCTGTGGCCGTACTGGCCCATCCGTACGTCACGGGCCTCCGTCATCTCGTGGATGACGCCGCCGTAACTGCCGACGAACTCCGGGCCCGCCGTCTCGGGGGTGGAGAAGTACGTGTCCAGCTTCTTGGCCAGACCGTCCCGGCCGCCGTACAGGTTGGCGAGGCCCTTGCTGTCCTGCGGGGCGGTGAAGGCGTAGCCCCAGCCGTTGGTCTCGGTGTAGTCGTAGCCCCAGACCCGCGGGTCGTACTGGTCGGACGGCAGCCGCCAGTCACCCTTGGCGTTCTTGCCCTGGAAGAAGCCGGCCTTGTCGTCGAACAGCTGGACGTAGCTGCGGGCCCGGTTCATGAAGTACTCGGACTCGTCCTTGTAGCGCTGCTTGTGCGTCTTCTTGTAGAGCGCCTGGCCCATCTGCGCGATGCCGTAGTCGTTGACATAGCCCTCCAGCGACCAGGACAGGCCCTCGTGCGTGTCGGTGTTCGCGTACCCGACGAACGGAGAGGTCTCCATGCCCTTGCGCCCGACGCCCGAGGTCGGCGGGACGACCGTGGCGTTCTTCAGGGCCGCGTCGTACGCCGCCTCCGCGTCGAACTTCACGCCCTTGACGTACGCGTCGGCGAACGCGACGTCCGACGAGGTGCCGGTCATCAGGTCCGAGTAGCCGGGCGAGGACCAGCGGGAGATCCAGCCGCCGTCCTTGTACTGCTGGACGAAGCCGTCCACCATCTCGCCGGCCTTCTTCGGCGTGAGGAAGGAGTACGCCGGCCACGTCGTCCGGTAGGTGTCCCAGAAGCCGTTGTTGACGTACACCTTGCCGTCGACGATCTTGGCGCCGGTGTGGGTCGGGGTGTCGGAGCCGACCTGCGGTGAGAACGGCGAGGCGTACTTGTCCTCGCCGCCGACCTTCTCGGAGCCCGAGTTCGGGTAGAGGTACAGCCGGTACATGCTGGAGTACAGCGTGGTCAGCTGGTCGGCGGTCGCGCCCTCGACCTCCACCTTGCCCAGCAGGTCGTCCCAGGCGCCCTGGGCCTTGTCCTCGACCCGGCCGAAGGAGCGCGAGGCGGGGATCTCCGCGGCCAGGTTCTGCTGCGCCTGGTCGATGCTGATCAGCGAGGTGGCCAGGCGCAGGTTGACGGTACGGTCCTTGCCCGCGTCGAAGCGGAGGTAGCCGGTCACGTCGTCGCCACCGCCGCCGGAGAGCTTCCCGCTGCTGGTGACGGGGGCGTCGAAGACGCCGTACACGAAGAGCCGGGTGGCACCGGTCGAGCCGCCGCTCTTCACGTCGGAGAAGCCCGTGAAGGAGCTGGTCTTCGGGTCGAGGGTGAGCCCGCCGTCGTTGGAGACGTTGTCGAAGACCATGCTCGCGTCCTTGCCCGGATACGTGAACCGCATCCGCGCCGCGTGGTCGGTCGGCGTCATCTCGGCCTTGAGGCCGTTCTCGAACGTGACCCCGTAGTAGTGCGGCCTCGCCGTCTCGTTCTCGTGCTTGAACGGCAGCGCGCGTGCCGTGCGCGAGGCGTCCGGGGTGCCGGACGCGGCCGACGGCATCAGCTGGAAGGTCTGCCGGTCGCCCATCCAGGGGCTCGGCTCATGGCTGGCGCTGAAGGCCTGGAGGGTGGGCAGGTTGTCCTCGTTGTTGCCCTTCGCGTAGTCGTACAGCCAACTCGTCGATCCGGCGTTGGTCACCGGGGTCCAGAAGTTGAAACCGTTGGGTACGGCGGTGGCGGGGAAGTTGTTGCCCCGGGAGAAACTGCCGCTGGAGTTGGTGCCGCGGACGGTCGAGGCGTAGTCCGAGAGGTGCGCCTTGCGCTTCTCCGGCGCCTTCGGGGCGATCTTGACGTCGTCGATCCAGCCCTGGAACTTCGACGGGCCCTTGGGGGAGTCGTACGCGACGAGGATCCGGTCGACGGTCTTGCCGGCCGCGACGGTGCCGATCCGCGCGTCGACCTTGTTCCACTGGTTGACGTACAGCCGCTTGGCGTCGGCCTGGCCCTGCGGGGTCAGCAGGCCGCCGTTGGAGTCGGTGGCGCGCAGCTCGCTCAGGTAGGTGCCGTCGGTGAACGCCAGGTCCACCGCGACGTGCGTGGCCGGGTACGACAGATCCGTCTCGCCCATCTGGGGGTAGACCAGGTAGGACAGCTCGGTGTCCCGGGTGACGGCCGTGTTGACGTCGAAGACCTTGTTGTACGAGTAGGCCCGGCCGTCCGCCTTGTGCGTACCCGCGTAGCGCAGCGCCTTCTTTCCGGTGAAGCCCGCGCCGGCCTTGGCGGTGGGGGAGCCGGAGGGGCCGCGGTCGATCTGGCTGCGCATGTCGTCGGGGGCCGGGGCCGAGGTGTCCCCGTCGGAGAACTGGACGTCGGCGAGCTGGGTCGCGTCACCGGCGCCGTTGTTCTTCGTGATGTCCAGACGGAAGTGCTGGTAGGCCTTGTCCGTCGTGAAGTCGTACGACTTGGTCTGGAAGCGCTCGGAGAAGGTCTGGCCGGTCCTGGAGTCCAGGTCCGTCCAGCTCTTGCCGTCCTCTGAGCCCTGCAGCGTCCAGTCCTTCGGGTCCCGCTCGTCGTGGTCGTCGGCCGAGGTCAGCGCGTACGTGACGACCTTGACCGGCTCGGAGAGGTCGAACTCGGCCCAGGCGGTGGGCTTGAAGGACAGCCATTTCGTACCGGATTCACCGTCGACGAGGTTTTCCTTCACCTCCCCGCCGCCGGTGTTCTCGTCGCTCGCGCGGACCTCTGTGACCTTGTCGGTCACATTGCCCGGTATTCCGGCGGAGAAGCCGCCATCGATACCGGATGTCCGCTTCTTTCCGTCAGGGCCTTCTTCGACGGTATTGCGCCAGTCGGGCTGTTTCTCGTCCGCCTCGAAGGATGAACTGAATGTCCGGTCGCCCGAAGGCTTATGACCCTTTTCTCCTGACCCGGCCGACTGAGCGGCGGCCGCGGTGGGGGCTGTCACGACCAGGACCAGTGAAGCCGCGATCAGGGCGGCCGTACTGTTTTGTCTCTTGCGAGAACCGTGTCGGGGCTGCATGCCGAGCCATTCCTCCCGAGGAAGTGCGCTTGGACAACGTTGTCAGAAGCGTGCGCAAGAACCAGTAGGAAGTGAAGTGGCTGGTGGTGTCAAGGGTGTTGGGTCGAAGCCCGCAGTCGAATCGACCGTATTGCGAAAATCGTTACATCCGGAGGAGGCCGTGCGGTGCCGAGGTATCCGCGAGGTCTCAACTCGGGAAAGACTGCCGCTCAAACCTGCATTCGATCTTGCTCAGTTGGCTGCAAGTGGACTATACCTGTCGGCGTCTGCACAGCATTTTTTCAACTGTGCGAACAGGGGGGACAACGGGGGCAGGGCAACTCGACGCGCCACAGGTGCGTCGGCTGGCCGGTCCCCCTACACCCCCCCACTGCAATGGCTAGCCTGAAATCTGCACCACCCAAGCGCAACTGACCGCGGTGGCGGGGCCCTTCGCCTGAGGCGAATATCGATGGGCGACCGGTACAACACCGCCTGAGTCCTGTAGAAGGCGAGGACTTGAGCATGGGATCCACCTCCGCCCACAAGAATGAGGGCCTTGGCCGTCGCGACGTGATCAAGCGGTCTGCCGCACTCGGTCTGATCACCGTCCCGACGATGAGCTTCCTGTCGGCGTGTGCGAGTAGCGACAGCAGCAGCGACGACACGGTCAAGAAGGGCAAGACCAGCGCGAAGAACCCGCTGGGCGTCAATGACACGGCCGGTCTCGACGTGGTCATCTTCAACGGCGGCTTCGGCGAGCAGTACGCGATCGACGCCGAGAAGCAGTACACCAAGGCCTTCCCCAAGGCCAAGGTCAAGCACACCGCCACGCAGAAGATCCAGTCGCAGCTGCAGCCGCGCTTCAACGGTGGCACCCCGCCGGACCTGATCGACAACTCGGGTGCCGAGCAAATGGACATGGGTGTCCTCGTCGGCAAGAAGCAGCTGCTCGACCTGACGCCGCTGATGGACGCACCGTCCTTCGACGACCCCGGCAAGAAGGTCCGCGACACCCTGCGGCCCGGCGTGCTGGAGATGGGTCAGTTCGACGGCGACCCGGTCTGGATCATGTACTACGCGTACACGGTGTACGGCGTCTGGTACTCGCAGACCGCGCTCGACGGTCTGGACGCCCAGTACCCCGAGAACTGGGACGACATGCTCGCCCTGTGCGAGAAGGCGAAGAAGAAGGGCATCGCCGGCTGGACGTACGCCGGTAAGTACCCCTACTACCTTCCCTTCTCGCTCTACCCGTTCATCGCCAAGATCGGTGGCCGGGGGGTTCTCGACAAGATCGACAACCTGGAGCCGAACGCCTGGAAGGACCCGGCCGTCAAGTCGGCGTTCGAGGCGTACTACGAGCTGCAGCAGAAGGGATACATCCTCAAGGGCACCGCCGGCCTGACCCACATCCAGTCGCAGACCGAGTGGACCAAGGGCAAGGCCCTCTTCATCCCGAACGGTTCGTGGGTGGAGAACGAGGCGGCGCCGACCACGCCCAAGGACTTCAAGATGATGGTCGGGGCGCCGACCGGCCTGGACTCGTCCGACAAGCTGCCCTTCGGCACCATCTGGGCGTCCGGCGGTGAGCCCTTCATCATCCCCGCCAAGGCGAAGAACCCCGAGGGCGGCATGGAGCAGCTGCGCATCATGCTCTCCGAGGAGTCCTCGAAGAACTTCACCAAGCAGGTCAAGTCGCTGAGCGCCTACAACGGCGGCACCGACGGACTGACCCTGTCCACGGCCATGCAGTCCGGCGTCGACGTGCTGAAGAAGGCCGGCGACAACGTGGTGAACCCGCGTCTGCAGGACTGGTACGTGAAGCTCCAGAAGGAGCAGATCGGTGCCGGTCTCGGCGAGATGATGGCCGGGCGCCTGACGCCCGCCGAGGCCATCAAGAAGATCCAGGACTACGCGGACGCCGCGGCCAAGGATCAGTCCATCAAGCACTACAAGCACCAGTGAGTAACCGTCACCAGCGGCGGCACCCGCGGAAAGATCGGGGTCGGTAAACGATGCAGCACGGCAAGTACCGCTTCATTGTGGGGTTCTTGGTAGTCCCACTGGTGTTGTACGCGGTCTTCGTCATCTGGCCGTTCATCCAGGCCATCTACTATTCGTTCACGGACTGGACCGGTCTGAGTCCCGACTTCAAGATGGTCGGCTTCGACAACTACACCAGGATGCTGAAGGACGAGATCTTCTGGAAGTCCTTGCAGCACAGCCTGCTGCTCGTGCTGCTGCTGCCGCTGGTGACGCTGGGCCTCGCGCTCTTCTTCGCCTTCATGCTCAATGTCGGAGGCCGGCGGCGCAAGAACGCCGCGGTCTCCGGCGTGCGGGGTTCGGGTTTCTACAAGATCGCCTACTTCTTCCCGCAGGTGCTCTCGATCGTCATCGTCGCCCTGCTGTTCCAGTTCGCGTTCAACCCGCGCAGTGGAATGCTGAACGCGGCGCTCAAGGGAGTCGGGCTCGGCTCCATTCAGCCGGACTGGCTGGGCGATCCGAGCCTGGCGCTCATCTGCGTCATGTCGGTGCTGATCTGGTCGACCGTCGGATTCTTCGTCGTCCTCTTCTCCGCCGGAATGGCCTCCATTCCGAAGGACTTCTACGAGGCGGCGCTCCTGGACGGGGCCAGCCGCGTCACGACGTTCTTCAGGATCACCCTGCCGCTGCTCTGGGACACCGTGCAGTCGGGCTGGGTCTACATGGGCATCCTGGCGCTCGGGGTCGAGGCGTTCACGGCCGTACAGGTCATGACCGTGGGCCCCGGCGGCCCCGACTACTCGACCACCGTCCTGCCGCTGTACGTCTACCAGACGGCCTTCCGCGACGGACAGGCCGGCTACGCGACGACGATCGGTGTCGGACTGCTCATCATCACCATGGCGTTCGCCGCCATCGTGATGCGACTGGGCCGGCGCGAGCGGCTGGAGTTCTGATGCCGTGCTCCCCGGGGCACGGCGCCCGGATCCCCAGCAGGCAGGACAGCCCGGCCCCCGCGGCCGGCTCGACAGTAGTACGAGGTGAGCACACGTGAAGGCCACAGACACCCCTCCCGCGGACGCGGTGAAGGAACCGGCCCCCGTGTCCAAGGAGCCCGTGGAGGGCGCCAAGGGGAAGAGCGTCAAGGAGAAGAGCAGCGAGGGCAAGGTCCTCAACGTCTTCTCGCACGGCGTGCTGGTCATCTGGGCGATCCTGGTGGTCATGCCGCTGCTCTGGGCGATCATGGCCTCGTTCAAGACAGATGACTCGATCCTGTCGACGCCGTGGGCGCTGCCGGACAAGCTTCACTTCGAGAACTGGTCGCGTGCCTGGAGTCAGGCACATATGAGCGATTACTTCTTGAACACCATCCTGGTGGTGGGCGGCTCGCTCATCGGCACCCTGCTGCTCGGCTCGATGGCGGCGTACGTGCTGGCGCGGTTCGACTTCCCCGGGAACCGCTTCGTGTACTACCTGTTCATCGGCGGGATGAGCTTCCCGATCATCCTGGCGCTGGTCCCGCTGTTCTTCGTGATGAACAACATGGGCCTGCTGAACACGCGGCACGGACTGATCATGGTCTACATCGCGTACTCACTGCCGTTCACCGTCTTCTTCCTCACCTCGTTCTTCCGCTCGTTGCCGAGTTCGGTGGCGGAGGCGGCGATGCTCGACGGGGCCTCGCACACCCGGACGTTCTTCCAGGTGATGCTGCCGATGGCGAAGCCCGGCCTGATCAGCGTCGGTATCTTCAACTTCCTCGGGCAGTGGAACCAGTACCTGCTGCCCACGGTGCTGAACACCGATCCGAAGTACCGGGTGCTCTCCCAGGGGCTGGTCGAACTGGCCAACGGGCAGGGCTACAAGGGCGACTGGTCCGGTCTCTTCGCCGGCCTGGTGATGGCGATGCTGCCGGTCCTCGCGGCCTACATCATCTTCCAGCGCCAGGTGGTGGCGGGCCTCACCGCGGGCGCGGTGAAGTAACTCCTCGAACGCTCGCACCGAACGACCGAACCGCCCGCCGGCATCCCTGCCGGCGGGCGGTTCGTCTGTGTACGGGGGAGTTCGCCGAGGTCGTCGTGCGAGGGTCCCGTGCTCATCCGAGGCTTCGACTGCTCAAGGTCTTGACGGGGAGTACCCCAAAACGCTCAGCTTAGAGTTCACATGTTGGAGAATATGGCAGGAGTGAGAGAGTCGATGGAGACTCCGGGGTCGCAGACATCTCTGCATCGCGCCAACCTTGAGCGGGTAGTGCGCGCCGTACGTATGGCGGGTTCACTCACCCAGGCGGAGATCGCCAGGAGCACGGGCCTCTCCGCGGCCACCGTCTCCAATATCGTTCGCGAACTGAAAGAGGGCGGCACCGTCGAGGTGACCCCCACCTCGGCGGGCGGGCGCCGCGCGCGCAGCGTCTCGCTCAGTGGTGACGCGGGCATCGTCATCGGCGTCGATTTCGGGCACACGCACCTTCGGGTGGCGGTCGGCAACCTCGCCCACCAGGTGCTCGCGGAGGAGTCCGAGCCGCTGGACGTGGACGCCTCGTCGGCCGAGGGCTTCGGACGGGCGGAACAACTGGTCAACCGGCTGATCGAGACGACCGGGATCAGCCCCGGCAAGGTGATCGGGGTCGGCCTCGGTGTTCCCGGCCCGATCGACGTCGAGTCCGGCACGCTGGGCTCCACGTCGATCCTGCCGGGCTGGACGGGCATCAACCCCAGGGAAGAGCTGGCCGGACGCCTCGGGGTGCCGGTCTACGTCGACAACGACGCCAACCTCGGGGCGCTCGGGGAGCTGGTCTGGGGGAGCGGCCGGGGGGTCAGGGACCTCGCCTACATCAAGGTCGCGAGCGGTGTGGGCGCCGGTCTGGTGATCGACGGGCACATCTACCGGGGCCCCGGTGGCACGGCCGGAGAGATCGGCCACATCACCCTCGACGAATCGGGTCCGGTCTGCCGCTGCGGCAACCGGGGATGCCTGGAGACGTTCACGGCCGCGCGGTACGTGCTGCCGCTGCTCCAGCCCAGCCACGGCCCCGATCTCACCATGGAGCGGGTGGTCCAGCTGGCCCGTGAGGGCGATCCGGGCTGCCGCCGGGTGATCGGCGACGTCGGGCGGCACATCGGCAGCGGGGTGGCCAACCTCTGCAATCTGCTCAACCCCAGCCGGGTGGTGCTCGGCGGTTCGCTCGCGGAGGCGGGCGAGCTGGTCCTCGGGCCGATCCGCGACTCGGTCGCGCGCTACTCCATCCCCAGCGCCGCACGGCAGCTGTCGGTGCTCCCCGGGGCCCTCGGCGGCCGGGCGGAGGTGCTGGGCGCGCTCGCTCTCGTCCTGAGCGAGATGGGGGATTCAACCCTTTTGGAGAGCACTCTCCCCGCTGCGACTCCTGCCTTCACTTAGATAATGAATGACACCGTTGCCATCTTGTTAAGGATTTACTCCTTGACGCCTACGTGGCGGCCGAGTTGACTCACTCCCACCTCGGCCGCGACGCTGCGGCCTCGTCAGGGAGGCTTCTCCACATGAACGCAATGATGCGTCGCGCCGTCATCGGTACCGCTGCGGTCTCGATGGCCCTTTCCGTCGCCGCTTGTGGCAAGGCCGGCGACGACAAGAAGGACTCGGCGGACTCGGGCAGCAAGACCAAGATCGGTCTGCTTCTCCCGGAGAACAAGACCGCTCGCTACGAGACGCTGGACAAGCCGCTGTTCATCGAAGCGGTCAAGAAGGACTGTGCGGACTGCGAGGTCGTCTACAACAACGCGGCCGGCGACGTCGGTCAGCAGAAGCAGCAGTTCGAGCAGCAGATCGCCGACGGCATCAAGGTCATCGCGATCTCCTCGGTCGACTCCGAGAAGTCCGCCTCGTGGATCGCCAACGCGCACAAGAAGGGCGTCAAGGTCGTCGCGTACGACCGCGCCATCGTCGGTGCCGACGCCTACGTCAGCCACGACAACGAGAAGATCGGCAAGCTCCAGGGCCAGGCCATCCTCGACGCCCTCGGCTCCAAGGCGGCCGACTCCAACCTCGTCATGATCAACGGTGACGAGAAGGACCCGAACGCCGGCCTGTTCAAGAAGGGCGCTCACGAGTCCCTCGACGGCAAGATCAAGGTTGCCTACGAGGCGTCCGGCGAGTGGGACCCGAAGATCGCCGGCGAGAAGATGACCGCCGCCATCTCCTCGGTCGGCAAGGGCAAGATCAACGCGGTCTACTCCGCCAACGACGGCATGGCGGGCGGCATCATCACCTCCCTGGGCAACGCCGGCATCAAGGACATCCCGGTGGGTGGCCAGGACGCCGAGCTCCCCGGTATCCAGCGGATCATCGCGGGTACGCAGACCTTCACGATCTACAAGTCGCCGAAGCAGCTCGCCCCGACGGCTGCCCAGTTCGCCGTCAACCTGCTCCAGGGCAAGGACATCGGCGCCTCGGGCAAGACGGACGGCGTTCCGTCCACGCTGCTCGAGCCGACCGTGGTGAAGAAGGACAACATCGAGTCCACCGTGGTCAAGGACGGCATCTACCAGGCCTCCGCGATCTGCGTCAAGGACATCGCCGCCAAGTGCACCGCGCTGGGCATCAAGTAGTCCCTCCACGTGCCAGGGCCGACAGGCCCTGGCACGTACGGGTCTGATCCGCGCCGCACGGCGGAGTCCGCCCGCCTCATGACTGTCCGGCAGCCGGCCGGCCCACACCCCGCTGCCGGCCGGGTGCCGGACGCTCTTCCCCCAGTACTTCCAGTACGTCGACGCTGCCCCTCGTGGCGAGGCGTCTCCGCCGGTCAGGCGGTACATCCCCGCCGGTCAGGCGGCGAAGGAGATGGTTCACGTGTCACAGACGCCCGTGCTGGCGTTGCGTGGGGTATTCAAGCGATTCGGAGCGGTCCAGGTCCTCTCCGGTGTCGATCTCGAAGTCCACGCCGGAGAAGTGGTCGCCCTGGTCGGCGACAACGGTGCAGGAAAGTCCACGCTGGTCAAGACGATCGCCGGCGTGCACCCCATCGATGAGGGCGTCATCGAGTGGGAGGGCGCGAAAGTGGACATCAACCGTCCGCACGACGCCCAGAACCTCGGCGTCGCCACCGTCTACCAGGACCTCGCGCTCTGCGACAACCTGGATGTCGTCGCCAACCTCTTCCTCGGTCGCGAGATCAAGAAGGGTGGCGTCCTCGACGAGGTCGCCATGGAGAAGCGGGCACAGGACCTCCTGTCCACGCTCTCCATCCGTATCCCCAGCGTCCGTATCCCGGTTGCCGCACTCTCCGGCGGCCAGCGCCAGGTCGTGGCCATCGCCCGTGCCCTGGTCGGCAACCCCAAGATCGTGATCCTGGACGAGCCCACCGCGGCCCTCGGTGTCGAGCAGACCGCACAGGTCCTCGACCTGGTGGAGCGGCTGCGCGAGCAGAACCTGGGCGTCATCCTCATCAGCCACAACATGGCCGATGTGAAGGCGGTCGCCGACAAGGTCGCCGTGCTGCGACTCGGCCACAACAACGGCATCTTCCCTGTGGCGACGACCAGCCACGAAGAAATAATCGCCGCGATCACGGGCGCCACGGACAACGCCGTGACCCGCCGCAAGTCCCGCAGCGCGGAGGCATCCAAGTGAGCAACATCAACGAGACTTCGGCAAAGGTCCCGGCCCAGGCGGAGGCCACAGAGGCTCCCGAAGCGGCGGCCGGCGCAGTCACGGTCGTCGACCCCCGCCTGCTCATCCGTGAGCAGGGCTTCAAGGGCTACTGGACCGAGTTCAAGCGCAAGGTGCGCTCGGGCGAGATCGGCTCGCTGCCCGTCGTGGTGGGCCTGATCATCATCGGGATCGTCTTCCAGCTCGAGACCGGCAACTTCCTCACCTCGTACAACCTCGACCAGATCACGCTGTACGCGGCGGGCCCCGGCATCATGGCCGTGGGCATCGTCTTCGTCCTGCTGCTCGGCGAGATCGACCTCGCGGTCGGTTCCGTCGCGGGTCTCGCGGGTGCCGTCTGGGCGGTGGTCGGCACGGACATGCCCGATTCCCTCGCCATCGTGGTCGGCATCCTGTCCGGCACGGTCGTCGGCGCCTTCCACGGCATCGTCTTCGCCAAGATCGGCGTGCCCGCGTTCGTCGTGACGCTGGCAGGTTTCCTGGGCTGGGCCGGTCTGCAGACCTGGGTGATGGGCGACAAGTCCACCATCACCACCCCGCTCGGCAGCTTCGTCCGCGAACTGACCAGCTACTACTTCGCCGATGTCGCCGCCGCCTACGGTCTCGCCGTGTTCGTGATCGTTGCCTTCTACCTCGCGCAGCTGCGCGACTCGAGCCGCCGCAAGGCCGCAGCGCTGCCGCACCGCCCGCAGAGCGAGATCATCCTGCGCACCGTGCTGCTCGCCATCCTGTGCCTCCTCGCCGCGTACGCGTTCAACCAGGAGCAGGGCCTCCCGCTCTCCCTGGTGATCTTCCTCGCGATCCTGGTCATCACCGACTTCGTTCTGCGCCGCACCACCTACGGCCGTCAGATCTTCGCGGTCGGCGGTGGCATCGAGGCAGCGCGTCGTGCCGGTATCAACGTGTCCTGGATCCGCATCTCGGTGTTCATGATCTCCGGCACGCTCGGTGCGGTCGGCGGTCTCTTCCTGGCCTCCGCGACCGGCGGCGCCGACCGTTCGCTCGGTGGCGGCAACCAGCTCATGATGTGCATCGCCGCAGCCGTTATCGGTGGTACGTCCCTGTTCGGCGGACGTGGCAAGGTCTGGTCCGCGCTGCTGGGCATCCTGGTCATCCAGTCGATCGTCCAGGGCCTCAACCAGATGAACCTCTCGTCGAACGCGATCCAGTACATGATCACCGGTGGAGTACTCCTCATCGCCGTGATCATCGACTCGGTCTCGCGCAAGACCCAGAAGACCGCCGGCCGCGCCTAGCTCACCGGGCCCGGCGGGGCCCGGTGGCACAGCGAGGCCGGTCAGTGCCCGGCGCCCTCCACGGGGGCGCCGGGCACTGCCATGTTCCGGCGCATGTGCGGGGGTACGAGGGTGGTGTCCCGGCCGGTACGGGAACCAGGGTGCATCTGGCGGGTGACATTAGTGTGCGGCGCACAGTATCGTGCCGGGTGTGGGCACCGATGAACTGATCCTCAGCCAGGCCCAGGAGCTACGTCGCGGCACGGTCGTCCTGGCCTGCCTGACGCTCCTGGAAGAGCCGCAGTACGGCTACGCGCTCCTGGAAACGCTCGGCGACGCCGGGATGGCGGTGGACGGCAACACCCTCTACCCGCTGCTGCGCCGCCTGGAGAAGCAGGGGCTGCTCGTCAGCGAGTGGAACACCGACCGGTCCAGGCCGCGGAAGTTCTATCGGATCAGCCCCGAGGGAGTCCGGGTCCGCACCGGGCTGCTGCGCGAATGGCAGGCCCTGGGCGCCTCGATATCACGTCTGACCAAGGGGGACCGTTGAGCAGGTTGCACACGTCCGGCACCGGTGCGCTGACCGACCGCTACGTGGCGGAGGTCGTCCGGCGCATCCCGGCCGGCCGCCGCGGCGACGTGGCCGACGAGCTGCGCGCCACCATCGCCGACACCGTCGAGGCCCGGGGCCCGGAAGACCCGGAGGCCGCCGAACGCGAGGTGCTCACCGAGATGGGCGATCCGATCCCGCTCGCCGCCCGGTACGCGGACCGGCCGCTCGCACTGATCGGGCCCGGTCTCTACCCGACGTACATACGGCTCCTCGGGGTCCTGCTGCTCACCGTGCTGCCGGTCGTCGTCGCCGTGAGCGCGGTGCTCGACGTCCTGGACGGGAAGGGGGCCGCAGCGGTGATCGGCGGGGCCGTCGGGACGGTGGTCTCCCTCGGCGTCCAGATGATCGCCTGGCTCACCGTGGTGTTCGCCCTGGTCGAGCGGTCCGGCAAGCGGTCCGCCGCGCCCGGCAGGGCCTGGACACCCGACGAGCTGGCCAAGCCCCGCGCGACGAAGGAGCGCGACGCGACGGTGTACGCCGGGCTGTCGTGGCACGCGCTGCTGGTGGCCCTGATCGTCTGGCAGCACACCGCGCAGCCGTACCGGACCGACGCCGGCGCACACATCGACGTGCTCGACCCGGGCCTGTGGTCGGGCTGGATCTGGCCGGTCCTCGCCGGACTCGCCGGCCTCGTGGTCCTCGACGTGATCCGGGCGGTGCGGGCCCCGACGCGCTCGCTCGCGCTCTGGAACATCGCCGCCCAGGTGGTGTTCACCCTGCCGATGGCCTGGATCCTGTACCGGCGGGAGTTCTTCAACCCGGCCTTCCTGTCCGACGTCAACGGCGGCTGGCAGACCCCGGACGCCTTCTACACCGTGGTGGTCCTGGTGGTCCTGGCGGGGGGCGCGCGCGAGGTGGTGCGGCGGTTCCGCGAGGCGAGGGCCTGAATCCGGGACGTCGCTCCGGTCACGGGGCCGGCCGGAACCGCGCGGAACGCACCGGTGGATCCGGGCGGGTCCCGGATGGTTCCGGCCGGTAACGGTGGGACAGCACACGCCCGCCCGATGTCCGTGGCGGCGAACGGAACATTAGACTCATCGGATCGGCATGCTCGACCAGCTCAATCGCAAGGAGGCACGGTGACACAGCCGCGCGAAGCGCGTCATGCACGGGCGGTGGTGGGCGACGGATGGGATCTGCTGACCCGCATCGGCGGACCGCGTGACCTGGACCGGCTCACCCCCGAGCAGCTGGAGCAGCTCGCCGAAGAGATCCGGACCTTCCTCGTCGACGCCGTCTCCAAGACCGGCGGCCACCTCGGACCCAACCTGGGCGTGGTCGAACTGACCATCGCCCTGCACCGGGTCTTCGACTCGCCGAAGGACAAGGTCCTCTTCGACACCGGCCATCAGAGCTACGTTCACAAGCTCCTCACCGGCCGCCAGGACTTCACGAAGCTCAAGAGCAAGGGCGGCCTCTCCGGCTACCCCTCGCGTGCCGAGTCCGAGCACGACGTCATCGAGAACTCGCACGCCTCCACGGTGCTCGGCTGGGCCGACGGCCTCGCCAAGGCCAACGAGGTGCTGGGCCGCCCCGACCACGTCGTCGCGGTCATCGGTGACGGAGCACTCACCGGGGGCATGGCCTGGGAGGCGCTGAACAACATCGCCGCCGCCAAGGACCGCCCCCTCGTCATCGTCGTCAACGACAACGAGCGCTCCTACGCGCCGACGATCGGCGGCCTCGCCAACCACCTCGCCACCCTCCGTACCACCGACGGCTACGAACGCTTCCTGGCCCGCGGCAAGGACCTCCTGGAGCGCACCCCCGTCGTGGGGAAGCCGCTGTACGAGACGCTGCACGGCGCGAAGAAGGGCCTCAAGGACTTCATCGCCCCGCAGGGCATGTTCGAGGACCTCGGCCTCAAGTACGTCGGACCCATCGACGGACACGACCTGGAGGCGCTGGAGTCCGCACTCCAGCGCGCCAAGCGCTTCGGCGGCCCGGTCATCGTGCACTGCATCACCGAGAAGGGCCGCGGCTACACCCCGGCCCTCCTGGACGAGGCGGACCGCTTCCACGCCGTCGGCAAGATCCACCCCGACACCGGCCTGCCCGTCGCCACCTCCGGCCTCGACTGGACCTCCGTCTTCGGCGAGGAGATGGTCAAGCTCGGCCGGGAACGCGAGGACATCGTCGCGATCACCGCGGCCATGCTCCAGCCGGTCGGCCTGACCAAGTTCGAGAAGGCCTTCCCGGACCGGATCTACGACGTCGGCATCGCCGAGCAGCACGCCGCGGTCTCCGCGGCGGGCCTCGCCACCGGCGGGCTGCACCCCGTCTTCGCGGTGTACGCCACCTTCCTCAACCGCGCCTTCGACCAGGTCCTGATGGACGTCGCCCTGCACAAGTGCGGGGTGACCTTCGTCCTGGACCGGGCCGGGGTCACCGGTACGGACGGCGCCTCGCACAACGGCATGTGGGACATGTCGATCCTGCAGTGCGTGCCGACGCTCCGGATCGCCGCCCCGCGCGACGCCGACCAGGTCCGCGCCCAGCTGCGCGAGGCCGTCGCGGTCGACGACGCCCCGACGGTCGTCCGCTTCTCCAAGGGCGCGGTCGGCCCGTCGGTCAAGGCCGTCGGCACGGTCGGCGGCATGGACGTGCTCCGTGAGCCCGGCACGTCCGTGCCCGACGTCCTGCTCGTCTCCATCGGCGCGCTCGCCCCGATGTGCCTGGAGATCGCGGATCTGCTCGACGCCCAGGGCATCTCGACCACGGTCGTCGACCCGCGCTGGGTCAAGCCCGTGGACGAGGCCATGGCCCCGCTCGCCGCGCGGCACCGCGTCGTCGTCACCGTCGAGGACAACAGCCGGGCCGGCGGCGTCGGCTCCGCCGTCGCCCAGGCGCTGCGCGACGCCGACGTCGACGTACCGCTGCGCGACTTCGGCATCCCGCCGGTCTTCCTCGACCACGCCTCCCGCAAGGAGGTCATGGCCGAGATCGGGCTGACCGCACCGGACATCGCCCGGCAGGTCACCGGCCTGGTCGCCAAGCTCGACGGCCGCTTCGAGACCGAAGCGGAGAGCCGCTCCGTGGTGGAGCCCGCCCGGGACTGATCCGTCACCCCGCACCACGACTGGGCCGGTCGCCCACCCTGTACGGGTGGTCCGACCGGCCCATTCGCGTGAAGTCCCGCCCTGCGGAGCGTGCCGCGTACAGCCCGGTCCGAATCATGGCGTGCACGACGAGTGCGTGGAGGTACGCCGGTGAGCACGCAGCAGGACCTGCCCCCCAGTCGGGACGGGCTGTTCCGCACCAAGACGATCGAACAGTCCATCCGCGACACCGAGGAGCCGGAGCACGCCCTCAAGAAGTCACTCTCCGCCCTGGACCTCACGGTCTTCGGGGTGGGCGTCATCATCGGCACCGGGATCTTCGTCCTCACCGGCAAGGTGGCCAAGGAGACCGCCGGCCCCGCCACCGCCATCGCCTTCGTGGTCGCGGGCGTCGTCTGCGCGCTGGCCGCGCTCTGCTACGCGGAATTCGCCTCCACCGTCCCGGTGGCCGGCTCCGCGTACACCTTCTCGTACGCCTCGCTCGGCGAACTGGTCGCCTGGATCATCGGCTGGGACCTGGTGCTGGAGTTCGCGCTGGGCACGGCGGTGGTGGCGGTCGGCTGGTCCGGCTACGTCCGCTCACTGCTGGACAACATCGGCTGGTCCCTGCCGGACGCGCTCTCCGGAACCGATGCGGCGAAAGGTTTCGGCTTCGACATCCTCGCCTTCGTCCTGGTCCTGGTGCTCACCGTCGTCCTGGTGCTCGGTATGAAGCTCTCCGCCCGGGTCACGACGGTGGTGGTGGCCATCAAGGTGGCCGTCGTGCTGATCGTGATCATCGCGGGTCTCTTCTTCATCGACACCGCGAACTACTCGCCCTTCATCCCAAAGGCCCAGCCGCAGTCCGCCGGATCGGGCCTGCAGGCCCCGCTCGTCCAGCTGATCTTCGGGTACGCACCCACCAACTTCGGCGTCATGGGCATCTTCACCGCCGCCTCCGTCGTCTTCTTCGCCTTCATCGGCTTCGACGTGGTGGCCACGGCCGCCGAGGAGACCAAGCTCCCGCAGCGCGACATGCCGCGCGGCATCATGGCCTCGCTCCTCATCTGCACCACGCTCTACGTCGCCGTATCGATCGTGGTCACCGGAATGGAGCACTACACGAAGCTGTCGGTGGACGCCCCGCTCGCCGACGCCTTCAAGGCCGTCGGACACCCCGTCTACGCCGGGATCATCAGCTTCGGCGCCGCCGTCGGCCTCACCGTGGTCTGCATGATCCTGCTGCTCGGCCAGACCCGGGTGTTCTTCGCGATGAGCCGGGACGGCCTGCTCCCGCGGTTCTTCTCGAAGACGCACCCGCGCTTCCACACCCCGTACCGCCCGACCATCCTGCTCGGCGTGATCATCGCGATCGTCGCCGGATTCACCAGCATCGACGAACTCGCGACGCTGGTGAACATCGGCACGCTCTTCGCCTTCGTGGTCGTCGCCCTGGGCGTCATCGTCCTGCGCCGCACCCGCCCCGGGCTGCACCGCGCCTTCCGCACCCCGTGGGTCCCGGTCCTCCCGATCGTCTCGGTGGCCGCGTCGGTCTGGCTGATGCTCAACCTGCCGGCCGAGACCTGGCTGCGGTTCGGCATCTGGATGGCCATCGGCGTGGTCATCTACTTCTGCTACGGCCGCAAGCACAGCCGGGTGCACCACACCACCGGCTGAGACCGCCCACGCACCGGCCTCCCCGCCGCCGGGTCAGCCGCCGGTCGCGGGTGACTTCTTGGCGGACTCGGGGATGGCGGCGTCCTCGCGGAGCGCCTTCCAGAGCGTCCTGGCCTGCGGCTGGGCCGCCACCACGCGGTTGGGGTCGGTCTTGTCGTACGCCACCGGCAGCATGATGGTCTCCATCGAGCCCGGCTCCACGCCGTTCATCGAACGGGCGAATTCCGTCAGCGACTTGAGCGAGGCGAGACCCTCGTCGGTCGTGAGGGACTTGGTCGCCGAGTTGGCGATCCGGTAGGCGTTGGCCGGACTGCCCAGCAGGTTCCGGGACTTGACCTCGCTGAGCAGGGCGAGCAGGAACTGCTGCTGGAGCCCGATGCGGCCGAGGTCGCTGCCGTCGCCGATGCCGTGGCGGGTGCGTACGTAGGAGAGGGACTCCGTGCCGTTGAGCTTGTGCGGCCCGGCGGTGAGGTCGAGTCCGGAGGCCTGGTCGTGGATATCCTGGGGGACGTCGACGGTGACGCCGCCGATGGCATCGACGAGGTCCTTGAACCCGGCGAAGTTGATCTCCAGGTAGTGGTCGATGCGGACCCCGGACATCTTCTCCACGGTCTTGACCACGCAGGCCGGACCGACCTGGGAGTAGACGGAGTTGAACATCACGCGGTTCGCGGAGTCCACGGAGGACCCGTCGGCCCCGGCGCACTCGGGCCGGGTCACCAGGGTGTCACGGGGTATGGACACGGCGACGGCCCTGCTGCGGCCCTCGGGGATGTGCACCACCATCGCGGTGTCGGAGCGCGCCCCGCTGACGCCGCCCCCGCCGCCCAGGGCCTTGTTCTCCGCGCCGGCGCGGGAGTCGGAGCCGAGGACGAGCAGGTTCTGCCCGCTGGTGGGGAGTTTCTCTGGGCGGTCGTCGCCGAGCGCCTTGTTGATGTCGACGCCCTTGATGTTCCCGTCGAGCCGGCTGTAGAGCCAGTACGCCGTCCCGCCCGCCGCGATGAGGACGACCAGGACCGACAGCAGGACCACCCGTCCTATTCGGCTCCCGCGCGTCCGTACGCGCTCGCGCCGGCGGGGGTTCTCCTGGGAGCTCCGGTGGTCGGGGGTTATGGCGTCCTGGCTCATCCTGGGGAGTCCTCGCAACTCATGGCCCGGTCGGGGCGGGGGCGATGGGGATGGGACTCGGGTGGGGGGCGGAGCCGGTCCACGTGTTCCTGGGACTGAGCACTATAGACAGTCGGTCCGGTGCGCGTACGGGATCCGCGGCCGGATCGTGACAGTGCGGATACGCACCGGAGTCGGGAGCGGCCGCGAATCGTACGCTGGTGAGCCCCGGAATACCCCTCCGTACAGGGGCTTAGGATGTAACGGATTCGAAAAATTGCGCGAGTTGTCGAATGTCAGTTCTGGAAAGGTAATCGCAGACTCATGCTCGGACAGGATGCCCGCGCGACCTCGAAGGTTGCCCCTGAGGCCCAAGCGCTACGCGGCATCTGGCTCACCCGGGGCAAGGACGGCAGGCTCACGGCGTACGTCGCCGGCGACGGCGGCCTGCGCCGCTGGTCGGAGACGCGTCCGGGCGGTCCGGAATGGGACGCCCCGGACGTGGTGCCACTGCCGGAGCTGACCCATCTGTCCGTGGCTCAGAACACCGAGGGCTACGTCCACTTCGCCGGCCGCCGCGAACGGCCCGCGGCGGAGGGCGGCGTCACCGTCGACATCGTGCACGCGATCCAGTACCAGACGGGGCGCCCCGTCTCGGCCTGGAACTCGCTGGGCAACCCGCACAAGGAAGCCGATGTGGGTGCCAGGTTCGGCGCGCCCGTCGTCGTGGTGAACGCCGCCGGCGAGGTGCACGTCGCCGCCCGCAACGGGCGCGGCGGCATGATGGTGCGCCGTGAGCGGGCCGACGGCAAGTGGCGCCGCTGGGAGGACCTGCGCTGCACGCGCATCAAGGAGGTCCCCGCGGTGATCGCGCTCAGCTCCGGACGCATCGAGATCCTCGCGGCGACGAACAAGGACGTGCTGCACTGGGAGCAGGAGAAGCCCGGTGGCGGCTGGGGCGAGGTCCGGCGCTCGCAGTTCGCGGTGCGCCCCGGGTCCCTGGCCGTGCTGGAGACGTCCCCGAGCCGTGCCACGTACCACTGGACCGACCCGGAGGGCGCCGTTGTCGCCTACCGGGCAGGCGGCGACGGGCCGGTGTCTCTCGGCGGCGCCGCGGGCGACGGCGCGCACGCCGCGCTCCGCACGGACCTGGACGGCCTCGACTGCACGGTGCTGGCGCACCGCGGGGCCGGCGGCACGGCGGTCGTCGGCGCGGGGGTGACCGAGAACGAGGCCGACGGGCTGTGGTGGTCCGACACCAAAGTGCCCTGCCTGAGCCCCCCGGCCCTGACGCACGACACCCTCGGGCGCGTGGTGATGGCCGTCGTCGGCGAGGACGGGGCGCCGCGCGTGGCGCGCCAGACGGACGCGCCGGGGCTGAGCTTCGACCCCTGGCACGTGCTCTGACGCCCCGGCACGGGTGACCGGGGGCCGTCCGGCTCGTGTCCCCGTGAACCCTGTGACACGGCGACGGCCCGGCACACCGAGGTGTGCCGGGCCGTCGACCGTCCGCTTACGCCGGAACGCTCGCCACGCCCCGCGCCAGGAACTTCTTCCCGTTGACCCGCTCGGAGACGCCCTCGCGGTCCAGGTACGGGGTGATGCCGCCCAGGTGGAAGGGCCAGCCCGCGCCGGTGATCAGGCAGAGGTCGATGTCCTGGGCCTCGGCGACGACGCCCTCGTCCAGCATCAGGCCGATCTCCTGCGCCACCGCGTCCAGGACGCGGTCGCGGACCTGCTCCTCGGACAGGACGGAGTCGCCCTGCTTCAGGAGTGCGGCGACCTCCGGGTCCAGCTCCGGCTTCCCGGAGTCGTAGACGTAGAAGCCGCGCTTGCCGGCCTTCACGACCGCCGCGAGGTTCTCCGACACCGTGAAGCGCTCCGGGAAGGCGCGGTTCAGGGTCTCGGAGACGTGCAGCCCGATCGCCGGGCCGACCAGCTCCAGGAGCACCAGCGGGGACATCGGCAGGCCGAGCGGCTCGATGGCCTTCTCCGCGACCTCGACCGGGGTGCCCTCGTCGATGACGTTCTGGATCTCGCCCATGAAGCGGGTGAGGATGCGGTTGACGACGAACGCCGGGGCGTCCTTCACCAGGACCGCGGTCTTCTTCAGCTTCCGGGCGACCCCGAACGCCGTGGCCAGCGAGGCGTCGTCGGTCTGCTCGCCGCGGACGATCTCCAGGAGGGGCAGGATCGCGACCGGGTTGAAGAAGTGGAAACCGACGACCCGCTCGGGGTTCTTCAGCTTCGACGCCATCTCGGTGACCGAGAGGGAGGAGGTGTTGGTGGCGAGGATCGCGTGCGCCGGGGCGACCGCCTCGACCTCCGCGAACACCTGCTGCTTGACGCCGATCTCCTCGAAGACGGCCTCGATGATGAAGTCGGCGTCGGAGAAGCCCTCCGCCTTGTCCAGCACACCGGAGACCAGGGCCTTCAGGCGGTTGGCCTTGTCCTGGTTGATGCGGCCCTTGCCGAGCAGCTTCTCGATCTCGGCGTGGACGTAGCCCACACCCTTGTCGACGCGTGCCTGGTCGATGTCGGTCAGCACGACCGGCACCTCCAGACGGCGCAGGAACAGCAGGGCGAGCTGCGAGGCCATCAGACCCGCGCCCACCACGCCGACCTTGGTGACCGGACGGGCCAGGGCCTTGTCCGGGGCACCGGCCGGGCGCTTGGCGCGCTTCTGGACCAGGTTGAACGCGTAGATGCCGGAGCGCAGCTCGCCGCCCATGATCAGGTCCGCGAGGGCCCGGTCCTCGGCGTCGAAGCCGGCGCCCAGGTCGCCGTCCTTGGCCGCGGCGATGATGTCGAGCGCGCGGTACGCGGCCGGGGCGGCGCCGTGCACCTTGGAGTCGGCGATGGCCCTGCCCCGGGCGACGGCCTGGTCCCAGGCGTCACCGCGGTCGACCTCGGCACGCTCCACCGCGACCGTGCCGTTCAGCACGTCCGCGGTCCAGATCAGCGACTGCTCCAGGAAGTCCGCGCCCTCGAAGAGCGCGTCGGCGATGCCGAGCTCGAAGACCTGCTTGCCCTTGAGCTGGCGGTTCTGGTTCAGCGAGTTCTCGATGATCACCGAGACCGCGCGGTCGGCGCCGATCAGGTTGGGGAGCAGCGCGCAGCCGCCCCAGCCGGGGACCAGGCCGAGGAAGACCTCGGGCAGCGAGAACGCCGGCAGCGCCTTGGAGACGGTGCGGTACGAGCAGTGCAGACCGACCTCGACACCGCCGCCCATGGCCGCGCCGTTGTAGTACGCGAACGTCGGGACCGCGAGGCCGGAGAGGCGGCGGAAGACGTCGTGGCCGCCCTTGCCGATGGCCAGCGCGTCCTTGTGCTCCTTGAGCAGCTCGACGCCCTTGAGGTCGGCGCCGACCGCGAAGATGAACGGCTTGCCGGTGATGCCGACGCCGGTGACCGCGCCCTCGGCGGCCTCCTTCTCGACCTGGTCGATCGCGGCGTTCAGGTTCGCCAGCGACTGGGGGCCGAAGGTGGTCGGCTTGGTGTGGTCCAGGCCGTTGTCCAGGGTGATGAGGGCGAAGTTGCCCGCACCCCCCGGGAGGTCGAGGTGGCGTACGTGCGCCTGGGTGACGACCTCGCCGGGGAACAACTCGGCCGCACCCTTCAGAAGCTCGGTGGTGGAACTCACTTGCTGCCTCCGGCTGCGTCGAAGTGCGGGTTCTCCCAGACGACCGTGGCGCCCATGCCGAAGCCGACGCACATGGTGGTCAGGCCGTAGCGGACCTCGGGCTGCTCCTCGAACTGGCGGGCCAGCTGAGTCATCAGCCGGACGCCGGAGGAGGCCAGCGGGTGGCCGTAGGCGATCGCGCCGCCGTACTGGTTGACGCGGGCGTCGTCGTCGGCGATGCCGTAGTGCTCCAGGAAGGCGAGCACCTGTACGGCGAACGCCTCGTTGATCTCGAAGAGACCGATGTCCGAGATGGACAGGCCCGCCTTGGCGAGGGCCTTCTCCGTCGCCGGGATCGGGCCGTAGCCCATGACCTCCGGCTCGACGCCCGCGAAGGCGTAGGAGACGAGGCGCATCCGCACCGGGAGGCCCAGCTCGCGGGCGACGTCCTCGGCGGCGAGCAGCGAGGCGGTGGCGCCGTCGTTGAGCCCCGCGGCGTTGCCGGCCGTCACGCGGCCGTGGGCGCGGAACGGGGTCTTCAGACCGGCCAGGGACTCCATCGTGGTGCCCGGACGCATCGGCTCGTCGGCGGTGACCAGGCCCCAGCCCGTCTCACCGGCCTCCGGGTTGGTGCGGCGCACGGAGACCGGCACCAGGTCCTGCTGGATGCTGCCGTTGGCGTAGGCCTTGGCGGCCTTCTCCTGCGAGCGCACCGCGTACGCGTCGGCGCGCTGCTTGGTGATCGTGGGGTACCGGTCGTGCAGGTTCTCCGCGGTCATGCCCATGAACAGGGCGGACTCGTCGACCAGCTTCTCCGAGACGAAGCGCGGGTTCGGGTCCACGCCCTCGCCCATCGGGTGCCGGCCCATGTGCTCGACGCCACCGGCGACGACGACGTCGTACGCGCCGAAGGCGATGGAGCCGGCCGTCGAGGTGACGGCGGTCAGGGCGCCCGCACACATGCGGTCGATGGAGTAGCCGGGGACGGACTGCGGCAGACCGGCCAGGATTCCGGCGGTGCGGCCGAGCGTGAGGCCCTGGTCGCCGATCTGGGTGGTCGCGGCGATGGCGACCTCGTCGATCTTGGCGGGGTCCAGGTCCGGGTTGCGGCGCAGCAGCTCCCGGATGGCCTTCACGACGAGATCGTCGGCGCGGGTCTCGTGGTAGATGCCCTTCGGGCCCGCTTTGCCGAACGGGGTGCGGACGCCGTCGACGAAGACGACGTCCCGGATGGTACGAGGCACGGTGGCTCTCCTCCAGGGTGCGGGATGGCACTGCTGCGGGGCACGCCCGGGAGCGCGCCGCCGCCCCTCATGCTACTTGCGGGTAACCAGACTGCCCAGTCCTTGCGTCGGGAGCGGCGAAGGTCACATACGCGAAAATGGCCCGGACGGCCGCGAAATCGGCCCGTCCGAGCCATGGAACACAGAGTGAGCGCCGAAAAGGCCGCGCAACCTGGCGTGAATACGCCCCTGTCCGATGCCTTTTCAGGCCTCCGGAGTCAGTGCGTCGACCAGTAGAGGGGTCACCTGTTCGATCTGCCAGTGCCGTGCGCCGTATCCGGCGAGGGCGTTCTCGACCGCGTCAGGCGTCGGATCCTTCGGCGGTTCCCAGCACACCCGGCGCACGGTGTCCGGCGTGATCAGGTTCTCCTGGGGCATGTGCAGCCGCTCCGCGAGCTCGGACACCGCGGCGCGGGCGGCCGAGAGGCGTGCTGCCGCGACCGGGTCCTTGTCCGCCCAGGCGCGCGGCGGCGGTGGGCCCGTGAGCGGCTGACCGGGCTGCGGGAGCTCCGTGTCGGGCAGTTCCTTCGCCCGCTCGACGGCGGCCTGCCACTGCTCCAGCTGACGCCGGCCCATGCGGTGGCCGAAGCCGGGCAGCGCGGTCAGCGCCTGGAGACTGGCCGGCACCGCGAGCGCGGCCTCGATGATCGCGGCGTCGCCGAGCACCTTGCCGGGCGAGATGTCGCGGCGCCGGGCGACCTGGTCGCGGGTGTTCCACAGCTCCCGTACGACCGCCATCTGGCGGCGGCGGCGGACCTTGTGCATCCCGGAGGTGCGGCGCCACGGGTCCTGGCGCGGGGGAGCGGGCGGCGCCGCGGCGATGGCGGCGAACTCCTCCCGCGCCCACTCCAGCTTGCCCTGCCGGTCGAGCTCCTCCTCCAGGGCGTTGCGCAGATCGATCAGCAGCTCGACGTCGAGAGCCGCGTAGCGCAGCCAGGGGTCGGGCAGCGGCCGGGTGGACCAGTCGACCGCGGAGTGCCCCTTCTCCAGCGAGTAGCCGAGCACGCTCTCGACCATCGCGCCGAGGCCGACCCGCGGGAAGCCCGCGAGACGGCCGGCCAGCTCGGTGTCGAAGAGCCCGGTCGGGGTCATCCCTATCTCGCGCAGACAGGGCAGGTCCTGGGTCGCGGCGTGCAGGATCCACTCCGCTCCGTGCAGCGCCTCGCCCAGCCCGGACAGGTCGGGGCAGCCGACCGGGTCGATCAGCGCACTGCCCGCGCCCTCGCGGCGCAGCTGCACGAGATAGGCGCGCTGCCCGTAGCGGTAGCCGGAGGCGCGCTCGGCGTCGACGGCCACCGGTCCGGAGCCCGCGGCGAAGGCCGCGATCACCCCGGCCAGGGCATCGTCGGAGGCCACCACCGGTGGAATGCCCTCGCGAGGTTCGAGCAAGGGGATCGGCGCCGGGGCGACGTCGTCCGGGGGGGCGCCCCCGGTGGTTCGCAGTGAAGTGTCTGCTGCGGTCTCTTGGGCGTCGGTCACGTGTCAAGGGTATCTGTGTATGTACGGCGCCCGTCGACGGAACGTTCCGTCGACGGGCGCCGATGCACGTAAACCAGCCGGATCCGCATTTCTGCACACCGGCGGGGGTGTGGAATCAGTGGATGATGCCCGTTCGCAGGGCCACGGCGACCATTCCTGCGCGGTCTCCGGTGCCGAGCTTGCGGGCGATTCGGGCGAGGTGGCTCTTGACGGTCAGGGCGGAGAGCCCCATGGAGACGCCGATGGCCTTGTTGGACTGCCCTTCGGCGACGAGCCGGAGAACCTCCACCTCGCGGCCGGACAGTTCGCGGTAGCCGCCCGGGTGGCTCGGGGTGCCGGGAGGACGGCGGTGCATACGGGCGGCATTGGCGCCGATGGGAGCGACGCCGGGACGGGTGGGGTGGCCGATGTTGGTACGGGTGCCGGTGACGACATAGCCCTTGACGCCGCCCGCGAGGGCGTTGCGTACAGCGCCGATGTCATCGGCGGCGGAGAGGGCGAGGCCGTTCGGCCAGCCGGCGGCTCGGGTTTCGGACAGCAGGGTCAGCCCGGAACCGTCGGGCAGGTGGACGTCGGCTACGCAGATGTCGCGCGGGTTGCCGACGCGGGGGCGGGCCTCCGCGATGGACGACGCCTCGATGACGTCACGTACTCCGAGTGCCCACAGATGGCGGGTGACGGTGGAACGGACGCGCGGGTCGGCCACGACGACCATGGCCGTCGGCTTGTTCGGGCGGTAGGCGACCAGGCTTGCGGGCTGCTCGAGGAGAACGGACACCAGGCCTCCTGGGGAGTGGCGGGACGGGCCGGCTCGGGGATGAAGCCGGGGCGAACCGTGCTTGAAGGGTCACTGACCTCTTCGGCACCGGACGCCCGCTCCTTTAGAGAAAGATCACGATTTGGTGAGTAACAATTCGGGCAAATAGGACACATACTCGATTGTACGAAAAGAGAGCCGGTGTCTGTGCGAGGTTTATGACGCGGTGTCACGGAACGCGGAGGAGGGGTCCCGCCCCTACGAAACCTGCGGCCCGCGCCGCTGCGGCAGCGTCACCACCGCCGCGTCGGCCGCGCCCGAGGGCGGCAGCCCGGCGATCTGGCACAGCAGGTCGCCCCACGCCATCAGGTGCGCCGCCGTGTCCGGCACCCCGCCGCGCCCCTCGCGGGGCGTCCAGGACGCCCGGATCTCGATCTGGGTCGCCGGACGCCGCGCCCCCAGCGCACCGAAGTAGTGCGAACCGGCCCGGGTGACCGTGCCGCCCGCCTCCCCGTAACTGAGACCGCGCGCCTCCAGCGCCCCGGTCAGCCACGACCAGCACACCTCGGGGAGCAGTGGGTCGGAGGCCATCTCCGGCTCCAGTTCGGCGCGGACGAGGGTCACCAGCCGGAACGCGCCCTGCCAGGCCTCGTGCCCGGCCGGGTCGTGGAGCAGGACGAGCCTGCCGTCGGCGAGATCGTCCTCGCCGTCGACGACGGCCGCCTCCAGCGCGTACGCGTGCGGAGCCAGGCGCTTCGGCGGCCGCGTCGGCTCCACCTCCAGTTCTGGGCGGAGCCGCGCCGAGCGCAGCGCGTCCACCGCCGAACGGAACGCGGGCGGGACGGAACCACCCTCCGCACTGTCAGTGCTGTCAGTGCTGTCGGATTGATCGGAGAAGTGTCCCTGAGCCGGAGCCATGCGGGGAAGAGTAGGCGGAACCGGAGCCTCGTGCAGGGAGGGACACCCGTTGGGGCCGGGCTCCTTCCGCGTGCGTGCGAAGATTCTGTGCGTGAGCGCTATTGACCGCCCCTCGGGCCACCAGACGAAGACCTCCGCCACCCATGACTCGGTGTTCCTGAAGGCGTGCCGGCGCGAGCCCGTGCCGCACACGCCGGTCTGGTTCATGCGCCAGGCGGGGCGCTCGCTGCCCGAGTACCTGAAGGTGCGCGAAGGCATCCCGATGCTCGAGTCCTGCACCATGCCCGAGCTCGTCGCCGAGATCACGATGCAGCCCGTCCGCCGGCACAAGGTCGACGCCGCGGTCTACTACAGCGACATCGTCGTCCCCCTCAAGGCGATCGGCATCGACCTCGACATCAAGCCCGGCGTCGGACCGGTGATCGCCGAGCCGATCCGCACCCGCGCCGACCTGGCCCGGCTGCGCGACCTCACCCCCGAGGACGTCCAGTACGTCACCGAGGCCATCGGCCTGCTCACCGCCGAGCTGGGGCCCACCCCGCTGATCGGCTTCGCGGGCGCCCCGTTCACGCTCGCCAGCTACCTCGTGGAGGGCGGCCCGTCCCGCAACCACGAGCACACCAAGGCCCTGATGTACGGCGACCCGGAGCTCTGGGCCGATCTGCTCGACCGCCTCGCCGAGATCACCGGCGCCTTCCTCAAGGTCCAGATCGAGGCCGGTGCCTCCGCCGTGCAGCTCTTCGACTCCTGGGTGGGCGCGCTGGCCCCCGCCGACTACCGCCGCTCTGTGCTGCCCGCCTCCGCGAAGGTCTTCGACGCCGTCGCGTCGTACGGAGTGCCGCGCATCCACTTCGGTGTCGGCACCGGCGAGCTCCTCGGCCTCATGGGCGAGGCCGGCGCGGACGTCGTCGGCGTCGACTGGCGGGTCCCGATGGACGAGGCCGCGCGCCGCGTCGGCCCCGGCAAGGCGCTCCAGGGCAACCTCGACCCCGCGGTCCTGTTCGCCCCGACCGAGGTGGTGGAGGCCAAGACCCAGGAGGTGCTGGACGCGGCCGCCGGGCTCGAGGGCCACATCTTCAACCTGGGCCACGGCGTGATGCCGGCGATGGCCCCGGACGCGCTGACCCGCCTCGTCGAGTACGTGCACACGAGCACCGCCCGCTGACCGGCCGGAAGGCGGGCACCGCTCAGGCGGTGCCCGCCTTCCGCAGGGCCGTCACCGTCTTGCGGGCCGCCACCAGCACCGGGTCCCAGACCGGCGAGAACGGTGGGGCGTAGCCGAGGTCCAGGGCCGTCATCTGCTCGACCGTCATCCCGGCGGTGAGCGCCACCGCCGCGACGTCCACCCGCTTCGCCGCCCCGTCCCGGCCCACGATCTGCACGCCCAGCAGCCGACCCGTGCGGTACTCCGCGAGCATCTTCACCGTCATCGGCTGCGCCCCCGGGTAGTAGCCCGCCCGGCCCGTCGACTCGATCGTCGCCGTGACGAACCGAAGCCCCACCGCGCGGGCGTCCTTCTCACGGAGCCCGGTGCGGGCGATCTCCAGATCGCACACCTTGCTCACCGCCGTGCCCACCACCCCGGGGAACGTCCCGTAGCCGCCGCCGACGTTGGACCCGATGATCTGGCCGTGCTTGTTGGCGTGGGTGCCCAGCGCGATGTGCCGGGTGCGGTGCGCCACCAGGTCGAGCACCTCGACGCAGTCGCCGCCCGCCCAGATGTTGTCGTGGCCGACGACCCGCATCGACAGGTCGGTGAGCAGCCCGCCGTGCGGACCGACCGGCAGGCCGACGGCGCGGGCCAGCGCCGTCTCCGGCTCGACGCCGATGCCGAGCACCACCACATCCGCCGGGTACGAGGCCTCGGCGGTCTCCACGGCGCTCACCCGGCCGTCCGGCCCGGTCCGGATCGCGGTGACCGCGGCCCGGTTCACCGTGGTGATGCCGAGACCGTCCATCGCGTCATGGACCAGGCGCCCCATGTCGGGGTCGAGCGTCGCCATCGGCTGCTCGCCGCGGTTGAGCACGGTCACCTCGAAGCCGCGCTTCAGCATCGCCTCCGCCATCTCGACCCCGATGTACCCGGCGCCGACGACGACCGCGCGCCGGCCCGCGGCCCGGTCCAGCGAGTCCAGCAGCGCCTGCCCGTCGTCCAGGGTCTGCACCCCGTGCACCCCGGCCGCGTCCATGCCGGGCAGCGCCGGACGCACCGGCCTGGCCCCCGTCGCGATCACCAGCTTGTCGAAACCCGTCCAGGACGTCTCGCCGGAGTCCCGGTCCAGGGTGTGCACCCGCTGCCCGGCGACATCGATCTCCGTCACCTCGGTGCGCGTCCGCAGATCGATGTCCCTGGCCCGGTGCTCCTCGGGGCCGCGCGCGATCAGGTCGTCGCGCCGCTCGACGTCACCGCCGACCCAGTACGGGATGCCGCACGCGGAGTACGAGGTGAAGTGGCCCCGCTCGAAGGCGGTGATGCTCAGCTCGTCCGGACCCTTGAGCCGCCGCGCCTGTGACGCGGCGGACATGCCCGCCGCGTCACCACCGATGACCACCAGTCGTTCCGCCGTCATGCCAGTCCCTTCGCTACCCCGTCCGAAGGCCCACGCTACGGCGCCACGGCTCCCAGCGGCGCCGTGGCGCCCCCGGGACGGCTCAGCCGCCGTCCGGCCCCGCCTTCCCGCCGCGGCGCCGCAGCAGCCGCCACAGGACCAGCACGACGGCGGCCACGGCCAGGAACGGAGCCGCGGCCCCCACCGCCATCGCGAGCCACCGCACCATCGTCACGAACGCGTGCCAGCCGCCGCCCACGGCGTCCAGGAACCCCGGACCGTCCTCGTCGTCCGTGTCCTCGTCGTCCGCCGGCTCCGAGAGGTCGAGCGTGATCGTGGCCAGCGTGGTGCGGTCCTTCAGCGAGGCCTGCTGGGCCAGCAGCGACTCGAGCTCCGACTGGCGGTTGCTCAGTTCGCCCTCCAGCGTCACCACATCGGTCAGCGCGTCGGCCCGGTCCATCAGCTTGCGCACCCGCGCCACACTCGTGCGCTGGGTGGCGATCCGGCTCTCCACGTCGACGACCTGATCGGTGACGTCCTTGGCGGCCGACGTCCGGAAGAGCAGCTTGCCCGTGCCCGAGAGGTCCCCCAGCACCCGGTCGTACTCGCCCTGCGGTACGCGCAGCACCAGGTGCGAGGAGTCGTGGGTGTCGTCGACCCGCTCGGTCTTCTCGTCGGCGACCAGCCCGCCCGCCGCCTCCGCGGTCGCACGCGCGGCGGCCGCTGCCTTCGGCGCGCTCTTCACCTCGACCGAGAGCGAGGCGGTACGGATGACATGAGCGGTGGTCAGCGGGTTCGGCTTCTTCGCCGCCGCCGAACCGCCCGCCCGCTGCTTCGTGTCCCCGGCGGCGGCGTCCAACTTGTCCTGCCGGGCCGGGGCGGCCGCCCCCTTGTCGGCGCTCGCTCCGGAGCCGTCGTCGGCCGCGCCGCAGCCGCTCAACGCCAGCACGGCGGTGAGCAGTCCGGCGGCGAGAGCGGTGTGCGTGCGGCGGGCTGCCGGACGGCCCGGACGTCTCCCGGTACGCGTGGATGGTGCTGCCTGCATAACTGTCCCCCCAGGACGGGTGATTGATGGTGCCGGTTCGACGTACGGGGGTCCGGTCCGGGTTTCGCGATACCGGTTTCGAAGTGGTCACGGTCAGGACTCGGATGAGGTTTGAGAGAGTGGGGGCATGCAGCGTTCAGCAAACCGCGCGGACAGGGCCACGGGACACGTCGTCGTCATCGGCGGCGGCATCGCCGGACTCGCGGCCGCCCACCGGCTTCTCGGCACCGGGCTGCGGGTCACCCTCCTGGAGGCGACCGACCGGCTCGGCGGCAAACTCAGGACCGGCGAGGTCGCCGGCGTCCAGGTCGACCTCGGCGCCGAATCGATGCTCGCCCGCCGCCCGGAGGCGGTCGGCCTGGCACGGGCCGTCGGCCTCGGGGACCGGCTCCAGCCGCCCGCCACGGCCACCGCCTCCCTGTGGACGCGCGACGCACTGCGCCCCATGCCCAAGGGCCACGTGATGGGCGTACCGGGCGACCCGGCGGCGCTCGGTGAGGTGCTCTCGCCCGAGGGACTCGCCCGGATCGCCCAGGAGCGCGACCTCACCCCGACCGCGGTCGGCGACGACGTCGCGGTCGGCGCGTACGTGGCCGACCGGCTCGGCCGCGAGGTCGTCGACCGGCTGGTGGAGCCGCTGCTCGGCGGGGTGTACGCGGGTGACGCCTACCGGATCTCGATGCGCGCCGCCGTACCGCAGCTCTTCGAGGTCGCCCGGCGGGGCGGCTCACTCCTCGACGGCGTGACCCGCATCCAGGAACAGGCCGCCGCCCGGCAGCAGACCGGGCCGGTCTTCCAGGGCATCGAGGGCGGCATCGGCACCCTCCCGGACGCGGTCGCCGGCGCCGTGCGCGCCGGAGGCGGCGAGATCCTCACCGAGACCCCGGTGCTCGGGCTGACCCGTACCGCCTCCGGCTGGGACGTGCGCACCGACACCCGGGTGATCGCCGCCGACGGCATCGTCCTCGCCGCCCCCGCCTGGTCCGCCTCCACCCTGCTCGCCGCCGAGTCCCCGGCCGCGTCCGCCGAGCTCGCGGGCGTCGAGTACGCCTCGATGGCCCTGATCACCATGGCCTTCCGGCGCTCCGACGTGACCGCCGCCGGAACGCTCGAAGGACGCTCCGGCTTCCTGGTGCCCCCGGTCGACGGCCGCACCATCAAGGCCGCCACCTTCTCCAGCCAGAAGTGGCAGTGGGTCGCCGACGCGGCCCCCGACCTGTTCCTCCTGCGGACCTCGGTCGGCCGGTACGGTGAGGAGGACCACCTGCACCGCGAGGACGCGGAACTCGTCGACGTCTCGCTGCGCGATCTCGCGGCGGCGACCGGACTGGCCGCCGAGCCCGTCGCCACCGAGGTCACCCGGTGGATCGGCGGACTGCCCCAGTACCCCGTCGGCCACCTCGGCCGGGTCGCCCGGATCCGCGAGGAGGTCGCCAAGCTGCCCGCGCTGCGGGTCTGCGGCGCGGTCTACGACGGGGTCGGCATCCCCGCCTGCATCGCGAGCGCCCACCGGGCCGCGGACGAGATCGTCCGCGACGTCGCCGGGGAGAGCGGCGCGGGCACGGGTGACAGCGGCGCGGGCACGGGGAAGATCGCGGGGGAGATCATCGCCACTCCCACCCTGGTTCAGGGCACAGGGAGCGAGGCGGGACAATAGCCGTATGAGCGCTCCTGAGACTGTGACATCAAGCAAGGGCCCCAACGCCGGCAAGAAGGCGAAGGACCTCAACGACGTCGTCCGCTACACGCTGTGGTCCGTCTTCAAGCTTCGCGACGTGCTGCCCGCCGACACGGACCGTGTCCTGTACTCCGACGAGGTCCAGGAGCTGTTCGACCAGCTCGCGATCAAGGACGTCACCGTCCGCGGCACGTACGACGTCTCCGGGCTGCGCGCCGACGCCGACCTCATGATCTGGTGGCACGCCGAGACGGCGGAGGCCCTCCAGGAGGCGTACAACCTCTTCCGGCGCACCCGGCTGGGCAGGGGCCTCGACCCGGTTTGGTCGAACATGGCGCTGCACCGCCCCGCCGAGTTCAACAAGTCGCACGTCCCGGCGTTCCTCGCCGACGAGACGCCGCGCGACTTCATCAGCGTGTACCCCTTCGTGCGCTCCTACGACTGGTACCTGCTGCCCGACGAGGACCGTCGCCGGATGCTCGCCGACCACGGCAAGATGGCCCGCGGCTTCCCCGACGTGCGCGCCAACACCGTCGCCTCCTTCTCCCTCGGCGACTACGAATGGGTGCTGGCCTTCGAGGCCGACGAACTGCACCGCATCGTCGACCTGATGCGTCACCTGCGGGCCTCCGAGGCGCGGATGCACGTCCGCGAGGAGGTTCCCTTCTTCACCGGCCGGCGCAAGTCGGTCGCAGACCTGGTGGCCGGACTCGCGTAGCGAGCGGGTTCAGACCACCCCAACCCGGAAGATCAGACGGCGGGCACCGCGGCACTGTGTGCCGGCCGCCGTTCCAGCGACACCGGGTTCGGCTCCTGGTGCGGCGCGCAGCCTGCGCGCCGCACCGTTGTCGTTCTACGGGCCGGTCACCCGGCCCCACGCCCCGCCGACGTGTCTCCGCCCGACGGACTCCCGGGCACGGCTCATGAGCTGCTGCCGCAGCTCGACCCGGATGATCCGCAGCTCGACCCGCCGCCGCAGCTGGACCCCGAGCCGCAGCTCGATCCGGACGATCCGCAGCTCGACCCGGAGCCCGAACCGCAACTGGACCCCGACCCGGACCCGGACCCGCAGCCGCCACCCCCGCCGTGGTGCCCGGACGAGCTGCCGCACCCGCCACCGCCCGGGGCCGTACCGGCACACCACACCGCCGCCATGAGCAACGCGTCTGAGGAGCCCGAGGAGTGGTGCGACGACGTGGACGGCAGGGCCGGCCTCGTCCGGGACGCCATGAACAGATGCCTCCGCAGCTCGGGATCGGGCAGGGCCCGCGGCCCGAAGACCGCCACCAGATGGGCCGGATCGGTCCGCGACGCGTTGGCGGTGCGGTATTCCGCGGCGGCTCTGCGGCCCGCCTTGGTGACCCGGGCGCGGGCGCCGGCCGCGCAGACGAAACCGATGACGGCCCCGGCGAGAAGCGCCGGGAACACCTTCGGGAAGAACGGGAAGGCCGACGCGGTGCCGTAGTCGTCCGCCATGAACTGATGGATGGTCAGGGCGACGGCGACCGGGACTCCCAGCAGGCAGAGCAGCCCCTGCGCCATGCCCCGGCGGACTCGGGTCCGGTTCGCCCCGGGCGCGGCCAGCAGACCGCGTGACGCCAGCCCGTCGCCGATCTCCTGCACCGCGGCATGGCGCATCGCCGCCGCCCGCAGGGTGGACAGCGCACCGTTCGAGGCCGCGGCCTGCTCCTGGAGCACGACCCGCTCCACCGGGTCGTGGGCGTCCGGCCGTTGGACCGCGACGATGCCGGGCCCGCCGATGACCAGCCGGCCGTCCGCCTGCATCGCGGCGAGCGCCGCGTCCACGACCCGGCCGGGCCCGCCGTTCAGGAAGGCCACCTCGAAGAGGTCGTGGACGGGGCCGCCCGGCCCGCGCCCCGCACGGCGGGCCGCCGTGATCAGCAGCGTCGAGGAGACCGCGACGGCGATGGTCAGCAGCAGGGCCAGGGCGTTCATCCCGGTCACCTTCCCGCGAGTACGGATCGGGCGGCCCGCGCCAGCCGGGTGGTGCGGCGCGGCGGACGCGGAGCGGCCCGGTCCTGCCACCAGTGGGTCAGCCGGCGGCGGGCCGCGCTGTCCTCGGGGCGGCCCGCGACGAGCAGCTGCTCGGCGAAGTCCAGCGCGTCGCGCCGGTAACCGGCCGACATCGGGCGGGCCTTGGCGTACGCGAGGAACGCTCCCCGGTAGGCCTGCCCCAGGATCTGCGGGAGCTCGGGTGCCACCTTGGCGACGACGTCGGCGCGCTTGGCGGCCAGCGCCCGGCTCTGGATGCCGAGCCGGCGGTGGTCGAAGCCCTCCGGGACGGGGGTGCCGGCGACCAGGGCGGAGAGCAGCGAGGTCTGCGCCATCGCGACCCGGTCGCGGACGGCGTCGGTGTCCACCGGTCCTCCGGTCCGCCCGGTGCCTTCGGGCGGTTCGGCGCGCGGGGGCGCTTCCCGGGGCACCGGCCGCGTCGCACGGCCCCGGCCCGCGTCGAGTGTGGCGCGGATCGTGTCCAGCTCGCCCGCCAGCTCGGCGGCCGGCGGGAAGTCGTCGTCGCGTTCCAGCAGGACCCCGGGCGGGCTGACCCGGGAGCGCAGTTCGGCCAGGACGGCGAGGACCGGTTCGGTGACCGGGTGGGCGTGCGTGTCGTGCCAGACGCCGTCCTTCTCGACGCCGCCCGCCACGTGCACGTACGCGATGGCCTCCACCGGCAGTTCGTCCAGGGCCCTGGACGGGTCCTCGCCCCGGTTGACGTGGTTGGTGTGCAGGTTGGCCACGTCGATGAGCAGCCGGACCCCGGTGCGCTCGACCAGCTCGGCCAGGAACTGCCCCTCGGTCAGCTCCTCGTCCGGCCAGGAGATCAGTGCCGCGATGTTCTCCAGGGCCAGCGGCACAGGAAGCGAGTCCTGCGCGATCCGCACGTTCTCGCACAGCACGTCCAGCGCGGCCCAGGTGCGCGGCACGGGCAGCAGGTGCCCCGCCTCCAGCGCGGGCGACGCGGTGCGCGGCCCTCCCGCCCGTACGAACGCGATGTGCTCGGTCACCAGCGGCGTGCCCAGCAGCGCGGCCCGCGCCGCGAGGCCGGCGAGCCGGCCGGGGTCGGGGCGGTCGGCCCCGCCGAGCCCGAGCGAGACGCCGTGCGGCACCACGGTGACGCCACGCTCCCTCAGCCGCGTCAGGGAGGCGGGCAGGTGGTCGTCGCAGAGGTTCTCCGCCACCGCCTCCACCCAGTCGATCCCCGGCAGTGCCTCCACCGCGTCGGCGATCTCCGGCCGCCAGCCGATACCGATACCCAGCTTCATCGAGTCCCCCTCGTCCCACTCCGTGCAGGGGTCATGGCCCCGGCACACGGCGGTGAATCCGAAGAGGGGGACGTTCAGAGGTTGATTTGAGGTTCCCTGCGTCCGCCGCACGCCGTCCCGGCTCGCGGCAGACGCAGGGCCGGGTCACCGGGCGTGCGAGGCGGTGCGGTCAGCGCACAAGGCCGTGTCCACGACACCCTCGACCCGCTTCATGGCGGTCGGATCGGTCGGCTGGACGGTCACCGCGACATGGGCGGCGCGGCCGTCGGCGGTGACCCCGCCCCGGGTCTCGTATCCCGGGAAACTGCCGCCGTGACCCCAGTAGACCCCGCCGCACGACAGCGGCATGCGGACGAGCCCCAGTCCGTAGCGGGCGCCGGAGCCGAAGTACTCGGCGGGGACGGTGGTGCGCATCTGGGCGAGCTGGGCCGCCGGGAGGAGGCGGCCGGTCAGGAGCGCGGTGAAGAACCGGTTGAGGTCGGAGTTGGTGGAGATCATCTGACCTGCCGCCCAGGCCCAGGAGGAGTCCATCTCCGTGACGTCGCTCAGGGGCGCGGCTGCCGAGTCCCTGTCGTAGCCCTTGGGGTGGGGTTCCCGGATGGTCGTCTCACCGCGGGCGGGGAAGTAGGTGTGGCGCAGCCCGACGCGGGTGATGACGCGCCGGTCCAGCTCCTCGGCCAGGGGCCGGCCGGTGACCTTCTGGACGATCAGGCCGGCCAGCACGTAGTTCGTGTTGCTGTACTCCCACTCCGTCCCGGGCGCGAAGTGCGCCTCGTGCCGGAGCGCGATGTCGACGAGCTCGCGGGGGTCGAAGTCCCGCGGCTGGAGGTCGTAGTCGGTGTAGTTGGGAAGTCCGCTGGTGTGCTGCAGGAGCTGACGGACGGTGATGCGGCGTCCGTCGATCCCCTCCCCGCGCACCAGGCCCGGCAGATAGGTGTCGACCGGGGCGTCGAGGCGGATCCTCCCCTCACCGACCAGTTGCAGCACGACCACGGAGGTGAACACCTTGGTGTTGCTGCCGATCCGCACCTGCCCGTCGTCGGGGACCTTCGAGCCGGTGGCCAGGTCGCCGACCCCCGCTGTGTAGGTACGGGTGCGGCCCTCGCGGCCCTTGACACTCGCCAGCGCGGCGGGCATGCCGTCCGCGCGCACCAGCGCGTCCAGCCCCTGCTGGACGGTGACCGGCCGGGCGGCGGCGGAGGCCGCGGGCGGCACCAGGAAACCCATCGCCATGACGCCCACGGTCAGCGCGGCGGCGGCCGGCACGGCTCTGCTCCGACCGCCCCGCGGCCGCCCGGAAGAACGAGACCTTTTCCATGCCTGCGTACGCACGAGCCAACTCCTACGGAATAGTGGGAAACCAGCACGGTGTGCCGGGCCCAGCATTTCCGGTGGAGGCCGCACGGCGCGATCCTGCTGGCCGCCCGTTCCGGCGGGGGCTACCCCCCCGGTGCCGCTCAGCCGATGGGGAACGGGACGGAGGCGGAACCCGCGCTACGGCTGTCGCAGGGGCGGAAGGGAACCGACGCGGTGGGCGCCCTCGGCCACCACGGTCTTCCCGGGGGCGATCTCGGTGAATCCGGCATCCTCCACCACCGGCATTCCGCTCACCGTGAGTTCCCGCCAGCGGTCCGCCCCCGCGGTGGCGACGGAGAGCGGGAAACCCGCCTCGCGCCATGCCGCGCGCTCCGGCTCCGACAGCTCCCACCAGGCGAGCTGTGCCCCGTGCCCGACCTGTGCCATCTCCTTGCCCGCGGACATGTCGAGCTCCGGGTTCAGCCAGAGGACCGGCCCGGTGGGGTCGGGCGCGGCAGGCGGCTCGGGGTCGTCCAGCTCCGTCCCCGAGACCTGGAGCTTGGCCAGCTCCTTGGGCCAGCCGTCCAGCGGCACCGGCGGGAAGACCCGGACCTCGGCGCTCTCGCCCGTGACCGTGATCCCGGGCAGTGCGCAGGCCTTGCGCCACTCCGCGCCGCGCGCCCGCCGCACCACCTTGCGGATCCGGGCGTCCTGCCAGTCCCGCATCGCCTGCGCCCACTCGCCCTCGCCGAGCGACCGCTCGTCGGAGAGCATCACCAGCACCGCGCGGGCGGCCGTGCGCAGCGCGTCGGTGCGGGCCGGGGGAGCCGCCTTCTCGATGTGGACCACCAGCGGGAGCACGTACTGCTGTGCTTCGTCCCGGTTCGTCCGCTCGGGACGGAAGGGGCTGTCCGCAGGCAGGCCGGCGGTCTCGGACGGGGACGCGGGGGTGTCGTTGCTGCTCACCCGTCCAGTCTGCCAGCCGCCCGGAAACCGGCTCTTGGCGGAATGAATCCCTCCGGGTGAGGATGCACCGCATGAAGAGCGATCTATTCTCCAGCGAGCACATGGCGGAGCAGGCAACCGCCCCCGGAATGACCCTGCAGAACACCAAATCGATCAAGTACGCGGTCAGCGGCGAGATGCACGCACGCCAGGGATCGATGATCGCCTTCCGGGGCGATCTCCAGTTCGAGCGCAAGGGCCAGGGGCTCGGCGGACTGCTCAAGCGTGCCGTCACCGGCGAGGGCCTGCCGCTGATGGCGGTGCGCGGGCAGGGCGAGGCGTGGTTCGCGCACGAGGCGGCCAACTGCTTCATCGTGGAGATGGAGCAGGGCGACGTCCTCACCATCAACGGCCGCAACGTCCTGTGCTTCGACTCCACGCTCGCCTACGAGATCAAGACCGTGAAGGGCGCCGGGATGACCGGCGGCGGCCTCTTCAACAGCGTCTTCACCGGGTACGGGAAGCTCGGCCTGATGTGCGAGGGGAACCCCATCGTGATCCCCGTCACGCCGCAGCAGCCGGTGTGCGTCGACACGGACGCGGTCGTCGGCTGGAGCGCCCACCTCACCACGTCGCTGCACCGCTCGCAGAGCGTCGGCTCGATGCTGCGCGGCGGTTCGGGCGAGGCCGTCCAACTGCGGCTGGACGGCGAGGGGTTCGTGATCGTACGTCCCAGCGAGGTCAAGCCCGAGAAGGCGTCCGCCAACTGAGTACGGACGTCCTGCGGCTGCGGGGAGTGGGCCGGCGGTACGGCCTCGCCGGACCATGGGTGCCGCGCGGGGTCGACCTCGGCCTGTCCGCGCGAGCCCTCGTCCGGATCGAGGGGGCCACCGGCCGGTGCTGCACCCGGCCGGTGCTGCACCGTCGCGCTCGCCTGCAAGCTCACGTCCGTACGCGGCTGAGTAGGCTCGTACCCATGGACCAGGGAGTGCGTGAAGGTGTGAACGAGAGCGTGGACCAGTCGGACTCCGGGCCCCCGTTCGCGGAGTGCGTGCTGTGCCGGAAGCCGACCGAGTACCCGGAATCGGTCAAGGGGAGCACGCTCTGCCCGGTCTGTGAATGGCAGGAGGCCCAGCGCTCGGCCTGCTCGGGCTGACGCGTCGGGCCCGAGCGGTGCTCAGCCGCGCACCAGGTCGGACACCTTCACGAAGCGGTAGCCGCGCTTCCGCAGCTCCGGCACCACCTGGCCGACCGCCTGATCGGTGACGGGCGCCGCGCTGCGGGTGCAGTGCATGACGACCAGCGAACCGGGCTTCACCCCGTCGAGCGTCTGCTCCGCCACCGCGTCCGCGTCCGTCGCGAAGGCGTCGCCGCTGACGACGTCCCACTGCACCGCCGTCACCTTCTCCGCCGCGAGCGCGCGCAGCGAGGCGTCGTCGTAGCAGCCGCCGGGGAAGCGGAAGTACGGCACCACGTTGCGGGCGCCGGTCTTCCGGATCGCGCCGAAGGCCCGCTCCACCTCGCCGCGGATCGCTTCCTTCCCCAGGGTCGGCAGCCCGTAGCAGGGCGACGTGAAGGCGTAGTGGCTGTACGAGTGGTTGGCGATCTCGAAGAGCGGGTCCGTGCCGATGGAGCGGGCCTGCGAGGGGTACTCCTCGGCCCAGCGGCCGGTCATGAAGACCGTCGCGGGCACCTTCAGCCGGCGCAGCAGGGCGATCAGCTGCGGGTTGTCGAAGCGCTCGCCCCCGGCCGCGCGCGGCCCCTCGTCGGCCGTCATGTCGGCGTCGAAGGTGAGCGCGACGACCTTGTCGGCGCCCTTCGGCCCGCGAGTGAGGACGCGGGCCGGGCCGACGGGGCCCGGGGCCATGTGGGGCGGCCTGCTCGCGGCGGGGGACGCGCTCGACGCGGCTCCGGAGGGAGTCGCGGAGGCGGCCGCGGGTCTGTCGCCGGAGGAGCCCGCGGGGCCTCCGGCGCCACCCGTGCCACCGGAGGCCCCGGAGCTTCCGCAGGCGGCGAGTGCGCCTCCGAGCACCACGCCCAGAACGGTCAGGGTCGTCATTTTCCGTACGTAAGTTGTCATTATCGGAAAATAGCTGATCAACCGTCACTGATTGCCCTGCGGCGCTCCTGCGCCGTGCGGCGGCCCCCGGACGGCGGGTGGATGCGGCCACCCGCCGTCCGGGGCGGCGGCCTCAGCGGCTCAGTGCCACGGCCCCGTCACCGCGAACGTCGTCCCGGGCGTGTAGCAGTTCATGAACATCGTCCGCCGGTCCGGGGCGAACGTGACCCCGGCGAACTCGCCCCACTCCGGCTTCTCGGGCGTTCCGATGTTCTGCCGGCCGCGTGCCATCGCGTACACCTCACCCCGCCTGGTCAGGCCGAACACGTGCTGGGCGCCGCCGCCGTCCTCGCACACCATCAGACCGCCGTCGGAGGCCAGACAGATGTTGTCCGGGGACTCGCCGGGCAGCTGGATGTCCGTGCCGGGTCCGAAGACGATGACCAGCGTCAGCCGGCGCCGCCGCGGCTCGTACCGCCAGACCTGGCCGAAGTGGTCGGCCGCCGATCCCTCGGAGCTGTGCGCGAAGCTGGAGACGAAGTAGACGCACGACCCGCCCCAGTAACAGCCCTCCAGCTTCTGGCCGTGGGTGATCCCCCGCGGCCCGAAGTCCTGGAACCGGACGGGGGTCCCGGCGGCCTGCGGATCCGGTACGGGGACCCACTCGATGCCCTCGAAGCCCGTCCCGGTCTCCTGGACCGCGGAGAGGTCGGGGACGCCCGGCACCCGCATGGCCTCCAGCTGTCCGCCGGCCCGGAGCGAGCCGGTGCCGCCGAGCGGCTTCTCCGGCAGGAAGCGGTAGAAGAGCCCGAAGGGCTTGTCGAACGCGTCCTCGGTCTCGTACACGATGCCGTTGTGCGGGTCGATCGCGATGGCCTCGTGCTGGAAGCGGCCCATCGCGGTCAGCGGCACGGCTCCGGTGCGGCGCGGGTCGGCGCCGTCCACCTCGAAGATGTAGCCGTGGTCCTTGGTGTAGCCGTTGGTGCCGGCCCTGTCCTCGGTCTCCTCGCAGGTCAGCCAGGTGTCCCAAGGGGTTCGCCCGCCCGCGCAGTTGACCGCGGTACCGGCGATGGCGACGCGTTCGCCGCGTACGCGGTTCTCGCCGTCGAGCTCCAGGGCCGTGCAGCCGCCCTTGCCCATCGGGTCGTAGGTGAGGCCCTCGACGGTCGGGACGGCGAGCGCCGCGTCGACGCGGTTCTCGTGGTTGCGCACCAGCCGGACGTGTCCGCGGCGGCCCGCGAACGCGGCCATGCCGTCGCAGTGGCTGGGGACCGGGCCCTCGCCGGAGCGGAGCGGGTCTCCCTCGCGGGACAGCACCCGGTAGCGGAAACCCTCCGGCAGATCGAGCAGTCCGTCGGGATCGGGCACCAGCGGGCCGTAGCCGCCGTGCCCGTGGGCGGCGGCGGTACCCGCGAAGAGTTCGGTGAACACCCCGGCGAAGGCGACCGAGGCGACGGCGGCGCCGGTGCCTGCCAGGACCTGACGTCGTGTCGCGGGCTGTGGTGCTGCTGCGGATGACATGAGGCAACTTCCTGTGGGGGACAGGAGCAGTGACCCGCACGTGTGTACCACGCGCAATACCGCGCGGAAACCATGCGGGCCACCGGCCTCATCTGTGTCTCATACGTGCCCCGGGCCGTGCGCGGCCCGGCGGGCGGCTCAGGCGAGCGACGCGGTGAGCGTGATCGTCGTGCCCGTCAGAGCCTGGCTGACCGGGCAGTTCGCCTTCGCGTCCTCGGCCGCCTTGACGAAGCCCGCCTCGTCGAGACCGGGCACCTCGCCCTCGACGGTGAGGTGGATACCGGTGATACCGGTACCCGGCTGGAAGGTGACCTCGGCCTGGGTGTTCAGCCGGGTGGGCGGGGTGCCGGCCGTGGCCAGACCGTTGGAGAGCGCCATCGAGAAGCAGCTCGAGTGGGCCGCGGCGATGAGCTCCTCCGGGCTGGTCTTGCCGTTCGCCTTCTCCGCGCGGGAGGGCCAGGAGACCGGGTACTCCCCGATCCCCGAGGAATCGAGGGTGACGACGCCCTTGCCCTCGATCAGGTTGCCTTCCCAGACCGTGTGCGCCTGACGCGTGGTAGCCATGCTGGATCCCTTCAAACGGAATGCGCGGTTGTACGGGAGTGGCGGGGCACTCCGTCGTGCCCGGCCGGTGTCACGCCCCCGAACCTACTGCCCCACCAGTTCCTTTGCGTCACGCGCCAGTGCCGTCAGCCGCGAGATTGCCCGGAAGTACTTCTTCCGGTACCCGCCGTTCAGCATCTCCTCGCTGAACAGCCGGTCGAACGGCAGCCCGGAGGCGAGGACCGGGACCTCCCGGTCGTACAGCCGGTCCGCGAGCACCACGAGCCGCAGCGCGGTCGACTGGTCCGGCACCGGCTGTACCTCGGTGAGGCACACGGCCCGCAGACCGTCCGTCAGCGCCCCGTACCGGCTCGGATGGACCCGCGCCAGATGGTCGAGCAGCGCGGGGAAGTCGTCGAGACTGGCGCCCTCGGTCGCGTACGCGGCCCGGGTGACCTGCTCCTCGGAGAACGGCGGCGGGGCGTCGGGCAGACCGCGGTGCCGGTAGTCCTCGCCGTCGATGCGCAGCGGGCGGAAGTGCGCGGACAGCCCCTGGATCTCCCGCAGGAAGTCGGCCGAGGCGAACCGGCCCTCGCCGAGCTTGCCCGGCAGCGTGTTGGAGGTCGCGGCGAGCGCCACCCCCGCCTCGACCAGCCGGCTCAGCAGCGAGGAGACCAGCACCGTGTCGCCCGGGTCGTCGAGCTCGAACTCGTCGATGCACAGCAGCCGGTGCCCGCTCAGCGTGCGTACGGTCTGCTGGAAGCCGAGCGCGCCCACCAGGTTGGTCAGCTCGACGAAGGTGCCGAAGGCCTTCAGGGAGGGCGCGGCGGGCGTGGCGTGCCAGAGCGAGGCGAGCAGATGGGTCTTGCCGACCCCGTAGCCGCCGTCGAGGTAGACACCGCGCGGCGCGCGGGGCGGCTCGGCCTTCTTGCCGAACCACTTGCGCTTCCGCTCACCGCTGGCGTGCGCCCCGCCGAGCCCGGCGGCGAAGTCACCGAGGACCTTGACGGCCTCGGTCTGGCTCGGCTGGTTGGGGTCGGGGACGTACGTATCGAAGCGCACCGAGTCGAAGCGCGGCGGCGGCACCATCTCGGCGACCAGCCGGTCGGCGGGGACGCGCGGTTCGAGGGCGCACAGGGACAGCGGGGCCGTTTCGGCTATGGGGCCGGGCCCCGGCACGGCAGTGAAGGACGACACAACTCCCCAGCTTAGGCCGTGCCAGACTGCGGAACATGCGACGCCTGTTCCCTGTGACCGACCTGACAGCGGCCGACGACCGAGGTGAGTGGAGCCTCGACGCTCTCGCCGACGCCTACGCCTACCCCGACACGGACGGCTCCTGGCTGCGCGCCAACATGGTGTCGACGCTCGACGGGGCCGCCCAGCACGACGGCCGCTCGCAGCCGATCTCCTGCGCGAGCGACATGCGGATCTTCGGCACGCTGCGGGGTCTCGCGGACGTGGTGATCGCGGGCGCGCAGACGGTACGGCTGGAGGGTTACCGGCCCGCCCGCGCCAGGGAGGCCTTCGCGGCCCGGCGGGCGGCGGCCGGCCAGGGGCCCGCCCCGGCGGTCGCCGTGGTGAGTGGCAGTCTGGACCTGGACTTCTCGCTGCCGCTCTTCGTCTCGCCGCTGGTCCCGACGCTGGTGCTGACCGGCGCGGGCGCGCCCCCGGACCGGATCGCGGCGGCCCGCGCGGCGGGTGCGGAGGTGGTGATCGCGGGGGAGGGGTCCCGGGTGGACCCCGCCAGAGCCGTACGGGAGCTGGCCGACCGGGGGCTCAAGCGGCTGCTGACGGAGGGCGGGCCCCGGCTGCTCGGTCAGTTCGTCGCGGCGGGCGTGCTGGACGAGATGTGTCTGACGCTGGCGCCGATGCTGACGGCCGGGGACGCCCAGCGGATCGCGGGCGGTCCGTCGGTGGCGGTGCCGGAACGATTCGCCCTTGCGGCGGTGCTGGAGGAGGCCGGGTTTCTCTTCTCTCGATACCGTCGAATCTGACAATCAGCGGAATATGTCGTTCCGGTTAGCGTTCGGTGGGCAGAATGGAACGCGGACCCCGTGCGAGCACGGGGAAGGATGGTTTCAGCAGTGGCCGGCGACGGTCACTGAAGCAGAAGGGCGCCTGTGGTGTTCACCAGCGTTTTGATGATCGAGAAGGCCCTCACTTCCGAGGACGTCGAGTTCGTCACCACCCTGCACGGGGAGGAGCAGATCTCCTTCGTCGTGCTGATGCAGCCACGTGGCGACCAGGCGGATGTGCTGTTGCGGGCCATCGACGACCTGGCGATGGGCGAACTGAAGGAAGCGGCCCGTGAGAGCGAGGAACCGGAGGGCAAGAACGCCAGGGCCTCCGCCGAACTCGCCCTCGAAGTGTCCCTGGAGGCCCTGCGGCAGTCGGGCTCCGAGGCCGTCGGGCAGGTGATCGAGACCCACCCCCTGGACAAGCTCACCTCCGTGGTCCAGGACTCGGAAGCGGACGAGGTCATCGTGCTGACCGCGCCGCACTACGTCGAGGAGTTCTTCCACCGCGACTGGGCGTCCCGGGCCCGGCACAAGGTCGGCGTACCGGTGCTCAAGCTCTTCGCGCACAGCGAATAGGCTGGGAGGCCCCACCCGTACCGACCCTGGGAGACACACGCATGGCACCCGGTATTCCTGCCGCCATGGAACGGCCGCACTTCATCGGCATCGGCGGCGCCGGAATGTCGGGCATCGCGAAGATCCTCACCAGGCGCGGCGCGAAGGTCGCGGGCAGCGACTCCAAGGAGTCCGCCACCGCGGAGGCCCTGCGCACGCTGGGGGCGACCGTCCACATCGGGCACGCCGCCGGGCATCTGGCGGACGACGCCACCTGTGTGGTCGTCTCCAGTGCCATCCGCGCCGACAACCCGGAGCTGGTGCGCGCCGGTGATCTCTCGATCCCCGTCGTGCACCGCTCCGACGCGCTCGCCTCGCTGATGGAGGGGCTGCGGGCCATCGCCGTCGCGGGCACCCACGGCAAGACGACCACCACGTCGATGCTGGCCGTCGCCCTGACCGAACTGGGCCTCGACCCCTCGTACGCGATCGGCGGCGACCTGGCGGGACCCGGCACCAACGCCACACACGGCGAGGGCGCGATCTTCGTCGCCGAGGCCGACGAGAGCGACCGCAGCTTCCAGAAGTACGACCCCGAGGTCGCGATCGTCCTCAACGTCGAGCTGGACCACCACGCGAACTACGCCTCGATGGACGAGATCTACGACTCCTTCGAGACCTTCGTCGGCAAGGTCGTCCCCGACGGCACCCTGGTCGTCTCCGCCGACCAGTCCGGCGCCGTCGAGCTGACCCGCCGGGTGCGCGACCAGTCCGCGCTCAAGGTCGTCACCTACGGCGAGGCCGCGGACGCCGACGTACGTGTCCACAAGATCACCCAGCGCGGCCTGACCAGCGAGGTCACGGTCGTCCTCAACGGGAAGTACCTCACCTTCACCGTCTCCGTCCCCGGCCGCCACTACGCGCTCAACGCGGTGGCCGCCCTCGCCGCCGGCGTCGCCCTCGGCATCCCGGCGCACAACCTGGCCTCGGCCCTCGGCAAGTACACCGGGGTCAAGCGCCGCCTCCAGCTCAAGGGCGAGGCGGCCGGCGTCCAGGTCATCGACAGCTACGCGCACCACCCCACCGAGATGACCGCCGACCTCGAAGCGATGCGCGGCGCCGCCTCCGACGCCCGCCTCCTGGTCGTCTTCCAGCCCCACCTCTTCTCCCGCACCCAGGAGCTCGGCACCGAGATGGGCCAGGCCCTCGCGCTGGCCGACGCCTCCGTGGTGCTGGACATCTACCCGGCCCGCGAGGACCCGATCCCCGGCGTCACCAGCACCCTGATCATCGACGCCGCACGGGCCGCGGGCGCCGATGTCACCGCCGTCCACGACAAGGCGGCGGTCCCCGGGGCCGTCGCGGGAATGGCGAAGCCCGGCGATCTCGTTCTCACCATGGGGGCGGGCGATGTCACGGACCTCGGCCCGCAGATCCTGGACCACCTGTCGAGCTGAGGGAGCCACCGTGCCGTACGACATCGACAAGCCGGACGAGGAGTGGCGGGCGGAGCTGTCCCCCGCCGAGTACGCGGTGCTGCGCCAGGCCGGCACCGAGCCCGCCTTCGTCGGCGAGTACACCGACACCAGGACGACGGGTGTCTACTCCTGCCGCGCCTGTGACGCGGAGCTGTTCCGCTCCGACACCAAATTCGAGTCGCACTGCGGCTGGCCGTCCTTCTACGACCCGAAGGACACCGACGCGGTCGAACTCGTCCAGGACCGCGCCCACGGCATGGTCCGCACCGAGGTCCGCTGCGCCCGCTGCGGCTCGCACCTGGGCCACGTCTTCGAGGGCGAGGGCTACCCGACCCCGACGGACCAGCGGTACTGCATCAACTCGATCTCACTGCGGCTGACCCCCGACGCCTGACGCCGGGGCCCCGCCACGAGGAGGACTGACGCGCCCGCGTCAGTCCTCCTCCGGCGTCTCGGGCTTCAGCAGCGGGTGCACCACACCGGGGAAGACCCGGGCCCGCACGACCTCCTCGGCCGAACCGCCCTGGATCACCGTCTCCGCCACGCCCCAGGGCCGCCCCGGCAGCTCGACGAGCAGTGTGTACGAGGCCGGGCAGCCGGTGCACTCGTACCGGTCGACCCAGGTCTCCACCTCCGTGGCGCTTCCCGGGTACCGCGCCACGTGCCGGTGCCGGGCGTGGCACCGCTCGCACGTCTCGCCCGGCTCGCACGTACCGCCGCACGGGCACGGCAGGTCGAGGGACTCGGCGGGGCGCCAGCGCTGGACGAGGACGGCCTCACGCGTGGCGCCCATGTCCTTCATCGCCTTGAGATTGCGGGCGGCCACGTTGTACGACTCACCGGTCGCGGCCATCCGGTCCCGGATCACGTCCTTGCGCCCGCGGTTCGTCGTCATCTTGTTCCTCCTGGGGGTTCACGCAGCCCGCCAGGAGGCCCACGAGATCGGTAAGCACCAAGGTACCCGGCGGCGCGCACGACCCGCGACACACGCGGGCGCGGAACGGGGCGGGGGGTGCCGGTTCAGCCGCGCCGGACGCGGCCCGCGAGCCGCCTGCCCAGCCGGCCCAGGGTGCCCTGGCTCCGGCGGTTCCAGTCCCGGAAGGCCTCCGCCCGGCCGCTGCTGCCGGAGCGCCCGACGGCCTCCTCGACGGCCGCCACCCCCTCGGCGGGCAGCGCGCGCACCGCGGGGCGCAGCACCTCCTCCAGCAGGGCGGCGGTGGTCCGGCTCCATTCCGCCCCCGCGTGCGGGTGGGCCGTCCACACGGCGAAGCAGCCGGCCGCGTAGCCGGGGTCGGCCGCCAGCCTGGCCCCCACGTCGGGGCCGTGCGCGGCCCGGTCGTACGCGGCGATGAGATCCGCGTCGCCGCTGTGCGCGAGGGCGTACAGCTCGGCCTCCGGCCCGTCCGGGGCGAGCAGCCGGGCTGCCAGGGCGCCGAACGCGTGGCCGAGCACCCCCGGCTCCACCGGCTCCGCGCCCGGCCGCAGGGCGCGGACCCGCTCCGCCCAGTCCGGCTCCGCGGACCCGGACCGCAGCTCGCGGGCGAACTCCAGAAGGAGCAGGGCTGCGCGCGCCCGGCCCCCGATCTCCTGCGGGAAGCCGCGCAGCAGGTCGTGGGCGAGCTCGGGCGCCTCCTCGTCGTCGGCGGGGGCGTTCAGCGCCGCGGCGACCAGGTGCGACCAGGTGCCGGCCGTCCGGTGCGCGTCCGATGTCGCGGCCTCCAGGAGCAGCCGGGCCTCGCCCACCGTGGGAGCGCTCTCCTCCCACACCAGGCCCACCGCGGTCCGCAGCACCAGCGGCTCCGCGAACGGCGACATCCCGGCGGCCCGCAGCACCCGCTGGACCGCGCCCATCCGGTCGGCGCCGCAGCCCGCCTTGGCCTCGGGCGCCTCCGCGCACATCCGCAGGTGCGGCAGCAGCTGCGTACCGGTGAACGGCAGCGCCACCCGGCCGAGCAGCCGTTCCGCCCCGGCGGGGTCCTCCGGCGCGATCCGGTCCAGTGCGCCGAGCAGTGCCGTACGGACGTCGAACTGCTCGTCCATCAGCTCCAGCAGCGCGGGTGCCCAGCCCGGTGCGTCCTGCGGGTCCGCGAGGAGGGCGGGTGCCAGCCGCCGTACGACGCCGGGCAGCAGCTCCGCGTAGTCCATGCCGAGCAGCCGAGCCACCCGCAGCAACTGCACGGTCCGGGCCACGTCCAGCCCGACCCCCGCGCCGCTCAGCTCGGTCAGGATCTCCGGGCCCAGCACCGCGGCGACGGCCGCGCCCTCCGGACCGCTGAAGGCCGTGCGGCCGGGCAGCTCCACGGAGCCGTTCCCGCCGCGTACCGCCTCTGTCACCAGCATCGCGGCCAGCGGGGCGGTGGTCGCCGCGGGGGAGCGGCCGTCCAGTGCGGCGAACAGCCGCCCCGCGGCGTCGAATTCGGCTCCGGTGCGGTCGTCGACGCCCGCCGCGGTCAGCGCGTCGACCAGTTGCCGGGTCCGCTTCGCGTCCAGTGCGTAGGGCCGCTCCGCGGCCCAGCCGGCGGCGGCGGCCCGCTCGTTCGGCCCCAGCGCGATGCCCGCGCACAGGGCGGTCACGGCCACCGGCCCGGCGGCGAACGGCTCCCCGGGCAGCTCGGCCGCCTCCCGGAACAGCTCCGGCGTACGGCTCCGCCAGATCCGGGCCGCGGTCTCCGCCCAGGCGTCGTCCACGGTCCCCTCCGGGCGCGGACCGGTGCAGGTGTGCACCCGGAGCCCGGGACCGGACAGCTCGTGCGTGTCCTGCGGCAGCGCACCGACGACGGCCTGCGGGGCCCGGTGCGGGTGGCGGGCGTACGTGGTGAAGGTCAGCCGCTCCGCGCTCTCCTGGGGCAGTACGGCCGCGGCCAGCGCGAGCCACCGGGCCACATCCGCGCTCTGCCGCTCGACGAGCACGACCTTCAGCGGCTCGGCCGTCTCGCTCAGCCGGCGCAGATCGGCCAGGACGCCCGCGAGCCAGGGGCCGCGGGAGACCGCGAAGTCGTTGAGCCCCTCGCGTTCACTCGTGCGGCCCGTGGTGACGGAGAGCGTGGTGACGGGATCGACCGCCGGCACCCGGTCCGGTGTCGCGGCGGCCCAGCGGGCCGACCGGCAGGCGGCGATCGGGAGCATTCCGCCCGGCAGCCGGGTGCCGGCGGGGAGGTGGACCGCGTGGGCGTGGAACCGCAGCGAGGACAGCTGGGCGGTGCGGACCGGCACGGTGCGGGCCAGCAGATGGCTGCCGTCGGACAGCACGCTGAAGCTCAGTGATTCGGGGAGGGCGCGCAGCGCGTTGTCCGTGACCTGCCGAGGGGTGCCGGCGGGCGGCTCGTACGCCAGGATCGGACCGGCCTCGGTCAGCGCGGACGCGGGTATCGCCGCGTCAACCGCGCTGAAACGGGCGGGTATCTCCGCGTCCTCGCCGCTTTCCGGTCCGTCCCCGGCCGTTGCGGAGGTGTAGTGCAACTGCGCGAGGCTCATGCGTTGGCTCTCTTCGTCCCTGCCATGAATGTCCCCTGCCACCCGCACCCGCCGTCCCGTGGTGGCAGCGCCGACCCGGCAGAGCGGCGACCCCGGCGGGGAGAGTTCCGCAGTCGCTGGGGCGACGCTATCAAGGACCCGCGTGCCCTTGCGGCGGGAAGCCCGAGCACGGGCGGTGAGGGGGCGTCACCTTCCCGCCCGGTGGTCCCGAAGCGCCCGTGCGATCAGGTCGTGGATCAGGAACTCTCCGGGCGCGCGGTTCTCCTTGAGGCGGTCGAGGCCGCCCAGGGTGAACCAGTCGTAGGCGGAGTGCTTGGACCATTCCAGGGCGGGGCTGCTCAAGTCGCCTTCGACCTCGACGAGATAGTCCGCCTCGTGACGCGGGCCCGCTCCGTCGTCGCCCGTCCACGTGCTGGTGCCGAGAGACCGCCGCACATGGCGCAGCCGCCAGCCGGTCTCCTCCTCGACCTACCGGGCCAGCGCGCCCAGAAGCGGTTCACCGGCCTCGACATGGCCGCCCACGATGTCCCACGCGTCGGGAAAGAGGCGGCGGTCGGGGCTTCGCTTCTGCGCGAATGCCGCGCCGTCCTCGTTGAGGATGACCGCGCCGACGGTCCACAGCGTGCCGGGGAGGGGAGCGGGCACCTCGACGCCGTCGCTGACGGTGAACGCGTTGTTGTCTGTTGGCATGTCGGCCAGACTAGAAAGTCTCGGCGCCGGGGTCCGGCATCCGCTACGCCGCCGTGGCCGACGTCGACCGCCGGGCGCGACCTGATTCGCCCTTGTAGCCGACGGCGGGCCCTCGCCAGAGTGTGGGAATGATCCTTCCCTTCACCCACGACGGTGAAACCGGCAGCGTGACCGTGAGCCTTGAGCAGGTCGATGATCCGCTGACGATCGGTAAGCACCCTGCCTCACAGGGGTTTCCGTGCTGCACCTCCACCGTGTCCTATCCCGGCAGGGGATACCGGGCCATGTTCGGCTGGGTTCAGTTCGTCCGGTCCACGGACAACACCACCGGCGGCACCGGTTTCGACATGGACCCGTTCATCCTCTTCGAGGACGCGCCTTCCCCGTATGCCTTCTTCGGCCACAAGCCGACCCTGTTCGACGCCCCGTCACGGGCCGAACGCCGGCCCCTGGCCTGGCTCGCGCACAGTTTTCTGGCGCACACGCCCCTGGACCGTGAGCAGCGCTGCGTGCTGCCGCTGGCCGGCTTCTCCTGGGGCTTCGACATCGATGACGCGGGCGACATCACCGTCCGGCCGGCGGCGGCGCTGACCCCCGCCGACTGGGACGAGCGCCTGCCGTACCTCGGTGACAGCCATCCCGCGTGGGAGTTCGACAAGTGGCAGGCGGGCGCTCAGTCCTGAACCGCGTATGTGACGAAGTTTCGTTCAAGTGGCCTGGCAGAGAGGAAGTTGGGGCACTCTTCGACCGTGAAGTCCCCCGCCGCCCCGCCGACAGGGGCATCATCCAGTCAGCTTTGACGCGTGCATGGCAAGTTGTGGGTTTCTGTGGGACCTTCCATGGCGTGCCCGGAGCCGTGTCGCCCCCCTCACCACGGACGCGGACGGGCCTGCACCCCACACCCCCACAAGTGCGTGGCAAGAAGGAGTGACATGAGGCTCACACCGAAACTCTTGTGCGTCACCGCCGTGGCCTTCGCGGTCACCGCGGGCGCGTCCGCCGCGGCCAGCGCGGGCCCCGCGGCCTCGCAGCGGGTCGACGGCAGCATCGCGGCCGCGGGCAGCACCTGTACCTGGACCGACGCGACCGCCAGCGCGGACCCGCCCGCCGGTCTGACCATCGATCACGCCACCATCAACAGCAGCCTGAGCTGCACCGGCGGCACGAGCGCCACCCTCAACAACGACCCGGCCGTCACCTTCGACGACGCGGCGGGCACCGCGACGTCCGACCTCATCGACATCACGGTGAAGCAGTCCATCGTCACCTGCAGCTACAAGGCGACGAACGTCGCGTGGACCCGTGACGGCTCCACCCGCGCCTACCAGAACCAGGCGTTCACCGCGTCGAAGAGCTCCGGCAGCTTCCTCTGCCCCGGCTCGTTCTCCGCCGAACCCGGCTCCGCCTCGCTGACCTTCCACTGACCCACCCGCACAGAGCCGCCCCTTGAGCCGCCGCCGGAGATACCCACCGACGGCGGCTCTCGCGGGGGCGCGTGGAGAACCGGGCGGCCGGGCCCGCGGCTCAGCCGCGCTTGTAGCTGCGGAAGTTGACCCAGAGGTTCCACGAGACGTCGAGCGTGTGCAGGAACGAGCCGTCCGGGCGTGGCAGTACGACGACTCCCTCGGCCTCGGAGACGAGATCCAGATCCTGCTCGAACTCGCGAGTGACCTGGCCGCTGACCGGATCGACGCGGTTGACGGACTTGTCGCCGTCGTTCGAGGTGAGGTAGAGCTGCCCCTCGTGCAGGTCGCCGCCCTGGACATCATCGAGAGTGGCGCTGAGTGGCACGGTCCGCACCAGGCTGAAGTCGGAGAGGCGCAGCACTCGCAGGGTGTTCACGCCGTCGAAGTCGGTGGTGTAGGCAAGGCCCTTGGCGGGGTCGACGGCTATCCAGGAGGCGTGCGTCTGGCCCGAGGCGTTGACGGGCAGCGCGTGGCAGACGCCCGTGTGGTCGAGGGTGGCCGCGCTGTACTCGCACACCCAGGGGTGCGCGTAGTTCTTGTCCTCAATGGGCGCGTAGAGCTTTCCGGCGTACTGGGCGATGTCGCCGATGTGGTCACCGCCCTGGTCGGCGATGGCGTCGGGGATCGCGCTGTTGTCGGTGTCGTACGTCTTCGAGTAGTCCATGCTCACCCTGGACAGGCCGGACTTCCAGGAGAAGAACCAGTCGGTTCCGTCGGTGGCGGCGCCCTGGGAGCGCTGGAGTGCGTAGATGGTGTTGAACTTCTCGCTGTCGGCCTGCGTCCAGGCGGCTGCCGCTCCCGCCGGTGATGCCACAAGGAGGAGGGCGGCGGAGGTCGCGAGGGCGGTGGCGGCTGTCAGCAGACGAGGGGATCTGCGCACGGGGCTTCTCCTGTGGGGTGGGAGGAGGGTTCCTTCGGACGTGCGGTGCCGGAACAACCAGGAATCTATCGGTGCGTCAGATTTATGTACACAGCACGTGTGGTGCCGCGGGAGGGGCGGCGAAGGCCCGGCCGGGGCGCGTAGTGCCGCGACGAAGGGTCACGAGCGTTCCAGGGGGCGACGGCGGGCGGGCGACCGCATGGTTTCCCACGCGCAGGTGAGGGGACACGTCGACCAGTTGAAGGGACGGAGCCCGGCCGCCACCGCCACGGCCTGCCCAAACGTGTAATCGATCACGTCCGATCCCGTCGGTAACCCATTGCAAGGAGCCGGATATGTTCCCAGGATTCGGAATAGTCTCCGGCAAGGAACCGGGGCCGGGCCGCGTGCGGCCGAACGCGGGAGAGGGTGCGAACGTGGAGGCGGCAAGGCAGTTGGAAGAGGAAGCACGCCTCCACAGCGAACCGGTGTCCGAGAGGTCCGGCGGGCTACCTCGGCTCGCGGCCCGGATGGGGCCGGCACTCGAAGGATTTGACCGGGCTCTGGCCGAAATCGTCCGGCAGGGGCGGGCGATGAGACAGGACGGCACCCGCCCGCCGGTGACCGCGGTGACCTCCGTCGCGGTCCCGCAGCAGCCTGGGCGCGTCATGTCACCGCGCGACAGCCTGCTGCTCCAGGCACGGCACGAGGTGCTGCACTTCGACGTGCCGCCGTACCTGTCCGTGGACAACGGCACCCAGCTGCGTCAGCTCGCCGAGGGGGTCGTCTACCGGACCGTGTACGGACAGCGGGCTGTCGAGTACCCGGGGGCGATGGTCCGTATCGATCAGTGTCTGGAAGCCGGCGAGAAGGCGCGGGTCACTGCCCGGCTTCCGATGAAGATGATGATCGTCGACCGTGAGCGTGCCGTCCTCTCCGCCCCCGCCGACGTGGCACTGCGGCCCGGTGCCTCCGTCGTCATCGCCAACGGCCCCCTGCTGGACGGGCTGATCGAGCTGTTCGAACGAGTCTGGGCCGAGAGCGTGCCCCTGGACCCCGCCGGTGCCGCAGTCGGGGCCCAGGAGGGCGAACTGAACCCCGAGGAGACGCGTCTGCTGGCTCTTCTGCTCAGCGGGCTCACCGACGACGCGGTCGCCCGCCACCTGGGGATCGCCCGGCGCACGGTCGTGCGCCGGGCCCGCAGCCTCATGGACCGGGCCGGGGTCGCGACCCGCATGCAACTGGGCTGGCACGCGGCGAGCCGCGGCTGGATCGAGGCACCGGGCTGAGGGGGTGATGACGGATCCCCGTTCCGGCAGCCGCGTCGTTCACCGGTGGCGCATATGCGACACCGAAGGAACCTCAACAGCGGACCTGACGGGCTATAACCTCCGATTGCGCTGATCATCCGGCCGGATCTCCTAGCTTCCGGGGCTGCCGTGACCGGAGTTCGGCGTGCGGTGTTCCTCCCCTCCCCACCCAAGGAGACGTACGTGCGCAATCCCTCTCGCGGCAGACGTGGCAGACGGCTGATCGCCGTCGCCACGGTGATCGCCACCGGAGCCCTCATACCCGTGGTCGGCTCCGGTACCACCGCCGTGGCCCAGCCCGCCGCAGCGCGGGGCGGCTCTCTGCCGGCGGCGGCGAAGCCCGTCCAGGTCACCCTGGTCACCGGCGACCAGGTCTCGGTCAGCACGGCGACCGACGGCCGGCAGTCCGCCACCATCACCCCCGCGCCCGGCAACCCGAATGCGTTCCAGACGGTCACCGACCCCGACGGAGACCTCCACGTCTATCCCGCGTCGGCCTTCTCCGGCCTCGGCGCCAAGACCCTGGACCAGAGGCTCTTCAACGTCTCCCAGCTCATCAGGGACGGCCAGACGGACAGCAAGCACGACTCGCTGCCCGTCATCGTCTCCTACGACGACGAACCGTCCCGGTCCACACTGGGCAAGCGCGCCGACCGGCTTCCGGGCAGCGAACGCGGCCTCGTCCTGGACCGGGTGGACATGGCGGCGCTGCACGTCGACAAGAGTGAGGCTGCCTCGTTCTGGAAGGCGGCCGCGCCCCGTACGTCCGCGAACGGCCGAGCCGCGGCCGCCGGTTCCGGGGTCGCCAGGATCTGGTACGACGCACCGGCGAAGGTCTCCCTCGACAAGAGCGTCCCGCAGATCCACGCCCCCGAGGCCTGGGCCGCAGGCTTCGACGGCACCGGAACCAAGGTCGCCGTGCTCGACACCGGCATCGACCTGAACCACGCCGACGTCAAGGACCGCGTCGTAGGCTCCAAGAGCTTCGTGGGCACCGCCACCGTCCAGGACGGACACGGCCACGGGACACATGTCGCCTCGACCATCGCCGGCAGCGGCGCCGCGTCCGGAGGACGCCTCAAGGGCGTCGCGCCCGGGGCGGAGCTCCTCGTCGGCAAGGTGCTGGCGGACAGCGGATCCGGCGCCAACTCCGGTGTCATCGCCGGTATGGAGTGGGCGGTCGAGCAGGGCGCCGACATCGTCAGCATGAGCCTGGGCGACGACGCGGGCACGGCCGACGACCCCACGTCCCAGGCCCTTGAGCGGCTGAGCGCCACCAGCGACTCGCTGTTCGTCGTCGCCGCGGGCAACACCGGGCCGGGTGCCTCCACCGTGGGCAGCCCCGGAGCGGCCCCCTCCGCCCTGACCGTCGGTGCGGTCGACCGTGCCGACGCGCTCGCCGACTTCTCCAGCCGCGGCCCGGTCGGCGAGGACCAGGCCATCAAGCCCGACATCACCGCCCCCGGGGTCGACATCGTCGCCGCCAGGGCGGCCGGCACCGCCATGGGCACCGTCGTCGACGCCAACTACACCTCGGCGAGCGGTACGTCGATGGCTACGCCGCACGTCGCCGGTGCCGCCGCCATTCTCGCCCAGCGCCACCCGGACTGGCCGGGCGCGCGCATCAAGGCCGAACTCACCTCCCACACCACGCCGTCCGCGGACTACACGGTCCAGGAGCAGGGCAACGGCCGGGTGGACGTGGCGGCTTCCCTCGACGCGAAGGTCGACCTGTCGAGCCCGGTCGACTTCGGCATGATCTGGTTCCAGAAGGACCGGCCGTACGAGAAGCTGACCCGCACCCTCACCGTGAGCAACCCGACCGACACCGCCACCACGGTGAAGCTTTCCGCGCACACCGCGACCGGAACCCTGGCGGAGGGTGCGCTGACCTTCGGTGAGGACACCGTCACGCTGGCCGCGGGCGGCAGCAAGAAGGTCACGGTCACGCTCGATCCCAATCTGCTCGAACCCGCGACGTACTCGGGGCAGATCACGGCGACGACGGACGGCGGAGCCACCGCCACCTCGGCTCTCGGCTTCACCAAGGAGACCGAGAGCTACGGACTGACCGTCGGTCTCCAGGGCCGCGACGGCGCCGCCCCGGACAGCGGTCTGATCGTCGCCATGGGCCTCGACAACGACTACTACGAGTCCTTCCCCGTCGCCCACCAGGACAGTCTGAAACTGCGGGTGCCCCAGGGCTCCTATGCTCTCTTCGGTGCGATCGGCACGGGGGACATGGGGTTCTACGGCGGCTTCTCCGACGCGTACGACCTCTTCAGCCTCCCCGACGTGAAGGTGTCCGACGAGCCTGTCAAGGTCACCGTCGACGCGACGAAGGCAACGGATTTCCGGCTCGACGTACCTGGTGACAAGCGCCCGCGTGTGAATTCCGGGTACGCGCACACACTCTGGCGGACCACCGCCGACGGCCGCGGCGTGGGCATCGCCCTTGAGGGCGACGCGTTCATGACCTCCGGTCACCTCGGGGCGATCCCAGCCGTCAAGCCCACGTCCGGCAAGCTGGTGACCTCCTTCTACCACCGGGAGCGGGCCCCGCTGATGACGGCGGAGGTCACCGGACGCGGAGGCTTCACGTTCACACCACGCACCTACGCACAGTTCGCGCGATTCGAGGGCGACAGGAAGCTGACCCTCGTTGACGTGGGCAGCGGCAGCCCCGAGGAGATCGCCCGCGCGGACGTCAAGGGCAAGGTCGCGCTCGTCCACGACGACGCTCACTACATCATCGAGGCTGCGGAACTCCTGGAGGCGGCGGGCGCCGCGGCGATCCTCAGGGCGCCTGTCACCGACCGCCCGGTGTACGCCGTACTCGGCGAGGGCCTGACCATTCCCCTCGCGGTGCTCGACTACAAGGACGGCACCAGGCTGTCCGCCCGGCTCGCCGCGGCGGGCAAGTCTCCCGTCCGGGTGACGCTTCACGGTGACAAGGAGTCCGAGTTCGCCTACGGCGGGCAGTGGGACTTCGAGAACACCATCCCCGCCGACCTGACGGTCAAGGCACGGCGTGGTGACTTCGCCAAGGTCACGAACGTCTTCCACGGCTACGGCACGGAGCAGGAAAGCGCCTACCAGCAGCAGGTGTGGAGCGGCGCGACCTCGCGGCTCGTCGTGCGGGTGCCGGAAGCCCTTCTGCGGGGCAGCCAACGGGACGACTACACCTACGCGAAGTCCGGTCAGGAGTATCGCCAGGCAGTGGGATCCTCCCGGTTCGGTGCCCTGATGTTCGGCCGGACCGAGACCTACCGCCCCGGCCGGCCCGTGACCGAGGACTGGTTCGCGCCCGCACTCCACCCCGCGCCCGTGGGACGTGAGTTCTCCTGCAACCTCTGCAGTCTCGATATCGGCATCCTGCCGTTCCCCGGACACGTGGGTGACTCCGACCCGGCGCACTACATCGAGTGGGGGGCGTCGTCCCAGGGATTGGCGTTCTACCGCAACGGGGTCGAGGTGCCCGCCAGCACTCCCTGGATCATCAAGGACAAGGCCGTCTACCGGCTGGACCTGGACATGAACTACGCGGCGGCCGACGGCTTCGCCGACTCGACGAGCCACACCGAGTACTCCTTCCCCGCGGACGCGCCTCAGGGCATGAACGAGAAGGCATGCAAGGACTTCGTCGACATGGCTGCTGCCTGTCAGCCGATGGCGGCCATCCTCACGCACTACGGCATGAAGACCGACCTGCTGAACCGGGTGAAGGCGGGCAAGAAGCACACGTTCACCTTCGACGGCTACCGCGCCACCGGCTGGACCGGCTCGAAGAAGCTGGCCGGCGCGAAGGTGTCGCTCAGCTACGACGGCGGAAAGACCTGGAAGGCGGCCGACGTACGGCGGCTGGACAGTGACTCCTTCCAGGTCTCGGCCCAGCAGCCGAAGCTCGCGAAGACGAACGGTCACGCGTCCATCAGGTCCGAGCTGTGGGACACGGCGGGCAGCCGCACGGTCGAGACCATCGACTGGGCCTACGGCCTGAAGTAGCCAGAACGCCGGCCCCGGGCGCCTCGCGTCCGGGGCCGGTTCCCTGCCGGCCGCGTGCTCAGCCCTGGACCGCGTAGGCGACGAAGTTCGTCCAGGAGGCGGGGGAGAGGGCGAGTTGGGGGCCCTCTTCGACCTTGGAGTCCCGGATGTGGACGGTGGTGGGGCAGGTGGCGACCTCGACGCAGGAGTCGCCGGATCCGCTGCTGTAGCTGGACTTGTGCCAGGACAGGGCGACTTCGACGCAGCTGTCGCCGGAGCTGCCGCTGTAGCTGCTCTTGAACCAGGACAGTTCTGTGGTGCTCATAACGCTCCTCGCATCCGCCGCAACAGGCTCACGGAATCCTGCAGTGAAAGAGCCTGCGAACGCATCCTGGCATATCGCATTTGGAGCGTGCTCACGACTTTGGGATCGGAGATGAACTGGCCGCTCTCCTGACCCTCGCAGTAACCGAACCAGCGGTTTTCCGGGGTCTCAAGAAGCTGCATTGATCCGTCCACCCCAGCATGCCGCTCCTGCACCACTGGCATGACCTGGATTTCGACGTTCCGGAGGGTGGCGAGCTCCAATAGGTGCTCGACCAGTTCGGCGGCAACCGCTGCGCCGCCGGTCCTGCGCAGCAACAGGTGCTCCTCCAGGATGAAGCTGTATGCGGTGTTGGGGCGTTGCCTCAACAGTTCCTGGCGTTCCATCCGGGCTGCCAACTGTGTCTCGATGTGCTCGTCGCCCATCGGCGGCAACTTCTCGGTGAACAGCGTCCGCGCGTATGCCTCCGTCTGCAACAGACCGGGCACCAACCGGCATTCGTACGTGTTCAGGGCAATCGCGTCCTGTTCCAGCCGCGCCCATTGGCGGAACCAGCTCGCAAGCCCCGGCCGTCGCGACAGATGCTTTGCCGCCGCCCTCAGCACCCCCATCGCGTCGAGCACGACCTCGGCCCGCTCCACGAACGTCGGCGGTGGGAAGCGGCGGCCCTGCTCGATCGAGGCGACCATCGGCAGTGAGTAGCTCACCATCGGGGCGAACTCCTCCTGGGTGAGGCCGGCCCGTTTGCGCAGGACCTTGAGCACTTCCCCGAACGCCTTGAGACTGTCCGACGACTCGGGCTCACCGCAGGCCCCCGCCAGTCCACCCGTACCGCCCGTACCGCCCGTGCCCTCGGCCATGTGCGGCCACCTTCCGTGCGCTCGTCCCCGGTCCGCAACTCGCCCATGGTCACGCATCGTCACGCAGACTGTCCACTCTCCGTACCCGTACGCTGACTTACCGTACGGGTTCTGTGGCTGGTCCCGCGGGGCCCGGCCGCGCACGCTGACCCGCATGGAAGCATCCGTCACCCCCCACCGGCCGCGCACCGAGAGGCTGTTCGTGCAGCGGTTCAGTTCCACCCTCCGAGGGGCGCGGCTCGCCCGCAGGCTCGCCGTTCATCAGCTGAACGTCTGGGGCATCCCGTACCGCTCTGACCTGTCCGACACCGCCGCGCTACTGGTGGCCGAGCTGGCGGCCAACGCCGCGACCCACGGCCGCGTACCGGGAAGGGACTTCGAACTGCTGCTGGGCCTGGCCGCCGCAGCCCCGGAGACGCCCGGCAGGCTCCGGATCGAGGTCAGCGACACCCGGGGCGAGCGTCGGCCGCCGGGCCCCGGGGAGGTCGTGAAACCGCCGCCGGGGTCCGGCGGCGGGTACGGACTGGTGCTCGTCGAGGCGCTGGCGGACCGGTGGGTGGTGCTGGAGCGCGTACCGGGGAAGACGGTCGCCGTGGAGCTGGACCTGTTGCGCTGAACCGGTCCGCCGCCCCTGCCCGGTTACTCGAAGCGGGAGGTGTCGCCCGCTCCCCGCCGTACGATCTCCAGCTCGCCGCTGGAGAAGTCGAGGACGGTGGTCGGCTCCGTGCCGCAGTCGCCGGAGTCGACCACGATGTCCACCTCGTGGTCGAGGCGTTCCTTGATCTCCCAGCCCTGGGTCATCGGCTCCTCCTCGTCGGGCAGGAGCAGGGTGCTGGAGAGCAGCGGCTCGCCGAGCTCCTCCAGGAGGGCCTGGACGACGGCGTGGTCGGGGATGCGGACGCCGACGGTCTTCTTCTTCGAGTGCAGCAACTGGCGCGGCACCTCCTTCGTCGCCGGAAGGATGAAGGTGTACTGACCGGGCGTCGCCGCCTTGATCGCGCGGAACACGTCGTTGTCGATGTGCACGAACTGCCCCAGCTGGGCGAAGTCCTGGCACATGAGCGTGAAGTGGTGGCGGTCGTCGAGGTTGCGGATCGAACGGATGCGGGAGATGCCGTCACGGCTGCCGAGCTGACACCCCAGCGCGTAACAGGAGTCCGTCGGGTACGCGACGAGCGCGCCCGAGCGGATGCTTTCGGCCACGCCGGAGATGGTGCGCGGCTGGGGGTTTTCGGGGTGTACATCGAAATACTTCGCCATTCGGCGAGTCTAAGTGGTCGGCCCCGGAAGCCCTTCGAGGGTTGACGTGAGCCGGACCGTGTGTGGCTTCTCGGGGTGGAGAGGTGGTGGCCGGTCGCGCAGCCCAGGGCATCCTCGTGGGATCGAGGAAGCCGTCGGTGGGCAGGAAGCCGTCTTCGTGCTTGTCGGATCTGTTCGGGCAGGGGGTGCGGGAGTGTCAGGTGGTGGCGGAGTCGCCGTGATCGATGGGCTCGCGCAGTAGCTCGCTCGCCGCCCGATGGACCTTCGTCAGGGCGTTCAAGAGGGATTCACGTTCGGTTTCGGTGAGATCCGCGGTGACCTTCTCCTCGATCAACCGCCGTTCCGCTTCGACCGGTTTCTGCAGTGCGCGACCCGTGTCGGTGAGCCAGAGCCGGACGAGGCGGTTGTCCCGGTCGTCACGGCGGCGGGTGAGCAGCCCGGCGGTAGTCATCCGGTCGGCCATCTTGACGACGGTGGGCGTCGTGACGTTCAGCGCGGCGGCGACCTCGCCCGGCGTGCTGCCGTCCCGCTCCCACAGCGCCGCGAGCAGGTAGTTCTGTCCGACGTGCAGCCCATGGCGTCGCATGGCCGCGTCGGCCAGGGCTCGGAGGACCTTCGACGTTCTGCTGTGCAGGTCCAGGAACTCTGCCATCGGGGCCTTTCTGTGATGTGCGCAAGCGGCTGCCCGAGCCGCGAGCAACTCGATTGACGGCTAATCATTCACCGGCTAACGTTCATGGCGATTCATTAGGCGGCAAACGACTTTAGGGAGCCACGATGATACTGGTCACCGGAGCCACCGGGAACATCGGCCGTGAACTCGCCCGCGAACTCGACGCGAAGGGCGCTGGGTTCCGTCTCCTCGTCCGCGACCCCGCCCGTGCTGCCGGACTGCCCGACCGCGCCGAGCGCGCGGTCGGCGACCTGGGGGAACCCTCTACGCTGACGCCGGCCTTCGCCGGCGTCGACAAACTCTTCCTGCTCACCCAGGGCATCGGCACCGACTACACCACCGCCGCTCTCGCCGCGGCCGAGGCCGCCGGGGTGAGTCACATCGTGCACCTGGCTTCGCTCCATGTCGCCCTCGACCCGCTGCCCGCCATGGCCCGCTGGCATCACGCACGCGAGGAGATCGTCCGTGCCTCCGGAATACCCGCCACCTTCCTTCGGCCCGGCGGTTTCATGACGAACACCCTCGACTGGCTGCCCACCATCCGCGAGGGAAACCACGTCCTCGACCCGGTCGGGCCTGGTCGCCACGCGCCGATCGACCCCGCGGACATCGCCGCGGTGGCCGCCCTCGTCCTCACCGAGGCCGGCCACCAGGGCGAGGAGTACGTCCTCACCGGTGACGAGACGTTCACCGTCACCGAGCAGGTTCGGGTCATCTCCGAGACGATCGGCCGCGACATCGAGGTCCGGGAGGTGACCACACCGGACGAGGCCGTACGGTTCCGCTTCCCCAACGGGGCACCTCAGGCCCTCGCCGACGCCGTCACCGAGGGCTTCAACCTGATGCGCGCCGACACCGTCGGGTTCCGGACGGACACGGTCGAGCGACTGCTCGGACGCAAGCCGCGGACTTTCGCGGACTGGTGCGCGCGTAACGCCGACGCGTTCCGGCGGCCTGAAACCGCCTGAGCCGAGAGGCGACCACGTTGCCCCGCCCGCGAAGGGGCAGTGGGACCTGTACGGGTGGCGGGGCCGGGCGATGTGTATCGTGCATCTGTAGTGGGTCGTACACACGGAGTGCAACATGCATACAATCCGTGGTATATCTGTACAGAGAGGTGGTCTTCCCGGCAGGGAGGCGGACCCGCACTCGCAGTCGAAAGAAGCCTCGCGTGGACATGCCCGTGGATCGGATCGAGTTCGAGACCATGCTTCTCGGCCGCCATATGAATCTGCTCGCCTCCAGGGGAGACGGCCGGCTCGACCGGAGCGCCTACATTCTCCTCAGCCGCATCCAGGTCGAGGGCCCGATGTCCATCGGCGACCTCCGGGACGCCTTCGGTCTGGACGCCTCCACGCTGAACCGGCAGACCGCCGCCATGCTGCGGGCCGGTGTCGTCGAGCGCATTCCCGACCCGGAGGGCGGCATCGCCCGGAAGTTCGTCATCACGGACGAGGGCGCGCAGCGCCTGGACCGTGACCGGTCGGAGAACCTGGAGGGCCTCGGCGCGCTGCTGGCCGACTGGACCCCCGAGGAGGCGAAGCAGCTCGCGGACAACCTCGCCCGGCTCAACCGCGACATCGAACGCCTCGACGGGCGGCCCTGGCCGCGGGACAAGGCGTAGGACCTGCCGCGCGGTGGTGTCGTCGCGGGGCTGTCGTTCACCCCGCGCGGACCGGATCCGGGTGGTTCCCGGTCGGCCTGCAACTCCTGCGAAAAGGCGGCCGAATCGCCTCCAAATTATGTGATTGCGTCGCGGCGCGGTCCCCCTCTAGCGTGAGGGGTGCGCGGACGGCACCGCTCTTGCCGTCCGCCCCACGGGGACGGACATCACGGGGATGCTCCCGGGACCGGTGTCACGCCATACGCCTGCGCGTGAACGGCCGCCGGTACGGCACGGATGCGGCAGTTCCGTCCGCCGTCGGGCACACCCCGCGCACCCGGCATCACGACCAACGGAGGACACCACACCATGCGCATGCGCACCTTCTTGACGTCGGCGACTCTGACCATCGCGTTACTCGGCGGCTCCGTCGCCCCGGCGACCGCCGCGCCGGCCGCCGCGAAAGGCCCCGGCGTCTTCGTCACCAACGGCGATCGCGTGCACATCTCCAGCACCCCGCCGCGCACGGCGTCCGCCCACGCCTGGTGGACCCACATCAGTGGCCCCGGCACCAAGGCCAAGGTCACCATCTGGCTGCAGATGAAGTCCGGCAAGAAGTGGCACTCGGTCGCCAAGAACGCGAAGAACCTCAAGTCCGGCAACGGCGGCAGCGCCCGTCGGGTCGTCGCCCGCAAGAAGTGTGCGAACCAGAACAAGCGCCAGTGGCGTACCAAGATCGACGTCGATCTCATCGGTGTGCCCGACTCGCCGGAGAAGGTGTACACGAAGCCGGTCACGGTCAAGTGCGGCGTCTGATTCCCTGGTTCCCCGTTCCATCCGCTTGATCCAGGAGTACGACCATGAGTGATACCGGTCCGGGCGACACCCTCATCGTGGGACTTCACGGAGTACTGGACCGGCATCCCTGGCTCGACCGGGTGAGCACCGAGTTCGACCTCGAAGAGGACGTCTTCAGCCTCGCCGTGAAGCGGGCGTCCGCCTACGCCTGGAGCTCCACGGCTCTCACGGACAAGCCCGTCGACAACCTCTGGGACCACAACGACGCCGACGGTGACTGGACGCAGGACGGGCGGGTCCGTCAGCTGGCCTGGCTGCAGTCGTCGCTTCCCCGGCCCGTGAACGCTCCGGGGAAGCGGCGGCGCGCCCGCCGCCTCCCGGTGCTGCCCGTCATCACGGTCCTCTCGGACGCGCTGCGCCGCGTCGGCACCGTCCGTCTCACCGGCACGCACGCCTTCGTGCCGCTGCACCGCGCCGGGGACGCCCGCATCGAACTCGCCGAGGTGGCGGACTGGTTCGCCCTCGCTGACCCGGCGGGTGCGGATTCGCTGACGGTCACCGTCTCCGCCCTGCCGTCGGCGAAGCTGGGCGCGCGGGCCGCCGAGATCCGTGACGCGGCGCTCGAACGCACCTACGGATACATGGCGGTTGAGCCCCTCAAGCCCGCCGGCGCGACGACCGCGGGGCTGGCGCTTCCCCTCGCCGGAGTGGTGCAGGCCGAGGGCCTGCGCCGGGTGCTCGCCTTCCGCTGCGACGTGCGCGAGTGGTCGACGGACGTGGCCGCGTGGACGACGGAGGTGTTCGTGGACTCGATCCGGGCGGTGACGGGGCTCTCGGGACCGATCCTCCTCACGGTCTCCTCGGACGCCTGACGTCCGCAGGCACTGACCCACGGCTGTTCACCGCGGGGGAGTGCCCGGCGCCGGGTGCTCAGTGCGGATGGCCGTCATGGTTCCGGGACGGCGGCCGGAAGAGCAGCAGATACACCGTGGCGACCATCGCGACCGCCTGGGCCACCACGGTGGCCCGTTTCTCGCCGAACCAGACCGGCTCGTACATGTTCGGGAACGGACCCCAGGCGCCGATGTCCGCGTACCGGTAGATCAGCAGGAGCGCGACCCCGCCGGTCGCGACCGACCAGGCGAACAGGTCGGACGGCCACCGTCGCCAGACCAGGACGAGGAGCGCGGCCAGCGCGGCCATGCCCGCCTCGATCCGGAACAGCGTGCCCTGGCTGATGTCGGCCGTGACGGCGTCGTACTGATCGGCCAGGTGCGCGTGCAGATAGGCGTCCACGGCGAGACCCGCCGCGGCGAGCACCCGGGCCGCGCCGCGCAGGAAACGGCCGGCACCGTGCCCGTGCCCGTGCGCGGGGTCGGCGGGCGTGGCGGGGACTTCTGAGGACATTGCGGCTCCATTCGCGCCGGTGGGCCGGGGGCGGCGCCCGGGGCTCACTTGACGGTGAGGGTCCCCGTCATGAAGGGGTGGATCGTGCAGTCGTACGGGTAGCCGCCCGCCTTCGACGGAGCGGTGAACGTGGCCGACTTGCCCGGCGCGATGTCGCCGGTGTCGAAGGCCTTGCCCTTCGTCGCCGTCATCGTGTGCGTGGTCGTGTCGTCGTTGGTCACGGTGATCTTCGCGCCGGGCGCGACGGTCAGGTCGGCGGGCCGGAACGTGAAGTCCTTGATGCTCACCTTCACCTGGCCGGCGGGCGGCCGGGAGGAAGCGGGCGACGAGGACGGCGACGAGGACGGGGAGGAGAGCGAGGGCGGTGTGGCCGGGGCCGATGAGCTGCCGCCGCCCCCGCCGCCACTGTCCGAGCAGCCCGTGAGGGCCGCCGTCAGGCAGACGGAGAAGGCGGTGGCCACGGCGAACCGCGTCCGGCTGGTGCGGAACGAGAACGGCATGGCGTCTCCGGGGGGCGTGGGCCGGACCGGCCGGGATCAGTAACCGTTGCCGCTGCTGCTCGACGGCGTGGCTGACGGCGTGGCCGTCGGCTTGGTGGTGACCTGCTTGCCCTTGGCGTCGATGACGTACCACTTGGCGCCGAAGGCGTCGACGCCCTGGCCCTTGATGTCGCCGGCCTTCTGGTCCTCGTCGAAGAGGTACAGCGGGTGACCGTTGTAGGTCACCTGCTTCTTGCCGTCGCTGCGGGTCGTCGTCTTCAGCAGCTTGGTATCGACCCCGCTGCCGGCGGTCGGTGCCTTCGTGTCGAGCAGCGGCGGCCATGCCTTGGCACAGGCGCCGGTGCACACGGACTTGTTCTTGGTGTCCTTGTCGAACACGTAGAGCGTCATCTTCTTGGCGTTCACCAGGATCTTGCCGTACGCGCCCTTCCTGAGGGAGACCGTCGGGGCGGGGGACTTCGACGGGCTGGGGGACGTGGAAGCGGCGGCCACGTCGACCTGGCGGCCGCTGTTCTGGCTGCCCGTGTCCGTACCGCTGGAGCCGCTGCCGGATCCGCTGTCTGAACATCCGGCGGCCGCGGCGGCCAGCAGGGTTGCGGAGGCCAGCGCGGCGGCCGTCCTGGTGTGGCGTTTCATCGGGGCTCCTCAGGCTTCATCCGGCCGCCCGCACAGGCGGCACGCGGCCGCACGAGCGGGGCCGTCGGCCTCAGTGGACAGCAGGCTCCGGTGACCGGCCATCCGGACAGGGCTGTTCAGGTGCGAGGGCGTCGGCCGGTCCCGCGGGCCTCACCCGATCGGCGGACGGTGCGCGCCCCGCGCCGCAGCCGTCCGGGACGACGGGGCACAGTCGTTGGGGACGGTAAGTGCCTTGCTGCAAAGGGGTCTTGAGGATGCAACAGTTTCGCCCACCGCTGCCGGGCACGGGCCCGCGATCATAGGATCGGGGTGGTCTTCGGGGAGACGGGGTGGCTGATCATGGCGTGCGGCGGGCCGATGCGCAGATACGGAGTGCTGGTGCTGGCTCCACTCGTGCTGGTGGCGTGCTCCAGCGGCGGCGGGAGTCCGGGCGGGGAGGGAAAGAGCGCCCGCGCGACCGGCAGCGCCACCGCGGACCCCGGCTCGGGGAAGGCGGACACCGGCAGCGCCGACGTGGACCCGGCCAGGCTGCCCGTGTCCCGCGGTCAGGCGCTCGACTTCATCGGCCGGGTCCTCGCGGACCCCGACAGCTTCGGACCGGACGTGGTCAGGCGCAGCCCGTACGAGAGTGACCCGGCCACCTGGCCCGTGCTCGGCACCGACTGCGTCTGGCAGCGGAAGAAGCCGGCGCACCACGTCCTCGCCACCCGCAGCCGCGCCTTCGAGGTGCCCGCGGCCGGCGGCAAGGGGCCCGTACGGCTCTCCGCCGTCATCACCGTGCACCGCAGCCGCGAGGACGCGCGGTGGGAGATGGCGGAATCGGTGGAGGAGACGATGCGCTGCCCCACGCAGCAACTGCGGAAGGGCGAACTGATCGGGTCACTGGTCTCGTCCTCGCTGGCGCGGGGGGAGAACAACCAGAACCTCTCCGAGGACACACTGCTCGAAATCGGGCAGTACCAGAGCTCCACGCTCGGCGGCCCCTTCCCGTACGTCTGGCAGCAGGCACAGACCCTCCAGTTCACCGTGGCGGTGACCGGCAAGGGGGCGAAAGGGCGGACCGAGAAGGAACTCGACGCGCTGACGTCCGAGGCCCAGGCCGCCATGCTCCTGCGGCTCCAGGCCGCCGTCCAGAAGCAGAAGTGAGAGAGCGGAGAGCGTGATGGAACAGCTGCGTCCCGCGGACCCCGCGACGATCGGCGGACACCGGCTGCTGGGGCGGCTCGGCGCCGGCGGCATGGGCGTCGTCTACCTCGGCCGCACGGACGGCGGAGCCCTGGCCGCGATCAAGGTGATCCTGCCGGAGTTCGCCGGGGACGAGGACTTCCGGGCCCGGTTCCGCCGCGAGGTGGAGGCCGCGCGCCGGGTGGCGACCCCCTGGGCGGTCGCCGTCACCGGTGCCGGGACGGAGGGCGAACGCCCCTGGCTGGCCACGGCGTTCGTGCCGGGGCCCGCCCTGTCCGAGGCCGTCGCCCGCTGCGGGCCGCTGCCCGCCCGCAGCGTCCGGGTGCTCGGCCGGCTGCTCTCCCGCGCGCTGACCGCCGTACACGCGGCGGGACTTGTCCACCGGGACGTCAAGCCGGGAAACGTCCTGCTCACGGTCGACGGGCCGCGCCTGATCGACTTCGGTATCGCACGGGCCGCCGACGCCACGGCCCTCACCGCCGCCGGCCTCGTCGTGGGGACCCCGGGCTTCCTCTCGCCCGAGCAGGCCATCGGGGACGGCACGGCGGCCGGGCCCGCGAGCGACATCTTCTCCCTCGGCTGCCTCCTCGCGTACACCGCGACCGGACGGCCCCCGTTCGGCAGCGGAGCCGTCGAGGCACTGCTTTACCGGACCGTGCACGACGAACCCGACCTCGACGGAATCGATGACCCCGAACTCCGCTCACTGCTGGCCGCCCTGCTGGCCAAGGAGCCGGCGGGGCGGCCCACCGCCGCCGAACTCGACGCACGGATCGCCGAGGACGCGCCGAACGGCTCCATCGACTGGCTGCCGGACGATGTCGTGACGCTCATCGCCGACCGGTCCGCCGCCATGCTCGACCTGCCCGACATCGAACCCACCGTCGCCGAGCCGCGGTCCCCGTCGCCAGGAACCCTTCCCGGCCGGCGAGGACTGCTGCTCGCGGGCGCCGGTGTCCTGGTCGCGGCAGGCGGCGGATTCGCCGTACGGGAGTGGCTGCGCGACGACGCGGGCTCCGGCGCGGGCAGGTCCGGCGAACGGGCCTGGATCATCGGCGTCCAGGCGGACCTGTCCGGCCCGCGGAGCGCCGTCGGGCGGGCGCAGGAACGCGGGGTGCGGCTGGCCGTCGAACAGTTCAACTCCCGCGCCGACCAGCCCTTCACCCTCACCGTCAAGGCCATCGACGACCGCGGCGACACCGCCCGCGCGGTCCGGGCCGCCGCACAGTTCACCCGCGACCGCGATGTGCTCGCCGTGGTGGGCCCCACCGACGACCGCACCACCGACGCCGTCCTCACCGCCTACGACGAGGCGATGCTGCCGGTCCTCACCGTCTCCTCGCTCCAGCTCACCTATACGGCCCGGTCCAGGAAGTCCTTCTTCCAGGCGGCCCCGTCCGACGGCGTGCTGTGCGCGCCCGTCATCAACCGGCTGGTGCTCCGGCCGGACGTCGAACGGCTCGGGGTGCTGCTCGACCGCGCGGGCGGTCAGTCCGCCTACCAGGTCGGCTACCTCACCAACATGCAGACGAGCGTGATCACCACCGGCACCACCTACCCGCGCGTCATCCCCGCCGGGACCAAGGACCTGGCGCCGGTCATCGAGGACATGCTCCGGCACGCCAGTGACGCCTTCTTCTACGCGGGCGACGCGGCCGGGGCCGCCCGCACCGCACGCGCGCTCGACGCAACCACCTTCGAAGGACCCCGCATGGCCATGCACACGGCCATGGAGGCGCGCTTCCTCAGGGACGCCGGACAGGCCGCCGAACCCTGGGAGTTCACCGCGCCCTACACCGACGCCTCCGCCCCGGGCGCCAAGGAGTTCGCCGCCGCCCACCGCTCGATGTACGGCTCCGCCCCCGCGCGCTGGGCCGCGGAGGCGTACGACGCGGCCGGTCTCGTGACCGCCGCCGTCACCGCCCTCGCCGGACGCGGCGCCAAGCCGGTGCGGCCGACCCGGACCGCGCTCGTCGCGAAGATCGCCGCCTCCTCCTACAAGGGCGTCTCCCGGACGTACGCCTTCAAGGACGACCACCGGCTCAAGGGCGCGGACGCCCACCTCTACGGAGTGCGGGACGGGCGCTTCGTCCACCTGGGCGCCGCGCCGAAGTCCGGGACCTGACCGCCATGCGCCCCCTCACCTCGGACGATCCGCGCACCATCGGTGCGTACCGCACCCTGGTCCGGCTCGGTGCGGGCGGCATGGGGGTGGTCTACCTGGCGCGTTCGGCGGGCGGGGCGCTCGCCGCCGTGAAGGTGATCCGCGCCGAGCACGCCGCCGACCCCGGATTCCGCGCCCGCTTCCGGCGCGAGGCAGAGGCCGCGGCCCGGATCACCGGCCCGTGGGTGGTCCCGGTCACGGGGGCCGACACCGAGGCCCGCGAGCCCTGGCTGGCCACCGCGTTCGTGCCGGGCCCCTCGCTGGGCGAGGCCGTCGAGGCGCGGGGCCCGCTGCCGGAGGCCACGGTCCGGGCGCTCGGCGCCCGCCTCGCCGGGGCACTCGTCGCGGTGCACGGGGCGGGTCTCCTGCACCGCGACGTCAAGCCCGGCAACGTCCTCCTCGCGCTGGACGGCCCCCGCCTCATCGACTTCGGCATCGCCCGCCACGAGGGCGCCACCGCGCTCACCGCGACCGACGCGGTGATCGGCACGCCCGGCTACCTGGCGCCAGAACAGGCCTCCGCGGGGCCGGTCGGACCGGCCTGCGACGTGTTCTCGCTGGGGTGCGTCCTCGTGTACGCGGCGACCGGACAGCGGCCGTTCGGCAACGGCGCGGCGGCCGGTGTGCTCTTCCGCACCGTCCACGGTGAACCGGACCTGGCGGGACTGCCGTCCGCGCTGCTGCCCCTGGTGACGGCATGCCTGGCCAAGGACCCGGCGGACCGGCCGACGGCGGCGGAGGCCGAGCGGCGGCTCACGGACCACGGCACCGGCTGGGAGGTGCCGGGCCTCTCCGCCACGATCGCCGAACGCTCCGCCGCCGCCCTCGCCCTGCCCGACCCGGAACCCCCGACCGTCGTCCAGGACCCCGCCCCGGCCCGCCCGACCCGCCGGCGCGTCCTCACCGCCGGAGCCGCCGGCGCGGTCCTGCTCACCGGCGGAGGCACCACCGCCTGGCTGGCCGGCCGGCGCGGCGGCAGCGGTACCGGACCGGCGCCCCGCACGCTCCCCACGTACACGATCGGTCTGCACGCGGACACCACAGGACCGGGCAAGGCCGTCGGCCTCGCCCATGAGCGAGGCGTCCGGCTCGCCGTCGACGACCACAACTCCCGTACCGACAAGGCCTTCCGCCTCGGCCTGCGCACCGAGAACGACGCGGGGGACGCCCGCCGCGCCCTCGCCGTCGCGGACCGCCTGACCGCCGATCCCGCGGTCCTCGCCGTCATCGGACCCACCGCCGACGTCGCCACGGAGGCGGTGGTCAGCCGCTACGAGAAGGCGCGCCTCGCCCAGGTCGTCGTCGCCGCCGGATCCACGACCGCCGACTCGTCGGCCGCCACGTTGTGTGTACTACGCCCGTTCGACCACTCGCTGTCCATCGGACTGGTCGACTACCTCGTGAACGCCCGGCCCACCGCGAAAGCCTTGATCATCGACGACCGGGCCGATCCGCAGGGCAGCTGGACGGTCACCAACGCCATCCGGGACGTCGGGATCGGCCGAACCGCCCTCACCACGCACACCGTCGCGGCGGACAGCGACAGTTTCGCCCCGGCCGCACGGGCCGCCGTCACCGCCGGGGCCGGAGCGGTCATCTACGCGGGCACGTCCCCCGCCCGGGGCGCCCGCTGCGCCGCCGACCTGGCGGCCGCCGGATTCACCGGAAGCGCCCTGGCCACCGGCCCCGTCCTGGCACCCGGCTTCCTCCGGGACGCCGGCAGGGCCGCCGAGGGCTGGGTCTTCTCCGAGGCGTACACCGACCCCTCGGCCCTGCCCGCCGCCAAGGCCTTCACCGCCGCGTACCGCAAACGGTTCGGCGCGGCCCCCGCCACCTGGGCCGCCGAGGCCTACGACGCGGTGGGCCTGATCGCGCGGGCCGCCGGTGCCACCAGCGCCACCGACGCCCTGCGCGGCGGGATCGCCCAGCGCGTCTTCCGCACCGACCACCGGGGCATCACCAGACGGCTGTCCTTCGACGACAACCGGGTGCTGCGGCAGGGGGACGGGATCTTCCTCTACCGGATCGACGACGGACGGGCCCGCTTCCTCGGCCTCAGCCGATCGGTACGGTGACCCGGGGGCACGCCGCCCTCAGCGGGTCTCCCGCCGCACTCGTTGGGCGGACTGGCGCGCCTCGCCGCGGATCCGCTTCGTCCGCCCGCTGTCGGCGAGCAGTTCCAGGAGCGGCCGGTCGCGGGCGGACCCGGCCACCCGCAGCTGCAGCCAGTCCGACCACGCGGCGATCTCCTGGGCGCTCGGGGAGCCGGCGGCAGGTTCCCCGGCCGTCAGCGCGTCGAGCACCGCGAGCTCGTGCTCCCGTTTCCGGGCGAAGTCCCGTACCTCCGGGTCCAGAGCGTCCACCCACCGGCCCCGCTCACCGGCCGGCACCTTCTCCAGCATCATGACCACGACGGCCGAGGCCAGCGGAAGGTCGGACTCCGCCGCCACGGCCGCCAGCAGCCGTTCCCCGGCGTCCGCGGCCTCGGCCGCGCGGCGGTAGAGCTCCCACCGGGCATGGCCGTCCTGCCACCAGTCCCCGTCCGCGGGTGCGTCCTGCCCGGCCACCGTCCGCGCCAGGGCGGTCACGGCGTCGCGGAGAGCCGGTCCGTGCTCAGCAGCCATTGTTCTTCTTGTGCCGTTCCATGGAGACCCGGATGTTGTTCCGGATCGTGCTGATGTTCCGGTCGACGATCTGCTGCTGCGCCCTGGTCAGTTCGGGGTCGCCCTTCAGCGGCTTGCCATTCTGCCCGATCCGCGTCTCCAGCTTTCCGGGACCCTTCACGTGGGCGTGCGCCGGTGCGTGGTCGTTGGAGTAGATCTGGATGGTCACGCCGCCCTCGTTGACGATGGTCCCCACGCCCGGGAAGTCGACGTTGTGGACCAGGAGGGGCGAGGTGCCGGCGACGACGTAGTACGTGTGGATGCCGGCGACCGTCAGGTCGTGGGTCGTGCGCATGTGCACGACGTGCGAGACGGACAGGACGGGCAGCACCCGGCCGGAGACCGACCGCAGCGCGTCGCCGGGCCTGATGGCCCCCGCGTCGACCCATTGGCGCCGAGCGGGCAGCCAGAAGGGGTGCGCGTCGGTCGCCGTGATCACGGCGGGCTCGCCGCCCGTGTCCCGTACCCGTATCCGGGTGAAGTGCTTGTCGTCGTACGTCGTGATGGCCGCCGTGACCCGGCGTGAGCCCGTGGTGCCGGTCGCCGGGTCCGTCGCCCGGACCCGGTCGCCGACCCGGAGCGACTCGATCGGAGCCTGCCGCCCGTCGGCGAGGAGGACCGGCGTGCCGGGCAGGAAGCTGTGGGTCGGGCAGGTCTCCTTGGGATCCGGCTCTTCTTCCTTCGGTTCCTTCTTCGGCGGGTCCTTCTTCTCGCCGTCGAGCTTCTTTCCGGCGTCGGCGACCTTCTTCTCGGCCTCCTTCACCTTCTTGCGGTTCTTGATGAGCCCCTTCAGGGCGTCATAGAGGTCGCCGCCGTGCTTCTTCAGGCTCTTGATGAGCTTGTAGGCCTTTTTCCACTTCCAGGGCGCCCCGTACTTCGCCCCGAGTTTCCCGACCGCGCCACCGATCAGGCTGAGCAGGACGTTGATGAGGGTCTCCGTGCAGGCGCCCATGTCGCCCTGGGTGATGCAGTCCAGCGCGTCGGTGATGCCCAGCTCGTCGGCGAGGATCTTCGCGAGTTCCTTCGCGGCCTCAAGCGCCTTGTCCCCGTTGGACTTCTCGTCCTTCTTCGCGTCGTCGAGGTCCTTGACGGCCTGGTCGTACTCGATCTGCGCCGGAGACTTCGGCGAACCGTCCGCGTTCCTGTCCGACGCCGGATCACCGTTGCCCGGACGGTTCGAACCGTCCTGTGCCTCGGCGTTGCCGTCACCGCCGCAGTTCCCGCCGCCACCGATCCGGCAGACCTGGACCCCGATCTTCTCCGTCAGATCAGCGCCGATCCCCGTCGCGACCAACGCGCCGACGATCGCCGCGACCACCAGGACGAGCCCCAGATACTCGATCGCGCCCTGACCCGCACTGCTCCTCCGGAGCCCGGCGAGGCGTACCCGCGTCCGCGGCATCGAGCGCCTCAGGCGCAGGCGTAAGCGTCGGGCGGCGACCATGGGTGACATGAGCCCGACGCTATGCGCGGGGTTGCGGCCCTGTCATGGGCCCACGGGCCCAATCCGGCCCACCGCGCCGCCGCCCCCGCGAGGGTGGCCTGTCCGCCGGATGGCGCACGCCGCGCCCGGCGGGGGAACCGTATTCCGGCCGCCGGCGCGTGGCCGGCGGCCGCACGCGGGGCGGGCGTGAAGCGGAGCTGCGGCCGCGCTTAAGAAAACCTCGATGGACCTGGGGCGCGCGGTACGGCAGATTTCTCCGTGACGGCAGAGGATGGTGCGCGGCAGCCGGTCGATGCGCGCTGCCACGCCGTCCCCTCATTCCTCCCCGGGCCGCAGGCTTCCTCTGGCATGCCCCCGGCCCGGGGAGATCAACGCCGTACCAGGTACAGGGAGCCGCAGCCGTGAAGGCACTCGTGAAGCAGAAGGCCGAGCCGGGACTCTGGCTGATGGACGTTCCCGAGCCGGAGACCGGCCCCTCGGACGTACTCATCAAGGTGCTCCGTACCGGCATCTGCGGTACCGACCTGCACATCCGCAACTACGACGGCTGGGCGCAGCAGGCGGTCACGACGCCGCTCGTCCTGGGCCACGAGTTCGTCGGCGAGGTCGCCGCGATCGGGTCCGACGTCGTGGACATCGCCGTCGGTGACCTGGTCAGCGGCGAGGGCCACCTGGTGTGCGGCAAGTGCCGCAACTGCCTGGCCGGCCGCCGCCACCTCTGCCGCTCCACGGTGGGGCTCGGCGTCGGCCGCGACGGGGCGTTCGCGGAGTACGTGGCGCTGCCCGCGTCCAACGTGTGGGTGCACCGGGTCCCCGTCGACCTGGACATCGCCGCGATCTTCGACCCGTTCGGCAACGCCGTGCACACCGCGCTGTCGTTCCCGCTCGTCGGTGAGGACGTCCTGATCACCGGCGCCGGCCCGATCGGCATCATGGCCGCGGCCGTCGCGAAGCACGCCGGTGCCCGCAACGTCGTCATCACCGACGTCAGCGAGGCCCGGCTCGAACTGGCCCGCAAGGTCGGTGTCAGCCTGGCCCTCAACGTCGGTGAGCTGACCATCGCCGACGGGCAGCGGGAGCTCGGACTGCGCGAGGGCTTCGACATCGGCCTGGAGATGTCCGGCCGCCCCGAGGCGATGCGCGACATGATCGCGAACATGACGCACGGCGGCCGCATCGCGATGCTCGGACTGCCGTCGGAGGACTTCGCCGTCGACTGGTCCCGGATCGTCACCTCCATGATCACGGTCAAGGGCATCTACGGCCGGGAGATGTACGAGACCTGGTACGCCATGTCCGTCCTGCTGGAGGGCGGCCTCGACCTCGCCCCCGTGATCACCGGCCGCTACGGCTACCGCGACTTCGAGGCGGCCTTCGACGACGCGGCGAGCGGACTCGGCGGCAAGGTCATCCTCGACTGGACCGTCTGACCTCCTGCCGCCCCCGTCCTGCCGCCCTCCGTACCCAGCTGGGAGACACCCTCATGTTCGACTCCGTACGCGACGACATGCGCACCACCCTCAAAGAGATCGAGGCCGCCGGGCTGCACAAGCCCGAGCGCGTGATCGGCACCCCGCAGTCCGCGACCGTTGCCGTCACCGCGGGAGGCCGCCCCGGTGAGGTGCTCAACTTCTGCGCCAACAACTACCTGGGCCTCGCCGACCACCCCGAGGTGATCGCCGCCGCGCACGAGGCGCTGGACCGCTGGGGCTACGGCATGGCCTCGGTCCGCTTCATCTGCGGCACCCAGGAGGTCCACAAGGAGCTGGAGCAGCGGCTCTCCTCCTTCCTGGGCCAGGAGGACACGATCCTCTACTCCTCCTGCTTCGACGCCAACGGCGGTGTCTTCGAGACCGTCCTCGGCCCGGAGGACGCGGTCATCTCCGACGCCCTCAACCACGCCTCGATCATCGACGGCATCCGGCTGTGCAAGGCCAAGCGCTTCCGCTACGCCAACCGCGACATGGCCGACCTGGAGAAGCAGCTCAAGGAGGCGTCCGGGGCCCGGCGCCGCCTCGTCGTCACCGACGGCGTCTTCTCCATGGACGGGTACGTCGCACCGCTGCGCGAGATCTGCGACCTGGCCGAGCGCTACGACGCCATGGTCATGGTCGACGACTCGCACGCCGTCGGCTTCGTCGGCCCCGGCGGGCGCGGCACGCCCGAGCTGCACGGCGTGATGGACCGCGTCGACATCATCACGGGCACGCTCGGCAAGGCACTCGGCGGCGCCTCCGGCGGTTATGTCGCGGCCCGCGCCGAGATCGTCGCGCTGCTGCGCCAGCGCTCGCGCCCGTACCTCTTCTCCAACTCGCTCGCCCCGGTCATCGCGGCGGCCTCCCTGAAGGTCATCGACCTGCTGGAGTCCGCCGGCGACCTGCGCGAGCAGCTCAACGCCAACACCGCGCTCTTCCGTACCCGGATGACCGAGGAAGGCTTCGACGTCCTGCCCGGCGACCACGCCATCGCCCCCGTGATGATCGGGGACGCGGCGAAGGCAGGCCGGATGGCGGAGCTTCTCCTGGAGCGCGGTGTGTACGTGATCGGGTTCTCGTACCCGGTCGTCCCGCAGGGCGCGGCCCGTATCCGCGTCCAGCTGTCCGCCGCGCACTCCACGGCCGACGTGAACCGCGCGGTCGACGCGTTCGTCGACGCGCGGGCAGCCCTGGGCGAGTAGGCCCCCGTCGCGGAGGGCGTCCCGGACCCCCTCCGCGACCTGGGACAATAGGGCACATGATCGATGCACGGCGGCTGCGCACCCTGCGTGCGGTGGCGGACCACCGCACGGTGACCGCCGCGGCCGCCGCGCTGTACCTGACCCCCTCCGCGGTCTCCCAGCAGCTGGCCGCGCTGGAGCAGGAGACCGGGCACCGGCTGGTCGAGCGCAACGCGCGCGGGGCCAGGCTCACGGCCGCCGGGGAGATCCTGCTGACCCACACCAACGCGGTGCTGGCCCAGCTGGAGCGGGCGGAGGCGGAGCTCGCCGCCTACGGCGCGGGTGACGCCGGGACGGTCACGGTCGCCGCGTTCGCCACCGGCATCGGCCTGGTCCTCGCCCCCGCGATCACCGCCCTCGGCGTGACCGCACCCGGCATCCGGGTCCGGGTCCAGGACGCGGAGGGCGACGCGAGCGTCCCGATGGTGCTGGACCGCCAGGTCGATGTGGCCGTCGCCGTCGAGTACCGGGGCGCCCCGGGCGAGGACGACCGCCGGCTGACCCGGGTGCCGCTGTACTCGGAGCCGTTCGACGCGGTGCTCCCGGTGCGGCACCGGCTGGCGGACCAGGAGCAGGTGGCGGTCGCCGATCTGGCGAAGGACACCTGGATCGGCCCCTACCCGGGCAACCCGTGCCATGACGTGGTGGTCCTGGCCTGCCAGTACGCGGGCTTCGAGCCCAGCCTCGAACACTCCTCCGACGACTTCCACGCGGTGGTCGCACTGGCGGGCGCGGATGCCGGAGTCGCCCTGGTCCCGAGGTCCGCGCTGCGCGGAATGGACCTGACCGACGTGGTGGTCCGCCCGGTGCACGGCAGCGCCCCGACCCGCCGGGTGTTCGCGGCGGTACGCCGGGGAGCGGAGGCGCATCCGCTGATCGCGCCGGTGCTGGACGCGCTGGCGGGGGCGGCGGGCGGCGTGGGTCTCGGGCGCGGGACGGGCTGAGGCGCCGGCCGCGGAGCCCCGGGCCTCGCTACGTATCTCCGTATTCTCCGAAATCTCCGTAATCTCGGGAATCGCCGCCCCGGCCCGGCCGATCGGCCAGACTTGCCCCTGTTCCTCCCGGTGACGAAAAGGACAGCAGGCATGGCGAACAGCGCGCTCCTGGTGATGGACGTCCAGCGCGACATCGTGGACATCACCGGGGCCGGCTCCGGATACCTGTCGCGCCTGAGCGGAGCGATCGAGGGTGCCCGCGCGGCGGCCATCCCCGTGATCTACGTGGCCATCGCGTTGCCCCCGGACGATCCGGAGGTCAGCCCGCGCAACAGGGTGATCACGGACGCGGTGCGGGCCGGCTGGTTCACCGAGGGCGAGCCCGGCACCGCGATCCATCCCGACGTCGCGCCCCGGCCGGGCGAGGCCCTGGTCACCAAGAGGCGGGGGAGCGCGTTCTCGGGCAGCGACTTCGACCTGGTGCTCAGGGCGCGCGGCGTCGACAGCCTCGTGGTCACCGGCATCGCCACCAGCGGCGTGGTGCTCTCCACCCTGTGCCAGGCCGTCGACCTGGACCTCGGCCTCACCGTCCTGGCGGACGCCTGCCTCGACACCGACCCCGAGCTGCACCGGGTCCTCACCGGGAAGCTGTTCCCGCGGTGGGGGGACGTCATCACCGTCGAGGACTGGCTCAAGGCCATCGCCCCTCAGTAACCGGCGGCCGGTCCCGCGCCCGGCCGCTCCTCCGCCCGCCCCGGAGCCGCCCCGGCCCGCGCCGCCCCGCGTCCCCGGGAGCAGCGTGCCGGCCGCCGCGGCCGCCGTCACGGTCAGCGCCGGGCAGCGGTCCGGTTCCGGATCGCCGGTCTCGCGGTGGGCCAGCACGACGGCCGAGCGCAGCACGCCCGTCGCGGCGGACACCCCGTGAGCCCCGCGCACGGCCTCGGCCGCGTCCGACGGGAGGCCGGCGGCGGGACCGGTCACCACCAGGTCCGCCCGCAGGGCGGCCGCGGCCCGGCGGTCGGCGGCCCGCTCCAGCGTCGTGCCCGCCGTCAGCTGCACGCAGACGAACGCGGCCGGCACGGTCCACCGCCGGGTCCTCGCCGTGCCGGCGTACCTGGAGGGCAACGGGACGCGCTGAGCCACCCGGGGTCAGGCGGGCTGGAGCAGGTCCCAGCGGTTGCCGTACAGGTCCTCGAAGACGGCGACCGAACCGTAGACCTCGTGCCGGGGCTCCTCCAGGAACCGCACCCCGGCCGCCGTCATGCGTGCGTGGTCGGCCGCGAAGTCCTCCGTATGGAGGAAGAAGCCGACCCGGCCACCGGTCTGCGCCCCGACGCTCGCCCCCTGCTCCTCGTCCTTGGCGCGGGCCAGCAGCAGCCCCGTACCGTGCCCGCCGCGCGGCCGGACGACGACCCAGCGGGAGCCGTCGCCCCGGTCGGTGTCCTCGACCAGCTCGAAGCCGAGGGCGTCGGTGTAGAAGGCGCGGGCCTCGTCGTAGTCGCGGACGACCAGGGTGACCAGAGCGATGTGCGGCATGGGGTTCCTCGGTGCTCGGGGCGGGCGGGGGAGGGGTACGGCCCGGAGGCCGCCGGGCCCGTAGCGGGACAATATCCGCCATGGACACCAGTGACCTCACCGGGCTGACGGCCCGCGCCCGTCGGCTCGCCCTGGCCGGGAAGCGCCGCGTCCTCGGAATCGCCGGTCCGCCGGGCGCCGGGAAGTCCACCCTCGCCGGACGACTGGCCGACGCCCTCGGGCCGCTCGCCGTGCTGGTGCCCATGGACGGTTTCCACCTCGCCCAGGCCGAACTGGAACGGCTCGGCCGGGCGGACCGCAAGGGCGCGCCGGACACCTTCGACGCCGCCGGGTACGCCGCCCTGCTCCGGCGGCTCCGGGCACCGGAACCGGGAACCGTCGTGTACGCCCCCGCGTTCGACCGGGCCCTGGAACAGCCGGTCGCCGGGTCCGTCCCGGTCGGTCCGGACGTTCCGCTGGTCATCACCGAGGGCAACTACCTGCTGCACGGGGAGGACGGCTGGGCGCCGGTGCGCGCGCTGCTCGACGAGGCGTGGTACCTCGAACTCGACCAGGACGTACGGATGAGCAGGCTCGTCGACCGGCACGTCCGGTTCGGGAAGCCGCGGCCCTACGCGGAGCGCTGGGTCGCCGGCTCCGACGAGGCGAACGCCCGGCTCGTCGCCCCCGGCCGCGACCGGGCCGACCTCGTCGTACGGCTCGGGCAGGCGCCGGCTCCCGGAGCCCGGGAGGAACCGCGCGGCCCCCGCCCCTGACCGCTCGCGTCCGGCGGTCCGTACCGGCAGGATGCAGGGAGCCGTTCCGTGCCGCCAGGAGGTCCCGCATGTCCAGCCCGAACCAGCCCGTGCCGTTCACCGCCGACGACTACCGGGCCCGGATGGCGCGTGCCGCCGAGAGCGCCGCCGCCGCCGGACTCGCGGGCGTACTGGTCGCGCCCGGACCCGATCTGGTCTATCTGACGGGGTACCGGCCCACCGCGATCACCGAGCGGCTCACCCTGCTCGTCCTCGCCGCCGGGCAGGACCCCGTCCTGGTCGTACCGACGCTGGAGGCGCCGGACGCCGAGCAGGCCGTGGGCGCGCCCGCCCTGACCCTGCGGGACTGGACGGACGGCAAGGACCCGTACGCCGTCACCGCGCCGCTGCTCGACGCGAAGGGGCGGTTCGGGATCAGCGACAACGCCTGGGCGATGCATCTGCTCGGCCTCCAGCAGCACCTGCCCGGGACCTCGTACGCCTCGCTCACCGAGGCGCTGCCGATGCTGCGCGCCGTGAAGGACGCCGCCGAGCTGGAGCGGATCGCCGCGGCGGGCGCCGCCGCCGACGCCACGTACGAGGAGATCCTCAAGGTCCGGTTCGCGGGCCGCGCGGAGACCGAGGTCGCCGCCGATCTGGCCCGGCTGCTCACCGAGTACGGGCACTCCCAGGTCGACTTCACCGTGGTCGGCTCCGGGCCGAACGGCGCCAACCCGCACCACGAGGCGGGGAGCCGCACCATCGAGCGGGGCGACATGGTCGTCCTCGACTTCGGCGGCCTCAAGCACGGCTACGGCTCCGACACCTCCCGTACGGTCCACGTCGGTGAACCCACCGCGCAGGAGCAGCGGGTCCACGACATCGTGCGCGAGGCGCAGGAGGCCGGCTGCGGGGCGGTCCGGCCCGGTGCCGCCTGCCAGGACATCGACCGGGCCGCCCGCGCGGTCATCACCGAGTTCGGCTACGGCGACCGGTTCATCCACCGCACGGGCCACGGCATCGGCGTCACCACCCACGAGCCCCCGTACATGATCGAGGGCGAGGAGCAGCCGCTCGTCCCCGGCATGTGCTTCTCCGTGGAACCCGGCGTCTATCTGCCGGGCCGGTTCGGCGTGCGGATCGAGGACATCGTGACCGTCACGGAGGACGGCGGCCGGCGCCTCAACGCCACCGCACGCGAACTGGCGATCGTCGAGTAGCGCCTCAGCCGTCGGCCAGCACCACGCACGACTCCGGCGGGAGGTGCAGCGCCCCGTCCGCGCCGGGCGCCTCGACCGGCAGCCAGGCGGCCAGCACCCGGCCCCCGCCGCTGCGGTGCCGGCCGCCCCCGAGCGGGATCGTGGCGGGCTTCTCGTCCAGGTTGACCGCGATCCGCAGATCGCCCCTGCGGAAGGCGAGCCAGCGGGCCTCGTCGTCGTACGCCGGTTTCACCGTGGCCAGATCCGGGTCGCAGAGGTCGGGCATGGTGCGGCGCAGCGCGATCAGCTCGCGGTACCAGGCGTGCAGCCGGGCGTGCGGCTCCCGGCCGGGTTCGCTCCAGTCCAGACAGGAGCGGTCCCGGGTGGCCGGGTCCTGCGGGTCCGGGATGTCCTCCTCCGGCCAGCCGTGCGCGCCGAACTCCCGCCGTCTGCCGTTGCGTACCGCCTCGGCCAGCTCCGGATCGGTGTGGTCGGTGAAGAACTGCCAGGGCGTACGGGCGCCCCACTCCTCGCCCATGAACAGCATCGGCGTGAACGGCCCGGTCAGCACGAGCGCCGCCGCGCAGGCCAGCAGACCGGGGGAGAGGGAGGCGGCGAGCCGGTCTCCGAGCGCCCGGTTGCCGATCTGGTCATGGGTCTGGGCGTAGCCGACGAAGCGGTGGGCGGCACTGCGGGTGACGTCGACGGGGCGGCCGTGCGTGCGGCCGCGGAAGCCGGAGTACGTACCGTCGTGGAAGAAGGCGTGCGTCACCGTCTTGGCGAGCGCGGCGAGCGGGGCGGCGGCGAAGTCCGCGTAGTAGCCCTGGGACTCGCCGGTGAGCGCGGTGTGCAGACAGTGGTGGAAGTCGTCGTTCCACTGCGCGTGCAGACCGGTGCCGCCCGACTCCCGGGGCGTCGTCGTACGGGGGTCGCAGAGGTCGGACTCCGCGATCAGCGAGAGCGGACGGGCCAGTTCGGCGGAGAGCGCGTCGGTCGCCGCCGACAGCTCCTCCAGGAACGTCAGCGCCCGGTTGTCGGCCAGCGCGTGGACCGCGTCGAGCCGCAGGCCGTCCAGGCGGTAGTCGCGCAGCCAGGCGAGCGCGCTGCCCAGCAGGAACGCCCGCACCTCGTCGGAGCCGGGGGCGTCCAGATTGACCGCCGCGCCCCACGGCGTGTGGTGCGTCTCGGTGAAGTACGGGCCGAAGGCGGGGAGGTGGTTGCCGGAGGGGCCCAGGTGGTTGTGGACCACGTCCAGCACGACGGCGAGCCCCAGCCCGTGCGCCGTGTCGACAAAGCGCTTCAGTCCCTCCGGGCCGCCGTACGGCTCGTGCACGGCCCACAGCGACACCCCCTCGTACCCCCAGCCGTGGACACCGGGGAAGGGGCAGACCGGCATCAGCGAGACATGGGTGATGCCCAGCTCCGCCAGATGCCCGAGCCGCGCCGCCGCCGCGTCGAAGGTGCCCTCCGCGGTGTACGTGCCGATGTGCAGCTCGTACAGGACGGCGCCCGGCAGCCCGCGCCCCGCCCAGTCCTCGCGCCACTGGTACGTGGAGTGGTCGACGACCGCGCTCTCGCCGTCCGGCCCGTCCGGCTGGCGGCGCGAGCGGGGGTCGGGGAGCACCGGCCCGCCGTCGAGGACGAACCCGTAGCGGTCACCGTCCGCGGCCCGCGCGTCGGCCGTCCACCAGCCCGCCCGTACGGGATCGCGCTCCATGGACCGCGGCTCACCCGCCAGCCGCAGAACGGCCGATCCCGCCTCCGGTGCCCATACCTCGAACAGCATGCGCGTCTCCTCGTCTCCTCGTCCCGGCCCATGGTCGGCAGAAGCCGCGATCACCGACCGCTGACACTGGATCCAGCCCGTTACCGGCGATTAAGGTCTGGTCCTGATCACTGCCCTGCCGGCTTCTGCCATACGCACTCCCTCTTACCTACGGCTGTGGAGGCCGAGATGACTGTGCCGACGTTCCCGCCCGGTTTCCTCTGGGGAGCCTCCGCCTCCGCGTTCCAGACCGAGGGGGCCGCCGACACCGACGGCAAGGGCCCCTCCGGCTGGGACGCCTTCGCCGCGCAGCCCGGACGGATCAAGGACGGCACCGACACCGGGCGCGGCACCGGCTTCCACCGGCACTACCGCGAGGACGTCGCCCTGCTGGCCGGCCTCGGCGCCGACGCCTTCCGGTTCTCGGTGAGCTGGCCGCGCGTCGTCCCCGGCGGCAGCGGGCCGGTCAACCCCCAGGGGCTCGACTTCTACGACCGCCTCGTCGACGAACTCTGCGCCCGCGGGATCACCCCCGCCCCCACCCTCTACCACTGGGACACCCCGCTCCCCCTGGACGAGGCCGGCGGCTGGCTCAACCGGGACACCGCCTACCGCTTCGCCGAGTACGCGGGCATCGTCGCCGAGCGCCTCGCCGACCGCGTCCCCATGTGGATCACCCTCAACGAACCCGCCGAAGTGACCTTGCTCGGCTACGCGCTCGGCCAGCACGCACCCGGCCGCGCCCTCCTCTTCGACGCGCTGCCCGCCGCCCACCACCAGCTCCTCGGCCACGGCCTGGCCGTACGCGCCCTGCGCGCCGCGGGGGCCGACAACATCGGCATCGCCGTCTCGCACTCCCCGGTCTGGACCGCGGGCGAGAGCGAGGAGGACCGCTTCGCCGCCGAGCTGTACGACACGCTGACCAACCGGCTGTTCTCCGACCCGCTCCTCACCGGCCGCTACCCCGACGAGAACTTCGCCGCACTGATGCCCGGCCCGGTCGAGGACGACCTGAAGACCATCTCCACCCCGCTCGACTGGTACGGGGTCAACTACTACAACCCCACACGCGTCGGCGCGCCCAGGGGCGATTCCCTCGACACCTTCGCCGGCTTCGACATGCCCGCCGAACTGCCCTTCGGGATACGGGAGATAGAGGGCTACGAGACGACCGACTTCGGCTGGCCCGTCGTTCCCGACGGACTGCGCGAGACCCTCGTCCAGCTGAGCACCCGCTACGGAAACCGGCTCCCGCCGCTCTACATCACCGAGAACGGCTGCGCCTTCGACGAACCGACCGAGGACACCCGCCGGATCGCCTTCCTCGACGCCCATCTGCAGTCCCTGCGGTCGGCCGTCGACGCGGGCGTCGACGTACGCGGCTACTTCACCTGGTCGCTCACCGACAACATCGAGTGGACCGAGGGGGTCAGCAAGCGGTTCGGCCTGGTCCACATCGACTACGAGACGCTGCGGCGCACGCCCAAGGACTCGTACGCCTGGTACCGCGACGTGATCAGGGAGCAGAAGCGGCAGGGCGCCGGTCCGTGCGACCGGACCGGCGCGGACCGGGCCTGAGGACCGGCCCCGGGCACCCGGTCACGACGCCGTGCAGTTGACCCTGATCGGAGCGGCTGCGGCATGCCGGTTGCCCGAGGTCTTGCCGCGGTTCTCCAGCACGATGGATATCTTGCCCGTGCTCACCGGGAACGTTCCGGCGTTGATCCACTGACCCAGGTGCGAGGTCTGGTTGATCTCGAAGGTGCCGATCTGGGTGCTCGGCTTGGCCTCGAAGTAGCGGTGGACGGCGTAGTGCGCCGGGTTGCCGCCGACCCGGCTGATGTTCTTGACGTTCGGGATGTAGACGGACACCTGGCAGCTGCCTTTGGTCACGGACCCGGTGGGGAACTTCCACTGGGCGTAGCCGGTGGATTTCGTGGTGCTGTTGGACAGCGGCACGCTGTAGTAGAACCCGCTGCATCCGTAGGACGTCTGGCTGCCCGTGCTGCCGACCCAGCCCTCGCCGCCCTTGCGCCACCGGTTGGACGTGGCGAAGCCGGGGGTGTCGCAGCCGGGGCCGATGAAGTGGCTGTACGTCACCGGGGCCGCCCGCTCCTGCTGGGTCGACACGGGTTTGTCGGCCGGTTTCGCGGCGCTGCTCTTTGCTGCCGAAGACTTGGACGCCGAAGGCGTGGCGTGCTTCTCTGCCTTGCTGTCCTTGGCGTCCTTAATGTCCATGGTGTCCTTGGCGTCCTTGGACACTTCGCCGGTGTCCGTGGCGAGACTCTTCGTCCCGGCCTCGTGCACTCCGCCCGTCGCCGGGCGGCCCGTTCCCGAGCCGCCCGTCCCCGAACCGCCGGAGGGCTCGCCGTCGGACTTCGGCAGCTTGTCACCGGGCGCGTTCTGCCGGCCCGGCACGAAACCAGGGCCCGAGCCGTCGGGGCCCATCCGGCTGCCCGCGGGTGCCAGTGCGGAGGACGGCGAGGCGTCGTCACCCGATCCGGACAGCCCGGAGATCAGGAACGGCACACCGACCAGGACCAGCCCGCCCGCCACGGCTGCCGCGATCAGGGGCTTGCCGGGGCGGCCCAGCGGGAGCACGCCGGTGCGGCGGGCGCCGGTGGTGGTGGCGGTGGCCTTTGCGGTCTTGGCCTTGGTCTCGGTCTCGGCGGAGGTGGCCGCGCCGGTCGTGGCGACAGCGGCGACGGTGGCGGCTTCCGGCGCGGTCTCCGCCTCGGGCTGCTCCTCGGCCTCGGCCTCGGCCTCCGCCCCTGCCCCTGTCTCTGTCTCGGCCTCCGTTCGGGAGGGTTCCTCGCCCTCGGCGGCGGCCGGGGCGGCGGAAGCGGACACGGTGGCCGGGGTGCCGCTGCCGGATGACGGGGCGGCGGCGGTCCCGGCCTCCGGCTTCGCGGGGAACAGTCCGGTGGACGGCTCCTCGGCCAGGACCGTAACCGCCGCGGCGCGGGGGACCGGTGAGCCGGGAGTGCCGGACTCCGCACCGGCTGCGGCTGACTCGCTGGTTGCCATGACATGCCTCTCGGACGGATCAGGATGGGGGACGGGAAAACGGGCGGCCGGGTGCCGGCCGCCGGATCAGGTAGAGCCGGGGAAGTGGCCGGTGCAGCGCTCCGGCCACCTGGCGGCCGTCGCACCGCCGTCCCGGCGCGCCGCCTCGTCGAGCCGGGCGACCGCCTCGTCCGACGGCGCCCGGAACTGGCGCGTCCCGCCCGGGATTTCGGCCAGCAGCACCCGTGCCGGGGCCTCCTCGGACGCCTCGTGCCGGGCCAGTACGGAGAATTCGGTACCCGCCGCGAAGAGCGCCGTCGCACCGCTGTCACCCGGGGCCGCCAGCACCGACGTACGGCGTGCGGTCACCGGCCTTATGACGTAACGGACATGGCCGTCCGGCGGCGCCGGAGCACCCTTCTGCTCCAGGTGCACGACGTCGAGCGGCGCGTCGCAGCGCAGCACGGTTCCCGGAACGGCGTCGTCCGCGACGCCGGGCCCCGGCACGGCCCGGAGCAGGGTCCCCCGCAGCGCGGGCAGTCTGCGCAGCCCGGAGGCGAGACAGGCGGCGTACGGCGCCAGCCCGCCCCCGCCCGAGGCCGCGTCGGAGGCGAGCGCGAGCGCTCCGAACCGTCCGTCCGGCGCGGCCGTCAGATACAGGTGTACGGCGACGAGGTCGATCCGGGCCTGCTCCTCCTCGGGCCCTCGCAGGGCGGGGAGATGCACCAGCGCCCGGTTGACCGGCCCGGTGTGCTCCTCCCAGACGGACGCCGCGAGTTCGCGGAAGGCGGCCCGGTCGGCGCCACTGCTGAGGCCGGTCGGGGCCGGGGCGGTGGGGTGCCGGGACGGTGCGGCGGCGACGCGGACCGGCGGCTCAGGTGCGCGCGGAGCCGGAGCCGGGGCCCGGTTCGTCGGGGACGCCGGCGTGCTCGGGGCCGATGCGACCTGCGGGGCCGTCCGGGGCTCCGGGGCCTGCGGGAGCGGCCCGGCTTCCGGCGCGGGCGAGCTGGGCAGTCCGGTGTGGCCGCTGCTGGTGGCCGGACGGGAGGCAGGTGCGGGGGCCGGGACGGGGGCCTGGGCAGTGGCCTGGGCCGGGGGCGGCGTCGCGGTGCGCGGCACGGCGGCGCTCGTCGGGGGCGCGGACGCGGCGGGTATGGACGCGGCGGGTACGGGCGCGGCGGGTATGGGCGCGGGTGTCGCAGTCGCAGCCGCTGCGGACCGCGTGGGCGGCGCGGCGAACATCAGCGCGTTCCGTACCGCGAAGCGCCGCAGCGCGTCCACCGTCTCCGCGCCCGCACCGGCGGGCGAGGCGATCTCGGCGTGCTCACGGACCTGGGCGTCCAGCTCCGGCAACAGGGCGGCGAGCGCTTTCAGCAGGGCGCCCCGGGTCGGTCCGTCGCCGTCCGTGTCCGCCACCTCGATCCGCACCGCCCGTGCCTCGGCGGGCCGGTCGCGTACCGCCGCCGGGGGGTCGGGGGTGGCGCCCACCCACAATCCGGCCCGCACCGCGACCACGTACGATCCGCCGGGCAGGCGCCCCACAGCGGGTTCCGAATCCGGGCCGGTCACGGCGTCGGGCAGCAGCCACCGCACCGGACGCGGGGCCGCCGTCTCCGCTTCCGTCTCCGCCGGGGCGCAGCTCACCGCGGCGAGCAGCGCGGGCCAGGTGCTCTCGCCCTCGGCCGAGACCAGCCGTACCTGTTCCTGGTGCGTACCGTCCGAGGGGTTCGGCACGGAGAGCGGGAGGCCCGTGCAGACCTCCACTTCGGTGCCGAGCAGGTCCGCCACGCGCTGGGCGACGGGCAGCAGATCGTTTCCGCCGCCGGGGGCCAGCCGCACCCGGTCCCGCAGTTCCGCCGGCAGCCGGGCGAGCAGCGTCGCCAGGTCCTCCGCGAGGTCGTTCCGGCTGTCCGCGCCGTTCACCAGCACGGTCAGCCGGTCCGGGTGCACGGCGAGGGCGAACGCCAGATCGCCGGGACGGGGCGCCGCCGCTCCCGTGGGGTGCAGCAGCAGGCCCGCGGGTATCTGCCGGACCGTGTGGTCGCCCAGTTCGCCCAGCGGCACCCGGGCCAGTGCGCGCTGCCAGCGCGGGGCGGGTATGCGCGCTCCCAGCGCCAAGGGCTCCGCGCCCGGCGCGAAGCGCCACCAGCCGCCCGCCGGGCTCGCGGGCTCGGTCACGTACAGCCCACCGCCGGGCACCAGGACCGCGGCGGCGTCCGGCGCCTCGATCTCGACGTCCCACGCGTCGGCCAGGCGTTGGGCCAGCGGAAGCTGCCCGTCGGGCTTCCGCGCGGCGGCGCCGGACATCACCAGCCGGGCGGCGGACCGGTGTTCGTCGCGCAGCCGGGCGAGCAGGCCGCCCAGCTCCTCGCCGAGGTTCCCCGCCGCGTCCGGAGCGACATCGACGATGACCACCGGGCGCTCCCGCTCGACGCGCAGGCTCCGGGCCAGCTCCCGCACGGAGGTACGGCGGTCGGCGGAGGAGCGCAGCAGGAACCCGGACGCGCCGCCGGGACCGGAACCCGCGCCGAACTCGTCGAGGACCGTGCGGGGGCCCTCCGGATCACGGGCGACGGGGCCGGGCACGGCAGGGCCGGGGGACGGTTCCGCCGCCGAGCGCCGTCCGCGCCACCGGGGCAGCCGCGAGGTCAGTCCGCTCATCGGGAGCCCTCCCGACGGGTGAAGCCGCTGCGCTGCACTGACCCTCCATCAACGATTGTGCCTGGTTGAGACGCTGACCATAGCTCCCGGACGTTCACGCGGGACCCGCAGGGCCGGTGGCGGACCCGCCGGTGAGGATGTCCAGGGCGAGGTCGGAGAGCGCCGAGGGGGCGGGTCCGGGTGCGAACGGCGGCGCGGTGTCCGCGTCCGTCTCCGCCGACGGTCCGGTGCTCGACCCGGCCCGCCGCAGAGCCGCCAACCGGGCTCCCGCGAGGCGGAGTTCAGCCTGCCGCAATGCCCATTCCGACTCGGCGGCCTCGACGCGCGACGCCGGCTCCCAGCCATCCACGGGCTCTCCCGCCGCCATGGGTCCCTGCTTCTCCCGCGTGTCCGTCACGTCGCCCTCCCCGAGCCGCCGCCCAGGCTGGTGCCCGCCATCATGCTGGAGAGCTCGGTCGCGCCCGTCCGGAGCTTCGGGGGCATACGGCCGTTGTGGTGGGTGCCGCCGCCGGGGCGCTTGGAGCCGGTCTCCGGCAGTTGTTCGATGTAGGCGCTCCAGCCCCGCTCACCGCGCGGACCCTGGACATGCCACTCGATCACGAGGCGCCGCGAAACGCTGCTCCCCGGCGACTGCGTGGCGTACGGCTCGCCGTTGAGGCCCCGCACCTCGATGCTCATGCCAAGGGCCGACGCGTACCTGCCGAGCAGGAAGTGCGCGTCGGGGCCCAGCGTGAACTCCTGCCCGTGGCGCAGTTCCGTGAAGCTCTGGCCAGGGGAGTGCAGGGCCCCGGTGGCCAGCCGGGTGAAGAGTTCCTCCACGCCGATGCCGTGCCGGTCCGCCTCCGCGACCAGGGTGCCGACTTCCCGGAGGGAGTTCGTGTTCGCGTACAGCCCCCGCCAGACCGTCTGGAGGACGCTCTCGCCGCCCGGTTCCCCGTGCGGCACGCTGTCGAGTGCCCGGAAGAGGGTTCCCCGGGGCCCGAGAGGCGGCACGAGCTGCCCGGCCGGCACATGGCCCTCGCGGAACGACGGCAGGTACTCGTGTGCGAAGTACCGAAGGTGGTCCAGGAAGTACGGGTTGTCCGCGCTCAGCGCGAGGGCCCGGGAGAACAGCCTGATGCTGTTCGGGTCGATGCCCGCCCAGATGACCGGGTCCGGATCCCGTGACACCTTGTCGGAGATCGACACACTGACCGAGTTCACTCCCGGCACACCGAGCCGCGGGTCGAGATGCGCCGCCAGCCCCGGGGCCCGGTCGGCCACGGGTGTGCCGTGGACGAGCGGGGTGGTGGGGTGCACGGGCCACAGCGGACTGTTGGTGTGCACCGGCTGCGTCGCGCTGCCCCAAAGGGGCTGGCCCTTCATGCCGGGAACCTGGCTGACGGAGTCCAGGACCTCCTGGTCCTGGTACTCCGCGAGACCCCAGATATCGCGGAACGGTGCCAGTTGAAGGCCCCTGCGCCCCGCCTGGACGTTGCCCAGTCCCGGTTCGCTCTGGTGGAACATCCGCTGGAACGGGTTGGTGAGCCCCACGTGGTCCTGCGGCAGCGCCCCGGTCGCCCAGCGCCCCGCGACCAGCCGGGACAGATCGGTGAGGACCGCCGCCTGCTCGAACTCCACGACGAAGGCGGTGCCCCGCCGCGGCAGCACCTGGTTCTCGGCCGCGACCTTGCGCCGGGTGTGCTGTGCTTCGAGCCGCCGCGCGTACGCCCACCGCCGCCTGAGGTGAGTGGTGAAGTCGGCATGCGGGGCGGGCGGCCGCGGCAGCGGCAGGTCCTCCCGCAGCTCCCACGTGTTGACCCGGTTCAGTGACTGGCTCAGGTTGTGGAACTCCGCCCCGCCCAGCCCGAAACGCAGCTGGTGCCGGTCCGGCGCGCCCCTGAGCAGAGTGGCTGCCGCGTCCACGAAGAGGTTGGGCTCGGGCGAGTACGGCAGCAACGGGTGCAGGCCGCGCAGCCGGGTCCGTACCCGCATGTCGTGGGTGATCTCGCTCCGGACCGTCTCCAGCATCTCCTCGAACGACGAGGTCGCCGGTCTGCCTCTCTCGGCCAGCAGCGCCGCGTACCGGCTCTCGGTCAGCTCCTTCAGCCGTGCGGTCGCCGCCGTCTCGTCCGGGCGCGGCAGCCGGTAGCCGCCCGACATCATCAGCGGGCGCAGCGGCAGAGCGTCCTCGCCCGTCTCCAGCCGGGACTCGAACCAGCTGAAGACATGCGTGTTCCGGGTGGTCGCGCCGTCGCGCGTGGAGACCACGTGCGGATAGGTGTCGAAGTCCATGAACGCGATGTACGGGTGGGTCCGCCGGTCCATCATCGAGCGCACCAGATGGCGGTTGGCGTTGCTTTCCAGGACGTTGTTGCGGGCCGTCCCGAACGGGAAGGCCTTGCCGTCCGGCCAGGTCATGGTCATCGGGACCAGGGCCAGCGGGCGTGCGAAGGTGGCCCGCGTCGCCGCGTGGCGCACGGTCGCGGCGATCTCGGCGTGCTTCGCGGCGATGCTTTCGGCCTTGGCCGCCTTGGTCTGCCGCCCTCCCCCGGGGGGCCCTTCCACGCGTGCGTTGACGCCGACGACGACCGCCACCCGTCCCGGGTACCCCTCCAGTTCCTCGGTGACCGCGTCCAGGAACTCCTGGAGCCGCTCGGGGTGTTCGCTCAGCTCGCGCGCGGAGACGATCGCGTTGACGACGTAGGAGACCGGAAACGCCTGGCCGGACCGGTCCGGATCGTCCGGCAGGCTGTTTTGCAGCCAGTCCTGGTACTCGCTCTCGGTCAGGTCGTGGAGGCTCGCCGGTGGCACGAGATCGCTGAACGCCTGGTTGACGTAGGTGAGCGTGGAAGTCTGCGGGCGGTTGCCCGGGGCGGGCACGGACCACTCGTGGCCGGGGTGGGTGCGCTCGGACTCGACCACCTCGACCGGGGCCGGCTCGTCGAGGTCCATCGGTGTCGCCTGCGGTACCGACCGGGATGCCGTCTCCGGCTGGTCGAGGTCCATCGCCATCAGATCGGAGGCGTGGTCCCAGGCACTACTGGAGACGCGATCGGATTCGTCGCCCGGAGCGAACGGGGCGTCGCCGAACGGCCCGTCGCCGTGATCGTCGGCGATCCGGGCGCGCGCCTGAGCGGCGGCGGAGATCCGCAGGCTCTCGTTCTGCTCGGCCCGGCGCAGATCCAGCTCCCGGCGCGCGGTCAGGACGGCGAGTTCGGCCACCCGGAACCGCCGAAGGGCCTCCTGTTCCGGGTCGTTCCGTTCCGCGGCCTCCCCGGCGTCCTTGTTCTTCCCCGCGTCCTCGTCCAGGGGCTCCCGCGTCGTCCGGTCGGTCGCGGTGTGCAGCGGGACGACCGCGTTCTCGCTGACCCGCTCGATGGTGGCGAGGTAGTCGTGCGGAAGGTTCTCCAGGCTCTCCTGCGCGGTGCTCACCATGAGGCCCTCGCGACGCACCCCGCTCGCCAGGTCGTCGCGCCGGAACAGATGGCGTTCCTCGGGCCGTTCCGCGGCGTCGGAGTACTCGTCGGCCAGCCCGAGGTAGTGCAGGATCTCGTGAGTGAGTACCGCGTCGCTGTGCCCGACGTCCCACCTGCGCTGGTCGGCGCGCACCGGCGGACCGTCCGACTGCGACAGCGTCACCACCTCACTGTGCCCGGCCGACTCCACGAACTCCACCGTGACGTGCAGCTGGTCCCCCGAGTCCGGCAGCGTGTAGCCGGTGTTGACATGGGCGTCCAGCGCCGCCTGGAGGCGGGCCCGCAACGCCGACAGGTCCTGCGCGCCCAGCCCGTCGGTGAGCCGCACCGGCAGCGTCACGAAGAACTGCCGGACCGTCCGCCCGTCCGGCATCCGCATCCGGCGTACATGGCTGCGGATCAGGGTCAGCGAACCGTCGAGGCGCCCCGCCTCGCGACGGGACTGCACCCGCTTCGGGTCGAACCGCTCGGTGTGCACGGCGGCGGTCGTCGTCTCGTGGAACGCGGCCACCTCGTGCGGAAGCACGGGGCTCTCCGTGCGCTCGCCCCTCCTGCGGCCGCTGTGGGCGGCCGTGGCGGGCGGCGTCGTGCCCTCGCCCGGGGCCCGGGGGGCCGGCCACTGGGGGGTGAGCGAGGCCAGCGACTGAGCGGTCGGGTCCGAGAGCGGCGGCAGCAGGAGACCGGGCACTCCGGTACCGCCCGTCCGGTGCGCCCGCGCGATCCCGGCGCCGAGGGCGAGCAGCTCGACCCCGGTCTCGATGTGCCGCGCGTTCGCCCGCTCGACGGCCTGGCGCGCCTCGTGCCACTGGTGTTCCAGCCGCGCGGTGTCCTCGGCCCGTGCCGCCCGCTCCAGCACGGCGTCCGCCTCACCCAGGGACCGGGCCGCCGCGTCCAGATCCTCGTACGCCGTGACGGCCTGCTCCAGCTCGGCCACCGCGTCGAGCAGCATGGTCTGCCGCCGGGCCAGGGCGTCGTCCCGGCCGGGGGCCGCCGCGGTAAGGCGCTCGCGGGTGGACTCCATCATGCGGGTCGCGTCCAGGAGGGCCTTGCCGGCCTCTTTCCTCGTGCGGCCGAGGCCCGTCACGAGATCCTGCTGGTCCGCGTACACCTGCTGTGCCCGTTGCCGGTCGAGAGCGGCGGCGGCACGGAGAGCGGTGGCCTGCCGCAGCGCTTCTGGCGGGTCCGGGGCGGGGCTGGGCGGTCTGCCGTGCTCCTCCTCGAACAGGCGCAACCGTTCACGTGCGGCGTCGAGCCGGGCCTGCGCGCCGTTCCGGTCGGGGAACACGGTGCTGTCCGGGACCAGGGTCCAGACGCGGGTTCCGTCGCCGTCGCGCAGCGCCAGCTCCAGCGTCCGCCCGCTCTCCTCGGCGATGGACTGCGCCCGGTAGAGCGCCTCGATCCGGGCGGCCGGGGTGGGGGCCGGGCCCAGGTCGAGCCACAGCTGCACCACGGCTCCCGGCGGCAGCACGTCGCCGGAGGCGGTGATCAGCTGTGCGACCTGTGCGGGAGCCAGTTCGCGTACGTCCGGCGCGGACAGGTCCCACACCCCCTCGCCGCGGTGCCCTTCGGGGAGGACTCCGAGGCCCAGCAGATCGCGTTCGGACACCCGCAGCAACGCGGTGCCCGTCGCGTACCGCACCTCCCCGGTCGGGCCGGTCAGCGTGGTGACGGTGTCGACCTCGACCTCGTACGTACGCAGCCCCTGGTCGGCCCCGGGCATGCCCGCGGTGCCGGTCTTCTCCCAGTGCCGGGAGAGTGCCGACACCCCGCCGCCCTGACCGCCCGGGGTGGACTGGTTCGACAGGAGGGGCGCCGATCCGCCGAAGTCGAAGCCGCCCTTCGAGCCCAGAGTTCCGGACACGCCCAGGGTGAAGGAGCTGCTGCGGGACGTCGAGGAGCCGGACGTCGTACTGAAGCCCGTCACCCGCACCCGGTCGACCGTCACATTCCGGGCGGTGTCGATCAGCCGGGGCCGGAACACCCGCGTGGACAGGGTGATCATGGGGTGCTTCGCCGTCCCGGTGACGGTCCCGCCCGCGCCGGCGGCCGCGCGCACCGGGTCCATGGTGATGGTCCCGCCGTGCAGCAGCTCGGTCAGCCGCACCGCCGCACCCTCGGACGAGCTTCCGGAGCCGAGGCCCTCGCCGGCCAGCTCGGGCGCCAGCTCCCGCACGGCGAGCAGCAGGTCCTGCTGGTTGCTGAGCGCGTACGCGACCTCGTTGCCGGTCGGCCGCAGCGGTGCCGCCGTGGCGAGCGGGCCGAAGAGGGTGGGGTCCTCGGTCGCGACCACGTAGTCGAGCCGCTCCCTCTCCGGCAGGGGCGCCGGGGCCTGCTGCTGGGCGTGGTCCCCGGAGAACCGCAGGGTGACCCGGCCGGGCACGTCCACGGACGGACGGGTCCCGGACCCGCCCTCGACGTGGAGGTCGGCGGTGAACACGTACCCGAGCGTGAACTCGTTGCCGCCCTCGACGCGTTGCCACAGCCGGTCCTCTGCGGTGAGCGTCGTGCTCACGTTGTCCGAACGGGTCGTCGAGCCGCCGGCGGAAGGACTGAACGTCGCCCTGCGGGAGTTCTCACCGGACATCGGCACCACGATGCTGCCCGGCAGCGAGAAGCCCCAGCGGGTGGTGCGGGCCTGGCTCCGGGTGACGTTCGCGGGGGAGTGGGCGGAGTAGTTCTCCACCCCCGCACCCCGGTCGCCGCTCCGGCCCGTCACCAGCAGGAGCTGCTCCTTCGTCCACGCGGGCCTGCCGTGCACCCGCAGCGTGACGGTACGGGTGGTCGGACCGCCGGTGTACGGGAAGCTGAAACTCAGCGGCCCGCCCGCGCCGCGGCCGGGCAGCGCGCCGAGAGCGGCGGGCGAGGTGTAGTCCGCGATGCGCTGCGCCAGCCCGGGTGCGTAGTCGCGGTGGCCGGGCGTGAGGCTGCCAGGCGCGTGCTCCTCGACCAGGCCGGTGAGCCGCTCGCGCAGCAGATGGGGTCGGCGCGGGTCCTCGTTGGTGGTGGGGCGGGGCCGGTCCGTGTGCGCGGTCTCCTGCTCCTCGGCCGTCTGCCCGGCGACGCCCTGCTCCTGGGAGTCGCTCCCGTCGGTCAGGGCAGGACTCGGCTCCGGGACGGGGGCCGGGAGCGGCGCTGCCAGGGGCGTCGCCTCCAGCACCGCCGCGAGTCCGAGCGCGCCGTGCTCGACGAAGCGGTACGGCAGCCGGGCGGTGGCGGGGCGGGACGTCCCGGTCTCCTCGCCCGCGACCCACTCCAGCATCGTGCCGCCGCGCCGGAGCTGATCGGCCGTGGCCAGGAACGTGATGCCGCCCGGCACATGGACCGTGCGCGTCACCGAGGCGGCCGACCGGTTCAGCGGCGAGACCCGCCGGTGCCCCCGGCGGACCGTCACCTCGTACGTGATGTCCGCGCCGATCCGGTGATGGGTGCCGTCCTCCACGGGCACCCGCGTCATGTTGGTCGACGCCGACGTCGTCACCGAGTTGCCGGTCCCCCGCCCGTAGACGCCCTTGCCGCCCGCGCCGCCCGTGGGCGGCTTCGGCGCGGCGGGCGCGGACGGATCAGCGGTGACGGGCGGCCCGGCGGCGGCCTGCTCGGCCTCCTCCCGGCTCTGGCCGTACTTCACCGTGAATCCGGGCCCGCCCTCGTGCGAGGTGGTCCGGGTGACCTGGTGGGAGGCGCTGTCGGTGACACCGAGGTCCGTCTCGCCGTACTGCCGGACCGTGCCCAGGTCCTGCGGATTGCTGAGCACGGCCCGTACCTCGACGACCAGGTCGGTGCCGCCCGACACCCCCGGCGCGAACAGGTCGTCGATGACGAAGACACCCTTCACCATCTGGTGCGCGCGCGACATCAGGGCGGCGGGCGTCAGCTGTGCGTGCAGCGCCTCGTGCAGCAGCATGCCCTGGTCGGAGAGGTCACCGGTGGACACGGTCTGCCGGACCACCGTGGCCATGGACAGCACCGAGTCGACGACGGACCTCGCGGCACCGGCGGCCGCCGCCCACCAGGACGACGACGAGGGGGCGTTGGCCGGGGCCGTGGCCAACGGACGTTCCGTACTGACGGGCAGGGCCGGGCCGTGGCCGGAACCACCGGCGTTGCCCAGTTCGTTCAGCTCGATGTCGCCCGCGTGCTCCTGCGGGTACGCGCCGGGCATCGTCGACGGCCGCGCACTCCGCGTCGGGAGGGGCCCGGTCTGCTGCTGCGCGGACTCCTCCTCCACCGGGGGCGCCGCGAGGTCCGACAGGATCGAGTCGACCGCCTCGTACAGCTGCTTGCTGCCGCGTACGACGTCGACGAGGGAGCTGTCGGGCAGCAGGAACGTCTCCTGCTCCGGCGGCAGCGGCGTGCCGGCCTGCTGGAGCACCGCTGCCCCGTATGCCTCGGAGAAACCCTCGGTGCGCTTCTCCGGCACCGCCAGATCGACGGAGACCGGCTGCCCGGCCGAGGTGAACGGACCGGGCGGCAGCGGACCTGAACCACCGGTGATCTCGGCCGCGAACACGGCCGGTACCCGGAAGACCTCCGTCTTCTGCTGGGTCGTACTGATCATCTGCGCGTGCGAGACCGAAGCCCCGGCCGTCGAGGTGTCCGTCGTCTGCCAGGTGCCCTTGTAGTCCGCGGTGAGAGCGCCCCTGAAGTGACCGGGCGCGAGACCGGTCAGCTGGGTGCCCAGCTGGAAGGTGCCGGAGCTGCCGGACGACTGCTGGCTGGTTCCGGGCACGGACAGGCTGCTGATGCTCGGCAGGTGGACATCGCTCAGTGAGGTGACGTGGGTGGGGGCTGTGGTGTCCTGGGGATCGCGGTCCAGGGTGAGGCGGAGCCGGACGCGGTCCACACCGCCGCCGAGTCCGGGCTTGCCGAAGTGCAGGACGAGGCCGCCGTCCACCAGTTCGTCCATGGTGCCCAGCAGACCGTGCTGCGAGCCGAGCACGGAGAGCTTGCGCAGGTTCTCCAGACGGGCCTTGACCAGGCGCTCGTCCATGAGCGTGCCGTCCTGCCCGCCGGGCCTCGGCAGGTAGCCGTTGTCGCTGAGCCAGTCGCGCGCCTGCTCAAGGACCGCGGTGATGCCCGCGCCGTTCACCCGCAGGGGGGTGGTGGTGAGGCCGATGGCGTCCAGCCGCGTCACTTCCGTGGGCGCCTGCTTCTGCGCACCGGCCGCGGGCACGGCGCCCAGCGCGGTCCGCGGGGTGAGCGTCCGGAGCCGCACCGGAGTCACCGGCATCGTCTCGGGGGTGGTCCGTGTGCCGTCCGCCGCGATGAACTCCACGCTGTAGACCACGTTCGCCGGGGTGAGCACGTGACCGCCGTTGGTGCGGATGTTGTGTGTCACCCCGTGCGTGGCGCCCGCGCCGAGACTCTTGTCCTGCTGAACGCCGAAGCCGCCCTTGGGCTGTACGGAGCCACCCAGATGGAAGTCCCGGAACGACATGTCCGCCTCCGCCGGCTTCACGTTGAACACTGCGCCGAATCCGCCCTCGACGCTGTACGCCTGGGACACCTTCGCCAGCGAGTCGGTCTTCAGCTGACGTTCCAGGAAGCGTTCCAGGCTGTACTTCGGACCGACCCGGATGTCCTGGCCCTCGCGGCGGGTCACCTCCGCGGTGACCCTGAACACGCCGACGGCGTTGCCGCGCTTGTCCAGCAGGACCGGCGACCACGTACCCGTGCTGCCGCCGGGGTCGTCCGTCGTCCGTTGCAGGGGGAGGGCCCCGAGCAGGTGCTCGGCGCCGAAGTACTTCTGCACGGCGGCCAGCGACCCGGGCCCGAGACCGTCGAGCCGGCCGCCGAACCGGGCCCGCACCGCGCGCAGCAGGCTGCCGGGATCGGACATCGAGTCCATCACCCACAGCGGCGAATCGTTCAGGTGCGCCTGGAAACCGACGGTGTCCTCCTGGCGGAAGACGTTGCCGCCCGCTGTCCCGTGACCGGGCAGGGCCAGGTGCTCGGGGAACCAGGCCGACACCGTGCCGAGTTCCCGCACCCCCGTCCGGTCCGGCGGGATCTCCTGGAACGGGGGCGTGGAAGCCTCCCGCACCCGGCCCAGCGCGGTGTAGTCGAAGGGGCTGGCCGGCTCCGAACTGCGCAGCAGACTGGTGGAGTTGACCGCACTGCTCACCGTCGTCGACAGGTTCGTCTGCTGATGGGTGATGCTGAAGCTCAACGAGGTGGGCACACTGGTGAGGAAGCTCTTGATCACGCTGAAGGTGTTCGAGAACGGATTCAGGGAGATGGTGCGCACAGCGGTGGTCGAGGCCGTGGACGTGCTGTCGAACGCGGCCGCGTGCCGCTGCTCGTTGTTGTGCGGCGGCATCCGGCTACCCGCGCCGAACAGCGCGGAGGGCCTGGGCCGCTCCAGTTGCAGCTGCACGGCCAGCGAGCGCGGCCGGCCGTTGACGTCCAGGGTGATCGCGTGGCCGTCCCTGCTGAGCAGCATCAGACGGTTGTCCTGGAGGGCCTGCGGGGAGAGCAGTTCGGCCAGCCGGTCGCGCGCGTCGGCGCGCGCGGTCTCGGTCAGGGGGCCGGCGACCCTCTCCAGCGTGGTGAGCGCCTCCTGCTGGAGGGCCGTGGCGACCTGGTCCGAGATCGGCGCGAGGTGGACGCCGCTGACGCCTTCGGAGGCGTGGGTGCCCAACCGCCGCACCTCGTCGGACAGTTGCACGTTCGAGGGCGGGGGCGGGGGCGGGGGCGGGAGTGGCGGAGTGGAATGGCTCGGGCCGGGAGCGCCGTCGCTCTCGTTGCCGCCGTCCATGTCTATGCGGACGTCGGTGTCGGTGTCGATGGCGATCACGGTGTGCGGTGCTTGGCTGCTGGTCCAGGCGGGGGCGGTCGCCTTGGCGGACTCGTCGGTTTCGCTGGACTCGCCGGAATCGTTGGAGTTCTCGGACGGGGCGAGGCGGGACTCGGCGGGGGTGAGCTGGGTATCGGACTGCGAGAGCGTCCGCGGTGCGGAGTGCGGGTCCTCGGCCGCGGAGGATTCCTCCTGGACCCGCACCTGTGCCTGCTCCTCCACGGTGGGTTTCGTCGAGGTCGTGTTCGGCCCGTTCGACGCGCTGTTCATGTCCGAGGACGTGGTCTGATCGTTCGCACTCGACGTGATCGGCTTGCTGTTGGACGGAGTGGACGACAACGAGGAAGTCGGCGAGGAGGACGCGGACGCCGACGGCGATACGGACGGTGCGGAGGCCGGCGTGTTCGCTGACGTGGTGGACGGGACGGTGGTGCCCTGGGGCATCGTCGACGGCGCCGCCACGACGGGCTGGACACCGCCCTCACCGGTGCCGTCGTTCTCGTCGTCGCTGACGAGGTTGCCGTGGTCCTCGCGTGAGGGACCGGACACGTCGAGCAGCTCGAAGCCCTCGTCGTCGTACGACTTCTCTTTCACGGAGGAGGAGTTGTCGGTGGTGCTGGACACCGTGCCGTCGTCGTCCGTGGAGAGCGGCGACGAGGTGTCGCTCAGGTCATGGCTCAGGCCGTCGCTCGCCGTGACCGGGCCCGACTGCGCTCCCGGACCGCCGCCCGCGTTGCTCCCCGTGCCGCCGCCGGACTCGTAGCCCGTGGAACCGCCCGGGGTCTCAAGACCGCCGCCGGGCAGTTTGAACCCGGCCTCCAGCGTCTGGTTGCGCAGATTGCCCCCGAGCTTGTCGCCCGCGCCCTCCAGTATGTGTCCGACGCGCCCCTCCACCATGCCGGAGCCGAAGGTCAGGCCCGAGGTGCTGAACGTGTGCTCGTCGCTGAAGAACAGGTTGTAGAAGCCCTCGGAGACCGCCGCGTGCGCTCCCTCGGACACGCCCTCGGTGATGCCGTGGACCCCGGACTGGGCCATCGCCCGTATGGCGCTCCTGCCGAGCTGGTCGGCCGCGCCCTGGCCGAGGATCTTGCCCAGGGCGCCGTTGCCCTCCTTGGCGAGCGGCTCGAGCGCGTCGTCCAGCAGCTTCGGGAGGTCCTTCTTGCCGGTGTTCTCCAGCAGCGTCCTCGCCCAGTCGCGGCCGACGGCACCCGCCTTGTCGCCGCCCAGGTGGTTGCCGAAGGTCTCACCGATGTTGCGGACGAACCTGTCCCCGGCCGCCTTGCCGCCCGGTCCCGTGGTGTGGGGGATGTCGTTCGCGAAGTTCCTGGCGAAGTCCTCGCCGAACGTCTTCGGGGCTTTCGGCCCGGCGCCCTTCGGACCCTTGGGGCCCTGCACGGGCGGCTGCGGGAACGCCTTGTCGAGCTCCTTGCCCAGCTGCTTACCGCCGCCCTTGCCGAAGAGGTCGGCGAGCCTCTTGCCCAGCTTGTTGCCCAGGAACTGGAACGGTCCGGCCAGGAACCCCTGGATCGTGCCGGACAGCGCCGCGCCCTTGGTCAGGTCGCCCTCGTACTCGTCGCGCGTGCCCTTGTTGAGCTGCGACCACTGGACCAGCAGGTCCATCGCGACGCCCATGCCCACGTTGATCAGCTGGTGCATCAACAGGGTCATCAGCGCCCGCCCGAGCCACGAGCGGATCAGGAACCGCACGATCGCGCACTTCGCCAGGTACGCCTGGATCGACGCCCCGAAGAAGAACGCCAGCGCCGCCGCGACGACCGCCTCGAACAGCAGCTCCACCAGCTGGGCGATGATCATGTACTTGGTGTACTGGAGCTGCGTCGCGGCCTTGCGGGTGTACGTCGCCAGCAGCTGCGCCTGGTCGGCGACCGCGTCGAAGTAGTTGAGCCCCTCCTCGCCGATGAAGCTCTTCATCGCCGCCTGGTACATCGCGGCGGCGTCACCGTCGAAGCTCTCGCTGGTGTAGCCGAGGGCAGCGGCGATCTGCTGCTTCATGTCGTTGTTCAGCTTGCCGTGCAGGTCCTTGTGGACCTCGGCCAGCGCGAACAGCTTGTCCTCGTCGCCGTTCGGCGGTACTTCACCGGTCAGCGCGGCGAACAGCCAGGCACAGTCGGGAGGGAACTCCAGGGACAAGGGTCAGCTCTTCCGGGCGTGCTGGCCGAGCGAGTCGGTGATGTCGGTCTGGAGGTTGCCGAAGTCCGTCGAGGCGTCGCGCAGGCTCTGCGCACTGCCGTTCAGCGCGTTGCTCAGCGCGGTGATCCCCGTCTTGGCGTCCTCGACGGCGGGCAGGTACTTCTCCGCGAAGGTCATGCCGAACTTGTCGGTGCCCCAGCACCCGTGGTACGAGGTGATCTTGTCGAGGTAGTCGTCCCGGATCAGCTTGATGTGGTCGGCCACCTGGTCCAGGTTCTCGCCGCTCCGGTCGAGCCCATCGGTGTCGACGTCGAGTCCGCTCATCGCCGCGGCCCCCCGTCCGTGCCGGCCGCGTCGTCGTCCTCGACGATCTCGTCGAGCAGCGCGCCACCGGACGAGGGGGTGGGCGCCTTCGACGGGGGCACCGGCAGTCCCTCCTCGCGCAGCGGGGCGAACAGGGCGTCCCAGTCCAGCTCCTGGAAGCCGCCCTCGCCGGTCGGCGAGAGACCGGGGATGGGCCCGAACGGCCGGTACACGTCGGCGAGCTGCTCGGCCGCTCGGGCGCGGGCCGATCCGATGGTGGACATCAGCACGGCGGCGAGCTGCGCCGGGGGCATGGTCCGGTACCTCGCCGTGGGGAAGCGCAGGTTCGTCAGCTCGCCCTGCGGCCCGACCGTCGCCTCCACCGAGCGGTCCTTCGCCATGACGGTCGCGGAGATCCGGGCGGCGGCGGCCCCGGCCTCGGTCAGCTTGGTCCGGGCCTCCTCGAACTCGGCCAGCGCCTCGGCCAGGTGCTCTTCCATCGGGTTGCTCATATGCGCTCCGCGCCCTTCGTCCCGCTCATCCCGCTCATGTCACTCGGTCCCTTCCTCGGCCGGCTACCGGCCGATCACCGCCGACACGCCACCCTCGTCCGTGCCCCAGGTGTCCTCGTCCTCGCTCACCCAGGTGGACCGCTCGCGTTCGTCGCTCTGGGTGTTGCCGCCCGCGCCGCCGCCCATGCCACCGCCCATCGGCGGCATCATCGGCGTGCCGCCGGACGAGGTGGTGCTGGGCCGCCGACTCGCCATCGCTGCTTCCTCCGCGGCGAGCTGAGCCGATTTACCGCTGCGCGCGGCGGACGCCTCTCCCGCGGCCATCGCCCGGCCGCGTTCCCCGGCCAGCCCGGTCCCTGCGGCGCCCGAGGCGGCTCCCGTGCCGCCTCCGGGGACGAGCCCCTGGTTGCCGAGCGGGTTCAGCGGGAGCCGGCCACCCCCGCCGGTGTCGGCGCCCGAGTCGCCGTAACCCCCGCCGCCCAGCGGCGATCCGCCGCTGCCGCCGTCCGGGTAGTCGTAGTAGTCGAAGTCGCTGCCGCCACCACCGGTCCTGTTCGCTCCGAGCCCGCCGGTACCGCCTGACGTGCCGGTCGTCCGCCCGTACGCGTCGGTGGTGACCGTGCGCCCGTCCGGGTAGCTGATCTGGTGGCCGCCGTTCTTGAGCGTCTTGTCGACGGTGCCGTCCGGGTACGTCGTCGTGGACGAGCCGTCCGCGTTGTGCTTCGTCTGCGTCTGCGTACCACCGCTGCCGGTGGTGTTGAGGTGCTCGGTCTGCTTGTGGCCGTCGGCGTCGGTGGTGGTGTACGTACCGTCGGGGCCGAGCTTGGTGGTACTGCCGTCCTGGTACGTGGTAGAGACCGTGCCGTCCTTGCCCACCTGGGACACCGAGCCGTCGGCGTACTGGACGGTGGAGGTGCCCTTGCCCAGGTGCGAGACGGTCTTGGTGCCGTCCGGGTCGACCGTGGTCACGGTGCCGTTCGCTGAGACGGTGGTCTTCGTGCCGTCCTCGTGCGTGGTGGTGGCCGAGCCGTCCTTGCCGTACGCCGTGGACGAACCGTCCGGGTTCCTGACGGTCGAACCGGGCGCCGGGTGGCTGGTGGTGCTGTGGCCCTGAGCGTCGGTGCTGGTGAGGGTGCCGTTCGGGGCGAGCTTCGTCGAGGTGCCGTCCGGGTACTGGGTGACCGTCGTGCCGTCCGGGCTGATGGTGGCCTTCGTGCCGTCCCGGTAGGTGATGGTCTCGCTGCCGTCCTTGTTCAGAACCGTCTTCGAGCCGTCGGGATTGTTCGTGACGGAGGTGCCGTCGGGGTTGACGGTGGTGGTCGTGCCGTCCTTGTGCGTGGTGGTGCGCGAACCGTCGGCGTTGTACGAAGTGGTGCTGCCGTCAGGGCCCTTGACCGTCTTGACGGGGTAGCCGCCGGTGTTTCCGCCCGTGGCGTTGGGCGACAGCGGAGGCGGGATGACGCCCGCGGGCGTGATCTCCTTGTGGCCGTCCGGGTAGGTGGTGGTGGTCGAACCGTCCGGGTTCGTGATGCTGGTGGAGCCGTCGGGATTCAGGACGGGGACGTTCGCGCCGCCCAGGCCGCTGCCGCCGCCCGTGCCGTTGAGGCCGAGCGTGGGCGGAGGGACGATCCCGGTGCCGCTCTCACCCGTCCCGCTGTTCCCGCCGTTCAGGCCGAGGCCGCCGCTGCCGGCTCCGCCGCCTCCGAATTCACCGTCGGTGTCGTTCTCCTCGATCTGTGGCAGAGGCTCGATGTCGCCGGTTCCACCACCGTCGCTGTCCAGGTCCTTCGTGAAGTTGTCCATCTCATTCCTGGCGTCCTCCTTCTCCTTCTCCGCGTCGGCCATCTCCTTCTCCGCCTCCTCCTTGGCGCGGCCGGCCTCGTCGGCGGCGTTGGCCCCCGTGAGGCTGTTGACGCCGGCCTTGAACGGGAAGGACGCGTCCGAGTTCAGCCCGACCATGGCCTGGTTGAGCTCCAGCATGGCCTTGCTCGCCGCCTGGTCGAGAGGAGCGAGGGTGGCGAGCCAGTTGGTGCAGGCCAGCGTGGCCAGGTTCTTCCAGTCGCCCTCGACGGTGAGATCGCCGTAGACCGGGTGGATGTGGAGGACGCCGTCCCCGGGCTTGTTGCTGCCGTAGTTCTGCCGCACCCTCATGATGTTGTTCTCGTTCAGCCACATCGCCAGATCGTCGAGCAGCGCGTCGAGATGGGATGTGCCGAGCCATACGTTCGCCGGCCGGGCCTTGAGACCGGCGTAGGCCGTGTTGACCGCGGCCTGTACGCCGGGGTCCGAGTTGTTCTGCCAGCCGTTCCAGGCCGTGGCGAGTTGGTTCGCCGCCGTCCAGATCGCGAGTTCGGCGTCGATGAGCTTGTCCCCGACCACGGACCGGGACCTGTAGTCCTTGTTGCTCTTGAAGTCTCTGCCGCCGCCGGGCTGCACCGCACCCGTTCTGGGCGCGATCAGCGTGAGGAAGTCCTTGTAGCCGAGGCCCACCGCGTCGATCAGGTCGCGGAAGACGTCCGCTCCGCTGCCCTGATAGGACGAGAACTCGCCGTCGAGCTGCTTCACCCACTTCTCGAGGTCGACGGACTTGGCGGAGAAGTAGTCGACGACCCTGTTGAACGCCTCGGCGATGGGGCTGAATTCCCTGAGGTTGACCGCGTCGGCCGTGACGACCGCCGGGGTGTGGTCGTACCCACCACCGAACCCGTCCGTGGTGAAGGTGTCCCGCAGGGCCTCCAGCGCCTTCCCGTAGCCGTAGTCATAGGCCCCGGCGTTCCCGGTGTTGCTCCAGTCGGCGCCGCTGGACGAGCTCCAGGGGAGGGAGATCGTCGCCTTGTAGACGTTGAGGTAGCTGCCGGTCTGCCCGCCGGAGGGGCCGTAGAACTGGATGACCCGTTCGGGAGTCTCACCCGCCTCCACCTCGCCCGTGGTGTAGCTGTCGTCGGACGCGTCCCCTTCGGTGACCCTCGTGACCGTGACCCGCATCCACTCGCTGCCGGTTCCCGACTTCGCGTCCGCACCGCCCACGGCCGCCACGTTGGCCCTGGTACCGCCGTCGAAGCCGGTGAGCTGCTTGACGACGGATTCCCAGCTTGAATCGGCTGCCACGGGCAGGACACTCCTTGTACGGGTCTGTGCGACGAGCGGAGACGAAAAGTGGGGGTCAGGCGGTCTTCTGGGTCGGGGCGAGGTCCCCGTCGACATCGCCCAGGTCGTTCAGGAACTCCTGGCTCTTGATGTCCTCCAGGCTGTCCGCCTGGTTCTTCTTCATCGTCTCCAGCACCGTCTTCATGTTCTTCTGGATGTCGTTGAAGAGCTTCAACTGGTCGCTGATGACGCCCGCCTGGGACCCCGCCGCGCCCGTGAGGTACTCCACCAGCGGATTCGCGCTCAGCGGGGTCGCGTCCTTCCCGGCCAGTTTGCCGAGTTTGAGCACATGGCTGCTGAGGCCCACCTCAGGGGTGGCCATCTGGGCGCTGAGGAACTTCAGGGAGGAGATCCCACCCGTCTCGGTGTCCTTCTCCAGCGCGGTCAGCAGGTCGATGAACTCCTGCACGTCGGTGTCGATGAACTTCTGGAGGGACTCCGTGTCCAGGTGCGACAGATTGGTCGGGTCGGCCGCCATGGCTTCTCACAATCGACGGGGGAGGCGGGGCAGGCGGGAGGCGGGGGCTGGGGCGGGCGATCACCCGCCGACGCGGATGGTCCCCCACTCCGACGCGCTGCGGTTCTCGTGCTTGCGGTACTGGTCCGAGATGTCGCTCAGCGTGGAGCTGTGCTTCGTCAGGACCTGGCCCAGCTGGGTGGTGGCCCGGTTCCACTGGTTCTGCAGAGCCGCGTACGTCGCCGCGTCCGCACCCTGCCAGGCACCGTGCAGCCCGGCCAGTTCCTCGTTGAGGGCCTGCACCAGGGACTGGATGCGGGTCGTCTGGAGGCGCATGTCCTCGGCGGCCTGGTCCACCCGGCTGTACTCGACGTGGATGATGCCGTCGGTCTTGTTGGAGGGGTCGTACGGAGTGGTCATGACGAACTCCTGGAGGGGGAGACGGGGCGGGGACGGGAAGGGGGAGGCGCCGTACCGGCGATCAGGTCAGCTGGCCGAAGACGTCGTTCGACCGGCTGCTGCTCTGGATGGTCTCCGTGGTCTGTCCCTGCAGGCCGCGCTGGAGCACGCCGGTCTCCTGGAGCTTCTCGATCATCTGGCCGATGTTCTTGGTGATGATGTCCACCTGGCCGCTCCAGTCCGTGAGCAGCCGCTGGTACGCGCCGCCGTCCTGGCCCCCGTACGCCGACATCAGGCCGCTCATGGTGGTCCGCACCTCTTCCTGGGACTGCTTGATGCCGCCCTGGACCGTGCTCAGCGCGGTGTAGCCCTTCTGGTTCTCGGACTGCGACGACGTCTGGAGGTTGCCGGGAGGGGCGGGGGGAGTCGACATGGCAGGTGTCCTTTCCAGAACGTGAGCGTCTGCTGATGCTAGAGATGCGGGTGTGGCGCAAGCAATGCTCAGAGGTGAGATCTGAGCTGGAATTGATCTTGATGACGCCGACAGGTGTCCATCGGCCTGTGAACGGGGGCAGCCGAAGGCCCGGTGAAGGGTGGACGTCACCCATGCACCGGCCGTTCATCCGCACGGCTTCTCCGACGGGCCCGCGAGGGACGCCCGTTCACCGCCGGCCACCGCGGCGTCCAGCACCGGCCCCGTCGGCAGCATGTCCAGCAGCCGCGACGGCACCGCCTGCGCGTGTCCGCCCTTGAGGCCGAGCCGCTCCACCGACTTGGCGTCCGGCAACCGGTACTTGATGCCCACATCCGTGACCAGGTACGTCGTCGTGCCGATCACCGAGCCGCCCGCCCCCAGCGCCTGCACGAGCGCGCCGCCCCCGGGACGTACCTCCAGACCGTCCACCGCCAGGCACGCCCGCCGGATCTCCGGACCGGAGGCCACCGGAGCGGCCCGTACCGTCGCCGGCACCAGGGCCAGGGCCACCCGGGGCGCGTCCCCCTCCGGCTGGATCCGGGCGCACACCGACGTGCCGGGACCCGGGTCCCGTACGACGGGGGTACGGGACGGCCAGCCCGCCGGGTCCTTGGCCGCCTCGGCCGCCGGTGCCCGGTGCTGGGCCAACTGGTCCGCCGTGAGCGGGAGCGCGGCCGGCACCGACCCCTTGTAGGCCAGCTTCGCCGTCCGGTCGTCGCCCAGCACGAGGGCCGCCCCGGGGGTGCTCAGCGGGCGCAGCCCGCTCTTCTCCAGCAGGAAGTGCTGGGTGACGGTGCCCGGCGAGGCCAGTGCGTACACCTGGCCCGTCCGGCCGGCATGCCCGCCGATCCGGGGGCCGGCCGCGCCCCGGCCGTCCACCTCGGGTGCGGTCAGGTCGGGTCCGGCCGGGACGCTGTCGAGGAACGCCGCCGAGACGGGCACCGGCGTCGCCCCGGAGTAGCCCAGCGCCTCGGCCGCACCGTGCTTGCCGAGCCGCAGCCGGTGATCGCCCCACAGCAGGTGCGTGCTGCCGTCCGGGCCCTGGACGAGGACCGCGCGGTCGTCGCCGGGGGAGACCCCGCCGGCGGGCAGGCCCAGGCGCAGCGAGGTGACGGGGCGGCGGCCGGTGCGGTCGGCGCCCGTGCGCTCCGGTTCCTCGGCGCAGACCTGCCACGCACCCTGCTCCAGGTCACCGAGGCCGGGCAGCGCGTCGGGGGCGCCGGGGATGCCGACCGGGGTCCCGTGCCGCTCGCCCGCCAGGGATGTCCCGGACACCGAGACCACCTTGAGCTCATCGGCCGCGATCAACTTCGCCGACGCGTAGTTGCGCACCGGGCGCAGCGTCCCGTCGAGATAGAGGAAGCGGGTACCGGTGTCCTTCTGCACGATCAGCGCGGACTCCTGCCGCCAGGTCTTGGAACCCGCCGGCGAGATCATGCCGAAGAGCAGGAACCCGACGACGAGCACGACTCCGAGGCCGATGCCCCAGGCCATGCCCCGGTTCGTGCGGCCCACCGGGGACTCCGGGGAGTCCGGGTCGCCCCGCAGCATGCCGCTGGTCAGCCGCCCCATGACGAAGAGGTGGGCCTGGACCTGGTCCTTCCTGGACTGCATGTCGTACGCCCCTCAGCCGTTGGCGGTGCGCAGGGCCGTGTACACGCCCAGCACCCACAGAGTCAGCGGGATCAGGGCGACGGCGAGCAGGCTGTGCAGAATGTCCGCCGCCCGGCCCCAGTAGGGCAGCATCCGGCGGCCGGGCACCGTCCACGAGGCGATGGCCGCCGACGCGGCGACGGCGATGAGCGCCGCGATCAGGAACGGGCGCTGCCCGGCGTCCAGCGAACGGGCCGCCCGCACCGCCATCAGGACCAGGGCGTACAGGCCCGGGAGCATCACCGCGGGCCGCTGCCAGACGTTGCCGATGCCGCGCGCGTGCAGGAGCAGGAGCAGGCACAGAACTCCGGCGGTGACCAGGGCGGCGGTGTTCGGGCGGTCCAGGACGAGGGCGGTCAGGACGACCGCGCAGACCAGACCGGTCCCCGCGTACAGGGCGGTCATCCACTCCTCGGCGAGCGCGGTGCGGCTCACCACACTCCGGCTGGGGTGCGGTTCGATGCCTTCCTGGAGCTGCTCCGCGTTGGTGGGCAGGGCGGGCAGCCGCAGCCCGGACAGCCGGAAGGCGATGCCCGGAACCAGGCCGCCGAAGACGACCGCGAGGACCGCGAGGACGCTCGCCGCATGCGCGGCGGGCCAGTCGGTGACCAGCATCAGGGCGCCCCACAGGGCGCCCGCGAGCGCGACCACCGCCGCGCTCAGCAGCAGCGGCACGAAGGCGGCGACCGCGGCCACCGCCAGGACCGCCCCGCCCGCGGCCGCCGCCGAACCGGCGAGCAGCCGCGCACCCGTCAGCTGCGCGTCCGCGTCACCACTGGGCAGCAGCGCACCGGCCAGCCCCAGATACGGTGCGACGAGGAAGCCGAGCGCGGCGCCGGCGGCGGAGTCGCCCACCGCCCGGCTCGCCGTGGCGGCACCGAACAGCACCAGCAGTCCGGTGGCGGCCGCGACCGCGGCCCGCAGCGGCGCGGAGCCGCCCGGCAGCGCCAGCACCAGCAGTCCGGCCGCGAGCAGCACGACCGCGGTGCCGCGCAGCAGCCACCGGCTGGTGCGGGCCTCCCAGCCGTGCGGGCGGTCGCGCATCGTGACGGCGACCCCGTCCACCAGGTCGTCGAAGTGGACGGGCGGGAGTGCCTCGGTGCGGGGACGGAGGAACAGCGTCTCGCCGTCCCGCAGGCCCAGGCCCTCCGGGGTGCGTTCCTCGTCCAGGGGCTCCTCGCCCAGGCGTTGCAGCACCCAGCCGCCGTGCTCGATCCCCCGCTCCGCCAGGCCGTGGCCCGCGTGGTCGAGAAGGATGGGCAGCAAGTCGGACACGGGGACGTCGGCGGGGACCGCCAGATCGATGAGCCGTTCCTGGGTTCTTACCGTGAGCCGACAGAGGCCGGGGGCGGATATGTCTGTCATGCGGCGGGGCCACACCTCTCCGAGGGGCGGGGATACCAAAGTTGATCACCGCACACTACCTTTGATCCCGCGTCAGGCCGTCAGCCCCTGGTGCGCCCCCCTGTGCCGGGCATACACGTGCTGAACCGCCCTGGATCCCCTGCCTCCCCACCGCGTCCGAGGCGACGAGCCCGAGGAGTATTTCCGCGTGAGCACCGTTCTGTTCCGTCGTCCCGCCCGCCGGCGGGGCCCCGACATGCCGGACGGCGAGATCAGCCTCCAGGAGCCGCCCGCTCTCCCGGAGGCGGAGCCGAACACCTCGGCCATGTGGATGTACCTCCCCATGGGCCTGACGTCACTCGCCATGATGATGATGTTCATCAGGCCCGGCCAGGCGACCACCTTCAGCTACCTGGCGATCGGGCTGATGCTGCTCTCGTCCGTCGCGATGATCGTCGGACAGCTGATGCGCAGCGCGGGCGAACGCAAGCGCAAGCTCAAGGGCGAGCGACGGGACTACCTGCGGTACCTGGCCCAGACCCGGCGCAAGATCCGCCGCACGGTGGCCGACCAGCAGAAGGCGCTGGCCTGGCGGCACCCGGACCCGGCCGGACTGTGGGCGCTGACCGGCACCAGCCGGCAGTGGGAACGCCGTCCCGCCGACGAGGACTTCGCCGAGGTACGGGTCGCCGTCGGCGAGCAGAAGCTCGGCACCCGGCTCGCCCCGCTGGCCACCAAACCGGTCGAGGACCTGGAACCGCTCACCGCGCACGCCCTGCGCAGCTTCATCCGGGCGTACGGAACCGTCCCCGGCCAGCCCATCGCCCTCTACCTGCGGGCCTGGTCGCGCATCCTCGTGCACGGCGACAACGACCGGGCCCGCTCCCTCGCCCGCGCCCTGATCGCCCAGCTCGCGGCATTCCACGCACCCGAGGAACTCACCGTCGCGCTCTGCGTCTCCGACGCGCGGCGCGCCGACTGGGAGTGGGTGAAGTGGCTGCCGCACACCCAGCACGCCTACCAGCGCGACGGTGCGGGGCAGGCCCGTACCGTGGCGGCCGGACTCGTGGAGCTGGACGAGCTGCTCGGTGCGGACTTCACCGAACGTCCGCCGTTCGACCCGGAGACCGCGCCCGGCCGCGAGGAGCCCTTCACCGTCGTCGTCGTGGACGGCGGCACCGTGCCCGGCGGCCACCGCCTCGAAGGAGCCGGGTACCGCAACGCCGTCGTCGTCGACCTGTCCGAGGCGCTGGCCTGGAAGCCCGCCCGCGGCACGCTGCGGCTGCGCATCGATGACGGCGGACTCCACCTGGTGCGCACCGACCGCGAACGCAAGGAGCAGGCCACCCTGCTCGGTGAACCCGACACGCTCGGCCCGCTCGCCGCCCGTACGCTGGCCGCCCGGCTCGCCCCGTACCGCCTCGGCGGCGGTGCGGTCTCCGCCGAGCCGTTCGCCTCCGACACCGAACTCACCTCCCTGCTGGGCATAGCGGACCTGCGCCGCCACGACCCCGCCAAGCTGTGGGACACCCGCCCGCTGGAGAGCCGCGACCGGCTGCGGGTGCCGATAGCCGTCGGTGAGGACGGGATGCCCGTCGAACTCGACATCAAGGAGTCCGCCCAGGGCGGCATGGGCCCGCACGGCATGCTCATCGGCGCCACCGGCTCCGGCAAGAGCGAACTGCTGCGCACCCTTGTGCTGGGCCTGGCCCTCACCCACTCGTCCGAGACCCTCAACTTCGTCCTCGTCGACTTCAAGGGCGGTGCCACCTTCCTCGGAATGGACGAACTGCCGCACACCTCTGCCGTCATCACGAACCTGGTCGAGGAACTCCCCCTCGTCGGACGCATGCAGGACGCCGTGCACGGCGAACTGATGCGACGCCAGGAACTGCTGCGCCGGGCCGGGAACTACTCCTCCGTGCTGGAGTACGAGAAGGCACGCGCGTCCGGCACCCCGCTGGCACCCCTGCCCTCCCTCTTCATCGTGGTCGACGAGTTCTCCGAACTCCTCTCCGCGCACCGTGACTTCATGGACCTCTTCGTGATGATCGGCCGCCTCGGCCGCTCGCTCGGCGTCCACCTCCTCCTCGCGTCGCAGAGGCTGGAGGAGGGGCGGATGCACCAGCTGGAGTCCCACCTCTCCTACCGCATCGGCCTGCGCACCTTCTCCGCGATCGAGAGCCGCGGCGTGCTCGGCGTCCCCGACGCCTACCACCTGCCGCCCACCCCCGGCAGCGGCTACCTCAAGAGCGGCGTCGAAGCCCTCACCCGGTTCCGCGCCGCGTACGTCTCCGGGGCGTACACGAGCAGGCGCGGCACCGTCCAGCAGGCGCAGATCGCCCGGCAGGTCGTCCCGTGGGGCACCGACTGGGTGGTACCGCGCACCTTGCCCTCGGCCCCCGAGCCGGCGACCCCCGTCCCCGGCTCCGGTGAGTCCCTCCTCGCACTCGCCCTCGACCGGCTGCGCGACAGCGGCCCGCCCGCCCGTCAGGTGTGGCTGCCTCCGCTGGACGCGCCGCCCGCCCTCGACGCACTGCTGCCGCCGCTGGTCCCGGACCCCGACTTCGGCCTCACCACGACGGGTTCCCCCGACCGGGGCAAGCTGCGCGTCCCCGTCGGCATCGTCGACAAGCCCTTCGACCAGGTGCGCGACCTGCTCACCGTGGACTTCTCCGGCGCGGGCGGGCACTTCGCCGTCGCGGGCGGTCCCCAGAGCGGCAAGTCCACCGTGCTGCGGACCCTCATCGCCGCTCTCGCCCTCACCCACACCCCGCGCGAAGTGCAGTTCTACTGCCTGGACTTCGGGGGCGGAGCCCTGCTGGGCCTCGCCGGACTGCCGCACGTCGGCGGGGTCGCCGGCCGTCTCGACCGGGAACGGATCTCCCGCACCCTCGCCGAGGTCACCTCGCTGCTCAACCGGCGAGAGCTGTTCTTCCAGGAGCAGGGCATCGACTCCATGGCCACCTACCGCAGGCGGCGGGCCGAGGGGCAGTACCCGGACGAGCCGCTGGGCGACGTGTTCCTCGTCGTGGACGGCTGGTCCACGGTGCGCAGCGACATGTTCGACGACATCGCCGTCTTCAACGGCATCGCCACCCGAGGCCTCAACTACGGCGTCCACCTCATGGTCAGCACCTCCCGCTGGGTGGAGCTCTCCGCCGCCCTCCGCGACCAGGTCGGCAACCGTCTGGAGCTGCGGATGGGCGACCCGATGGACTCCGCCATCGACATCCGCAAGGCCGGTACCGTGCCCGCCGTACCCGGGCGCGGTCTGAGCCCCGACAAGCTCCACTTCCTCACCGCACTCCCGCGCATCGACGGCGGCGAGGAGGCCGATGACCTCACCGACGCCCTCGCGGACCTCGTCGAGGCCGTCGCCGAGCACTGGGATGCCCCGCCGGCCCCGCCCGTCCGCATGCTGCCGGCCCACCTCACCGCCGCCGATCTTCCGCCGGCGGACCCCGCCCGGCCGCTGCGCATCCCGTTCGGCCTGGACGAGGCCGAACTCGCCCCGGTCTGGCACGATTTCGGGCAGAGCCCGCACCTGATGCTGATCGGGGACACGGAGAGCGGCAAGACCAGCGCGCTACGGCTGCTCGCCCAGCAGATCGTCGCGACCCACACCCCCGAGCAGGCGCGCATCCTGGTCGTCGACTACCGGCGCGAGCTCGTCGAGGCGGTCCCCGAGGAGTACCGCCTCGGCCACGCGGTGGCGGCGGACCCGCTGCGCGAACTCATCGACGGGGTCACCCGGGCGATGGTCGTCCGCGCCCCGGGCGAGGACATCTCCCCGGCCCGGATGCGGCGGGCCGACTGGTGGACCGGGCCGCGCCTGTTCGTGCTCGTCGACGACTACGAAATGGTCGGTACCGGCTTCAGCGGCCCCTTCGAACCGCTTCTGCCGCACATTCCGCTCGGCTACGAGGTCGGCCTCCATGTGGTCGTCGCCCGCGCCGCGACCGGTGCGTCACGTCTGGACCCCCTGATGCGCAAGCTCCAGGAGGTCAACTCCCCGGCCCTCCAGCTGTCCTGCCCGCCGTCGGAGGGCTACATCTTCGACAGCGTCAAGCCGAGGATCCTGCCGCCGGGGCGTGCGCTGCGGATCGCCCGCCGCAAGGCGGCGCTCGTGCAGGTGGCGCTGCCGCGGGAGGCAGCGGGGCAGGAGGGGTAGAGGCAGGGTTCCGGTGGGCGGGCGGGTCCGGGAGCGGGCCCGCCCGCCCCGGCCGGCGCCGCTGTCCTCAGGCGGTGCCGCCCTCCCCGTGGGTGCCCGGGTCCAGCCGTCCCGGCCGCCAGCCCCTGGCCCGCCCCCGCGGCAGCGCCGCCGCGAGGAACGCCACGAGCAGAGCCGTCCCCGCGGCGCCCGCCGTGACCAGCAGCGCGGTGTTCCTGGCACTCGCGGCGTCCGGGGGCGACGCCGGCCTCACCGGGTCCGGCCGTGCCGCCGCCGCATCCGGGGCAGGGGCCTCCGCGCCCGCCACCGCACCGTAGGGATCCAGCGCGGGCAGGTCCGCCGGGTACGCCGTGCGCAGCAGCCTCTCCCGCACCTGGGCCGCCTTCAGCTCCGGGTGGTAGGAGCGGACCAGCGCCGCCGTGCCCGCCGTCACCGCCGCCGCCAGCGACGAGCCCGAGCCGGTCCACTTGCCGCCGCCCACCGGGCCCGGCCCGACGAGTGCGTCGCCGGGTGCGGTGAGGTCGGCGCGCGTGTAGGGCGGGGCGGTGTCCGGACGGGTGCCCTGCGGGCCGGTGTCCAGTACGGCGAGGACGCCCTTCGGTGGTGCGGGAGCGGGCTTGGCAGGGGTTTCGCCGCTGGTCGCGGTCGGGACGCTGTCCGCCGCCGCCGGGGCCACCACCAGCGAGTCCCTGGCCGCGGCCACCGCCAGCGCCGCCCGTACCGCCTTGTCCGCGCCGTCCAGCGGAGCCGTCACGGTGATCACACCGGCCCCGTGCTCGGCCGCCGCCCGCACCCCGGCCGCCAGGCGTGCCGGGTCGGGTTCGCCTCGGACGCCCGTGCCCCGTACGGCAAGGATCCTCGCCTGCGGGGCGACCCCGGAGAAGCCCTGGCCGGGCGTCGCCGCCCCCGCGACCAGACCCGCCTGGAAGGTCCCCCGGCCCACGCAGTCATCGCCCGCGTCACCCACCGCGTCGACCCGGCCGGCCAGTACGGCGGGCCCGTCGCTCACCCCGGTGCCGACGACCGCGACCGTCACACCCCGCCCCTGCGACAGGGTCCACACCTGGTCGAGGCCGAGCGCCCGGCGCGTCCAGGGGGCGTCGGAGGTGGCCCGGCCCTTGAAGGCCGTACACGCCTGCTGTGCGGACAGCCGCTCGGGAACCCCGGGCAGCACCACCTGTCCGCTGCTGTCGCCGCCGTCGTCCGCGAGGGCGAGCGGGCCCGGCAGGGCAGTGAGAGCGGTGCTGAGGAGCAGAACGGTCGTACGGCGGTGCATGCGGGGCGTTCCTCTGTTCGGTGAGGTCCGGAGGGTCTGGGGGAGGAGTGCGCGGCGGGACAGCTCTCAGGAGGGCTGACGCAGGCCTGCCAGGTCCTCCGGCAGCAGGAGCTGCAGATCGTCCAGGCTCGGCGCCACGACTGTGCTCAGCCGCCCCGCCTGACGCGTCATCATCTGTTCCAGTGTCTGCCGCGCGAGGCGTGCGTTGCCGAACGTGCGCCCCCTGGGCAGTCCGTCGAAATGCGCGCGCAGCGCGGTGGCGGCGCCGGGCGCGCACTCGTAGCCGTTGTCGACGGCGTGCTGGCGCACGATCGTGACCAACTCGTCACTGGAGTAGTCGGGGAACTCGACGTGCCGGGGGAAACGGGAGGCGAGACCCGGGTTGGAGCCGAGGAAGCGCGCCATCTCCTCGGTGTAGCCCGCCGCGATCACCACCACCTCGTCGCGGTGGTCCTCCATCAGCTTCAGGAGGGTGTCCACGGCCTCCTGGCCGAAGTCGGCGGAACCGCCGCTCCCGGCGGGGGTGAGGGTGTACGCCTCGTCGATGAACAGCACACCGCCGAGCGCGCGCGTGAACACCTCCTTGGTGAGCTGCGCGGTGTGTCCGACCCACCGGCCCACCAGGTCGGCCCGCGACACCTCCACCAACTGGCCGCGCGGCAGCACGCCCAACGAGGCCAGCAGCTCCCCGTACAGCCGGGCCACCGTCGTCTTGCCGGTGCCGGGCGGCCCCGCGAAGACCAGGTGGTTGCTGATGCGCGGTGCGGGCAGTCCGGCTTCGGTGCGGCGGCGGGCGGTGGCCAGCAGGTTGACCAGGTCGCCCACCTCCCGCTTGACGGCCGCGAGCCCCACCAGCGCGTCGAGCCGCAGCAGCGGGTCGTCGTCGGCCTTGCGGTCCACGGCCGCCGTCACGCCGACGTCCCTGGCGGTCAGTACCGCCAGATCGCGTTCGTTGACCTCCGGCATGCCCGCGAGCCGGGATGCCTGACGGTCCACCATCTCCTCGAACACCTTGCGGGCGGTGCGTCCGTTGCCGAAGGCCGCGTCGCGCGGAATGGCCTCGAAGTGGCCGTGCAACGCGGTCCGGGCAGCCGGTTCGAGCTCGTAGTGGTGCCCCGTGCACATCCGCTCGACGATGGTGACCAGCTCGTCCGAGGTGTAGTCGGTGAACTCCACGGTGCGGGTGAACCGGGAGGCCAGACCGGGGTTGGAGGCGAGGAAGCCGGTCATCTCCTCGGGGTAGCCGGCCGCCACGACCACCACGTCCTCCCGATGGTCCTCCATCAGCTTCACCAGGGTGTCGATGGCTTCCCGGCCGAAGTCCGCGCCCGAACCGCCGCCGTCGGAGAGCAGTGTGTACGCCTCGTCGACGAACAGCACGCCGCCCAGAGCCTTGTTGAAGGTCTCGGTGGTCTTGATCGCGGTGCCGCCGACGATCTGTGCCACCAGGTCGGCCCGCGACACCTCCACCAGGTGCCCGGTGCGCAGCACTCCGAGTGACGCCAGGATCGACCCGTACAGCCGGGCCACCGTCGTCTTGCCGGTGCCGGGTGGGCCCGCGAACACCAGATGGCGGCTCATCGGCGGGGCGGGCATGCCGAGGCTGGCACGCCGCTGCGCCAGCCGGTTCAGATTGATCAGCGTCAGGACCTGCTGCTTCACGTCGGCGAGACCGATCAGGGACTCCAGCTCGGCCACCGGGCCGGTGTCCTTGTCCGGCTCGGCGGCCATCGGAACCGCACCACCGGGCAGTCGCCCGCCGCCCGCCGCCTCGGCGCCCGCCGCACTGCCCCAGGCATCGGGAGCACCGTTGTCCGCGCTGTTCAGGCCCTCGACGGCGAGCCGGTCGCCGGGCACCGCCTGGCGCAGCCCGCTGCCCCGGTTCTCCCGTACCGTGCAGCCGATCAGTGACGCCGGGTCGGTGCCCTCGACCCGCACGCCGTCGGCGCCGGAGCCGGACACCTCGCAGGTCTTCAGGGCCGCCCGTGCGCCCGCGGCGACCAGCACACCGTGCTCACCCGAGCCGGTGACCCGCGCCCGCGCGGCGGACAGCTCGCCCTTCGCCTCGATCAGGACGCCCGCCCCGGCCGCGTCCTGGACGGCGGTGTCGCGAAGGGTGAGCGTGCCGAGTGCCCCGACGTGCACGCCCGCCCCGGCCGCCGTGCGCAGCGTGCTGCCGCCGACGTACAGAGTGCCGTGCCCCGAGACGTGCACGGCCGAGCCTGCCGACGCCTCGACGACGCACTCCTCCAGCCGGCCCCGTCCGTCCTTGGAGACCTCCACCCCGTGCGAACCCGGCCGGGTGACGGTGACGCGGCGCAACAACGGGTTGGCGCCGGTGCGGACGACGATGCCGGACCCGCCCGCGTCGCGTACCTCCAGGCGGTCGAACTCACCCGCCGAGTCCTCGTCGAGCAGTACCCCGACGGCCTTCGCGTCCGCCACGACCGTCCCGGTCAGCACCGGGGAGGAGAACCCGTTCACCCGGATCGCCGCATCCTGCGCGGAGGCGAACACACAGTCCTTGAACGTGCCCCGGCTGCGCTCGGTCACGAACAGACCGTGCCCAGCGGTCCGTTCCGTACGGCAGGCGGTCAGAGTGGGGGAGCTTCCGGCGCCCAGCACGAACCCGTGCCCGGTCGTGTCGGCCACCGACACCTCCTCCAGCACGGTCGGCCCGGTCGAGCTGACGTACACCCCGACCACCGCCTCGCGGACCGAGCCGCGCACCATGCGCACCGTGCTGTCCTCCTCGACGGCGACCCCGGGCTTGTCCGCCGCGGATATCTCGCAGTCCTCCAGGTGCAGGTGGGCCTGACCGTTCGTCAGTACCCCGTTGCCCCGGGTGTCGCGCAACCTGCCGCCGCGCACGGTGATCCGCCCGCGCTCCCCGGCCACCACCGCCGACGTGCCCAGATGCTCGACGACGCAGTCCTCCAGGAAGCTCTCGTTCCCGGACGTCGAGACCACACCGGCGCCCGCCGGATTGCTGACCCGGCACTCGCGCAGGGCGAGGGACCCACTGCCGCGCGCGAACAGCGCCGCCCACGCCGAGCCGTGCACCTCGCACCGGTCCATCGCGATCTGTCCGCGCGGCGAGTCGACGACCGGCAGCTCGTCATCGTGGCCGCGCAGCACCAGGTCGCTCACCATCAGGGCGTCGCCGGTGAGGGTCAGCGCGGTGCCGCGCCGGGGCGCCAGCTCCACCGTTCCGGCCCCTTCGGACGCGGTCAGCGTGATCGCGGCGGAAACGGTGACGGACTCCTCGTAGCGGCCGGGACCGATGCTGACGACAGCCCCGGTACGGGCCCGTGCGACGGCCTCCGCGACGGTGCGGAAATCGCCCGAACCGTCCACTGCGACGGTGAGCATCTGGCGTGACACGTATCTGACCTCCCGGCCCCCGGAGCCGGTGGGGCGGCGGGGACACGCGGCATGTGGTGGGGCGTACGGAACTTGAGAGCCCATCATGCCTGTTCTCGCAGGTCGAATGCCATGGTGGTCCGGGCCGGGCCGCAGCTCCCGAACGGCCCCTCCGGCGCCGCGCACCGCGGGCTCCGCGTCCGCGGTCCCCGGCTGCCGGATCGCCCTCGCGGCCCGGACCGCCTGCCGCGGCGGCGGCTCCGTCAGTCCCACACCATGTCGAAGGCGCGCTCGAAGTTGACGTACCCCAGACGCTCGAAGGACTTCGCCATCGGCACGTTGCCGAGGTCCGTCGCGGCCCGGATCCGCTCCACCCCGTCCTGCCCGGCGAGCACCCGGGTCCCCTCCGTGAGGAGGTCGTCGATGTAGCCGTGGCCGCGGTGCGCGGGCAGCACACCGATGTACGCGATGATCGGGTTGTAGGTGTTGCGGGCCGGGATCACGAAGCCGACCGGTTCACCGCCGGGGAGTTCCGCGATGCGCCACCACTCCCGCGGGGTGGTGTAGCCGGCCAGCTCCTCGTCGTAATGCTTCTCCGCGGCCCGGCGCGCCGACAACCCGGAGGCCAGGTCCTGTTGGCCGTGGGCGTCGAGGGTGCCCTCCATCACGGGCGCCATCAGCGCGAGGAGGTCCTCGCGCCCGGCCACCGGGCGGAAGCGCAGCCGGCCGCTGCCGGCGGGCACCGGGGTGCCCGCGCGCCACTCCAGGCGCAGCCGCTCGACCAGCATCCGGGCCCCGGTGCGCTCCATGACCCGGATCCGGGCCTCGACGGCGTCACGGACCACCGGGTCCTCACGCCAGTCCGGCGGCACGTACCGCCCGTACTCGGGACGCGGGCCGCCCGCGGGCACGACCGCCGCGGTCGCCGTCTCCAGCAGCCGCAGGCCCGCCTCACCGCGCTCGGGCTCGGGCAGGGTGTCGTCGAGGTCGAAGAAGTCGAGAAGGAGCGGCGCCTTGCCGTCCGGGCTCCACCACGCGATCCGCGCCACCACCCGCTCGCCCCGCAGGGCCACCCACATCCACTCCGGGCGGCGGCGGCCGGACCCGAGGTCGTCCGCCAGTTCGTGGTCCAGGACGTACGACAGCCGGCGGAAGAGACCGAGCTCCTGCGGGCCGGTGAGCGGACGGACGGTCAGTTCGGTTGGTGCAGCAGGCACAAAGTCTCCAGGACTACGCGGGAGCGCCCCGGCGGTCGTCGGGGCCGCACGGCGGCAGACGGTAGCAACGTCTCGCTCCGGGCGCCCCTGGATATCCGGGTGAGAGGGGTGAGAGGGGTGCGCGGGGGCCCCGGGCGGGCCGTCCCGCACAGGCCGGGAGCGAGGAAGGAGCGGCCGTTCTGGACACCTTGGGGCGGTCGGCCCGACAATTGGCCCTGTGACGTCCTCCTTCGAGTTCCACACGTATCCCGCGCGGCTGTCCGACGCCCAGCGCGACCGTGTTCTCGGCGTGCTCAGAGAAGGCGCGGCGCAGGGAAAGCTCTCCCACGACACCTTCATCCGGCGCATGGAACTGGCCCTGACCGCGAACCGTTCCGAGGAGCTGGCCGCGCTCACCGCCGACCTGGACGGCGGCGGTGGCCGCTGGTCGCGGCAGCTGATCCGGGCCGTCGGCGGGGTCTCCGGCTTCCCCGGGCGGGTGCGCAGGGCCTGGTGGGCCGAGCGGCTGCCCAAGCTGCTGCTGCCGGCGCCGAGCCCGTACCCCCTGCTCATCGGCCGGGATCCGGGCAACGGGCTGCGCCTCAGCCACGAGACCGTGTCCCGGACGCACGCCGAACTCACCGTGCACGGCGGCCGGTGGCTGCTGCGCGACCTGGGCTCGACCAACGGCACCTGTGTCAACGGGCAGCGCGTCACGGGCACGGTCTCGGTGCGGGAGGGGGACCAGGTGAGCTTCGGCACGATGATGTTCCGGCTCTCCGCGCCCGCGCTCACGCCGCCCGCGTAGCGCGTCCACGAACGGCTCGCCCGGCCCGCTCTCACGCCTGCTGGTGCAGTCCGCCGCCCGCCAGGGTGAGGAAGGCCTCGCCGACCGCCTCCGAGAGCGTCGGGTAGGGGTGCACGTGGCGGGCGACGTCGGACGGCTCCGCGTCCCAGCCGACGATCAGCTGACTCTCGGCGATCATCTCCGAGACGTGCGGCCCGACGAGATGGACGCCCAGGACCCGGCCGCCCCGCTCCGCGACCACCTTCACCATGCCGCCCTGCCCGCTCGCGGTGTTCTCCCACGTCGGGCTGACCGGCGCCGCCGCCGCGTTCACCGAACTGCTGAGGCTTCCTGGCCGCCGGGCCCGAGGAGCGGCCCGTGACCGGCCGGGCGGTGAGCGCCCCGTCACCCGGACGGCCGCGCGCCGACTGCGGCGGGTCCGTTGAGGTGATCCCCTGAGGGGGACCGCGCCGCACACCGGCGCACCGACCACCCGGGGGTACGGATGCAGGCCGACGCCCCCGGAGACATACCCGCCCCGACGCCCTCGCCCGACCACCGCGCCGCCAGGCCGTCGCGGAACCGCCGGTCGGCCCGCCCCGCCGGACCGAGCCTCCTCGCCCCCGGCGCCGCCCGCGACCCGTACCGGCTCTACCGGGTGCTGCGCGAGGAGTACCCGCTCAGCTACGACGCCCCGCTGGGGGCCTGGCTGATCAGCCGGTACGACGACGTGGTCGCCGCGCTCACCGGCCCGGGGTTCACCGGCTTCCCGCACGACGGGGCACCGCGGGGCGGCCCCGCGCCGCTCGGCCTCTGCCACGGCAGTGCCCGTTGCCTGCCCCGCGACCGGTACACGGTGGTGACCGGCACCGCGCCCCGGCACCTGGCCGAACGTGTCGAGCGGACCGCGTACGTGCTGGCCCGGCGCATCGCCGGGCGCCGACAGGCCGATCTCGTCGAGGAGTTCTGCCACTGGCTGCCCGCCGGTGCCGGGCCCTTCCGGGCCCCGCCGCGCACCGCCGGCGGCGCCACCGCCGACGAAGGGCCCTGCACCCGGCACACCGGGCTGCGCGAGACCGCGCTCGCCTCGCTGCTGGCCAACCTGCTGGACGACCCCGACCTGCTGGCCGCCCTGCGCGTCGAACCGGCCCTCGCCGGGCGGGCCTGGACGGAGTCGATGCGCCGCGACCCGCCCGTCCAGGTCGTGCTGCGGCGCACCCTCACCGAGGTCACCCTCAGTGGCGGCACCCTCCCGGCACGGACCCCCGTCGCCTGCCTGATCGGCGCGGCCGGACGCGATCCGGAACGGTTCGCCGCACCGGACCTGTTCGACCCCTTCCGCCGCGACCAGGGCCGTACCACCACCACCGGCCCCGCGGGCTGCCCGGCCGTGGTGCTCGGGCGGCTGGAGGCCGAACAGGGCCTGCGCGCCCTGCTGGACGCCATGCCCCGGCTCCGCTGGGCCGACGGATTCAGGCCGGCCGCCACCGGCCTGCTCACCCGGGGCCCGCGGTCCCTTCTGGTACGGCCCGGCTGAGCAGCGCCACCGGCCGTCCGGCGAACAGCTCGGACACCGCGGCCGTGCCGCCGGAGAACTCCCGGCCCGGCGTCAGCAGATCCCGCCACACCCCGTCGTCCGGCAGCGTCAGCTCCGTCCCGCGCCAGCCGCCCGACTCCGCCAGCCGGAGCGACAGCCGGGTCACCGCGGTGACGACCTCGCCCGAGCGGCAGAACGCCAGGCAGTGCCCGGCCGCCGGCCCCGAGGCCGCCAGCGGGGCGTACGTCCCCGACTCGCCGAACACCCCGGGCCGCTCGCGCCGGAGCCGCAGCGCCGCCACCGTGAGCGCCTCCTTCTCCTCCGAGAGCGCACCGGAAGGCAGGTCAGGGGAAGGGCGCCGAAACGGCCGCCGGTTGTCCGGATCGACCAGGGCCAGATACGCGCGCTCGGTGCCCTGGTAGAGATCCGGCACCCCCGGCATCGTCAGCTGCACCAGCGCAGCGCCGAGCACATTGGCCCGCACCTGCGGGGCGAGCGCGTCCGCGAACCGGTCCAGCAGCGCCCGCACCGGACCGGTCCCCGCGGCCGGACCGGCGGCGACGAAGTCGGACATCGCCCGCTCGTACCCCGGATCGGGTTCGGTCCAGCTGGTGAAGAGACCCGACTCGCGCACCGCCTTCAGCAGCGCGGGCTCCAGCCGCGCCGCCTGCTCCCCGGCCGGGAACCCCACACAGCCGAACGCGGTCTGCCACGCCTGCCAGGCCAGCTGCGGATCGGGGGCGGCCGCCGGGGCCGTCCGGGCCAGTTCCGCCACCAGCCGCGCCCACGGCCCCGGACACTCCGAGAGCACCGCGACGGTGGCCCGGACGTCGGCGCTGCGCTTGGTGTCGTGCGTGGTCAGCGCCGTGCCGGTGGCGGGCCAGTCCCGCGCGAGCCGGGTGCAGAAGGCGTGGAAGTCCTCCGGAGCCACCGCCGGCTGCCCCGGATCACCGCCCACCTCGTTGGCCGAGACCAGCGGCACGTACCGGTAGTACGCGGTGTCCTCGACCGACTTGGCCCGCAGCGCGGACGCCGTCTGCGCGAACCGGTCGCAGAACGCCGCCCGGTCGCCCCCCGGACCGAGCCGCCCCAGCGCCAGCTCCCGCACCACGTCGACGGCCGACGCCTCCTCCCGCACGGCGAACACCGCCTTGGCGTCGCTCACCGCCGTCGCGTCGAGCGCCGCCAAGGCCGACTCCGTGCAGGGCCCGCCGGCCGTCACGTACGGCCGGTAGACCGGCACCCGGACCAGCAGTTCACGCACCGCGGTGTGCAGCGCCCACGGGGCGTGGTCGCGCAGCGCGGGGTCCTCGGCGCAGACGCGCGACGCCAGCCGGGTCAGCAGGGCGGTCTCGGCGGCCAGCTCATGGGTGACGACGCGGTAGGCGGCCCGGCGCACGGTCGCGTTCCAGTAGCCTCCCCGGTCGCCCGCCGGAGAGGCGGACTCCCGGTAGTGGCCGAGCAGTTCCGCGGCGCCCACCGGATCGACGAAGAGACCGTCGATCCGGTGCAGCGCGTCGTACCCGGTCGTCCCGGCCACCGCCCAGCCGGCCGGCAGCGGCTCGGGGCCGGTGAGGATCTTCTCCACCACGGTCCACACACCGCCGCTCGCCCCGGAGAGCCGTTCCAGATAGGCGGCCGGGTCGGCGAGTCCGTCCGGGTGGTCGATCCGCAGCCCCTCGACGGTCCCGTCCCGGACCAGTTCGAGGATCTTGGCGTGGGTGGCGGCGAAGACCTCCGGGTCCTCCACCCGCACCCCGATCAGCTCCGAGATCGTGAAGAACCGCCGGTAGTTCAGCTCGGTCCGGGCCAGCCGCCACCAGCCGAGCCGGTAGTGCTGGGCGTCCAGCAGCTCGGGCAGGTCGAGACCGGCGGTGCCGGCCCGGAGCGGGAACTCCTGCTCGCCGTAGCGCAGCACCTCCCCGTCGACCCGGAGCGCGCCGAGCTCCTCGCCGAGCCGGCCGCCGAGCACGGGCAGCAGGATCCGCCCGTCGCCCGCGGCCCAGTCGATGTCGAACCAGCGGGCGTACGGGGAGCCCGGCCCCTCGCGCAGGACCTCCCGCAGCGCGTGATTGTGCCGGGGGTCCGCCGCCATGTGGTTGGGCACGATGTCCAGGACCAGCCCGAGCCCGTGCTCCCGGGCGGTGCGGGCGAGCCGCCGCAGCCCTTCCTCACCGCCCAGCTCGGCGCGCACCCGGCCGTGGTCGACGACGTCGTAGCCGTGCCGGGACCCGGGCACGGCCTCCAGGACCGGGGACAGATGCAGATGGGAGACGCCGAGCGTGGCGAGGTACGGCACGGCGTCCTCGGCGGCCGAGAACGGGAAGTCCGGCTGGAGCTGGAGCCGGTACGTGGCGGAAGGCGTCATGGGGACGTTCGTACCCAGATCCGGGCGCTCTGTGTCACCCCGTCGCGCACAAGGGCCCGACCGGCGGCCCCGTACCCGGCGCTCCCGCTACGCGGGCCGCTGGAGCACCGCCATGCTCCGCCCCACCAGGGTCACCCGATCGCCCGCCGCGACTCTGGGCCCCGCGCCGGTCAGCACGCCGGCCGGGCGCGCCGTGTCGACGACCACATGCCACTGCCGCCCGTGGTTCACCGGGACGGCGAACTCCAGCGTCTCGGCGCTCGCGTTGAACATCAGCAGGAAGGAGTCGTCGGAGATCCGCTCGCCGCGCGGCCCCGGCTCCGAGATGGCGTGCCCGTTCAGAAAGACCGTCAGGGCCTTGGCGTGCGCGGCCTGCCAGTCCCGCTGGGTCATCTCCTCGCCCTCCGGAGTGAACCAGGCGATGTCCGAGAGCTCGTCGTGCGTGCCCTCCACCGGCCGCCCGTGGAAGAACCGGCGGCGCCGGAAGACCGGATGGTCCCGGCGCAGCCACACCATGGCCCGGGTGAACTCCAGCAGGCTGCTGCCGAGCCCGTCGCCGCCCTGCGGCTCCGTCTCCTCGCCGTCGTCGGCCGCCGCCTCGGCCGGGTCGGGCCAGTGCACCCAGGACAGCTCGCTGTCCTGGCAGTACCCGTTGTTGTTGCCCAGCTGGGTGCGGCCGAACTCGTCGCCGTGACTGAGCATCGGCACACCCTGCGACAGCATGAGGGTGGCGATGAAGTTGCGCATCTGCCGCTCGCGCAGCTCCAGCACCTCGGGCCGGTCCGTGTCGCCCTCCACGCCGCAGTTCCAGGACCGGTTGTGGCTCTCGCCGTCCCGGTTGCCCTCGCCGTTGGCGTCGTTGTGCTTGTCGTTGTACGAGACCAGGTCGTGCAGGGTGAATCCGTCGTGGCAGGTGGCGAAGTTGATCGAGGCGAGCGGCCGCCGGCCGTCGTCCTGGTACAGGTCGGACGAGCCGGTCAGCCGCCCGGCGAACTCGGCCAGGGTCCGGGGCTCGCCGCGCCACAGGTCCCGGACCGTGTCCCGGTACTTCCCGTTCCACTCGGTCCACAGCGGCGGGAAGTTCCCCACCTGGTAGCCGCCCTCGCCCACGTCCCACGGCTCCGCGATCAGCTTCACCTGGCTGACCACCGGGTCCTGCTGCACCAGGTCGAAGAACGACGACAGCCGGTCCACCTCGTGGAACTGACGAGCCAGAGTGGCCGCCAGATCGAAGCGGAACCCGTCCACGTGCATCTCGGTCACCCAGTACCGCAGCGAGTCCATGATCAGCTGGAGCACGTGCGGGGAGCGCATCAGCAGGGAGTTCCCGGTCCCCGTGGTGTCCATGTAGTAGCGCTGGTCCTCGGCGAGCCGGTAGTACGAGGCGTTGTCCAGGCCCCGGAAGGAGAGCGTCGGCCCCAGGTGATTGCCCTCCGCCGTGTGGTTGTAGACCACGTCGAGGATCACCTCGATGCCCGCCTGGTGCAGCGCCCGCACGGCCTGCTTGAACTCCAGGACCTGCTCGCCCCGGTCGCCCCAGGAGGCGTAGGCGTTGTGCGGGGCGAAGAAACCGATGGTGTTGTAGCCCCAGTAGTTGGCGAGCCCCGCGTCCGCCAGCCGGTGGTCCTGGACGAACTGGTGCACCGGCATCAGTTCGATCGCCGTGACCCCGAGCTCCGTCAGATGCGCGATGACCTCCGGATGGGCCAGTCCCGCGTAGGTGCCGCGCAGCTCCTTCGGCAGCCCCGGGTGAAGCATCGTCAGGCCCTTCACATGGGCCTCGTAGATCACCGTGCGGTGGTAGTCCGTACGGGGCCGCCGGTCGTCGCCCCAGTCGAAGTACGGATTGACCACGACGGACGTCATGGTGTGCGGCGCCGAGTCGAGGTCGTTGCGCGCGTCCGGCCGCCCGAAGGGGTAGCCGTACACCGCCTCGCCCCACTGGATCCGTCCGGCGACCGCCCGTGCGTACGGGTCGAGGAGCAGCTTGGCGGAGTTGCAGCGGGCGCCGCGCTGCGGCTCGTACGGCCCGTGGACCCTGAATCCGTACCGCTGACCGGGCATCACCCCGGGCAGATAGGCGTGGCGGACGAAGGCGTCGGTCTCCCGCAGCTCCACCGCCGTCTCTGAGCCGTCGTCGTGCAGCAGGCACAACTCGATTCGGTGGGCGGCCTCCGAGAAGACCGCGAAGTTGGTCCCGGCGCCGTCGTACGTGGCACCGAGGGGGTACGCCTGTCCCGGCCAGACCTGCATAGATTCGACTCTTCCACTCTGATGCGGTTGCCTGGGGAATGCGGGCTCCCTGGGGCAGATCTTCCCCGAAAGAGCGCCCCTTACCTAAGACGTCGCCCGGTCCGGTCAACATCGGGCCCCTCCATGTCGCCCGGAACCGGAATCCGGTGGACGCATGCGGCCTGCTGCCCGGTATGCGGCTTGCGGTGGGGTGTTTAATCACTATGAATCCGCTCACTACGGCAGATCTTGTCCCAGGGAACGAGCTTGTCCCGCTGGGGAGTTGAGAAAGGAGCCTGTGCATCCGGCTGCACCGGCTCCCGCTCCCGGAGTACCCTTCCTTGATCGTTGGTGGGGGAGTGGAAGGCGGTGTGCGGGTGAGCTCGGGAGGTTTCGAGCTGCCCCCAGGTGACGCTGGTCACGAGGGGGACGCCACCGTTGTGCGGCCCGGGGCGGTCTCGCTCGCCCGGCCCATGGAGATCGGTGCGGAGCTGGACTGGGGAGCGGACGCCTGGAGTGAGGTGCGCACACGTGCCCAGCGGGCGGGGCGCGCCTACATCTGGCTGAATCTCGTGGAGCAGCGGCTGCGCGCCGTGGTCGCCGCGGTGCTCCGGCCCATCTACGAACCGGTCCACGGCGAGGACTGGGTGGTGGCCGCGGCGGGTCCCGCCGGGCAGGAGTGGGTGCAGCGCGCCGTCGCCGTGCGCGAGGTCTCACGCCGCAAGGGCTATCTGCTCGACCCGGCCGACGACAACGTCCTGAGCTTCCTCACGCTGCCCCAGCTGCGTGAGCTGATGGTCCAGCACTGGCCCTGTTTCGAGCCCTACTTCGACGACCGCCGCGATGTGGAGCTGGCCCTCGACGAGCTGGAGGTCGCCCGCAACGTCGTCTCCCGCAACCGCGCGCTCAACGAGGCGGTGCTCGCCCAGGCGGAGCGCGCCTCCGCGCGGCTGCTGGAGATCCTCGGCAGCGGCGCCGCGGTCCCGTCCGCCGACCGGCTCCCGGTCGACGCCGTCGAGGAGCTGGTGGGCGACCGGTACGCGGACGTGGTCTCCGTCCACTCCGACCGGGTGCGGCTCCAGCGCCAGCTGCCCGCGGAGGACCTCTTCGGGGGAGCGCGCCGGCTGGACGCGATCGGCATAGGGCTCAATCTGCTGGTGCAGAACTTCTCCGGCCGCCGGCTGATCCGGCTCGCCGAGTCGGGCTGCCGGGTCCGGCTGCTCTTCATCAACCCGGCCAGCAGCGCGGTCAAGCGCCGGGAGCGGGAGCTGGGCCTCAAGAAGGGCGAGCTGAGCCGGACGGTGGAGATGAACATCCTCCACATGCGCCGGGTCCGCTCCAAGCTCCGCGACCCGGGCGCCTTCGAGATCCACGTCTTCGACGAGACCCCGCGCTTCACCGCCTACCTGGTGGACGGGGACGGGTCCGACGCGGTGGGGGTCGTCCAGACCTACCTGCGCAGGGCCCGCGGCATGGAGGCGCCCGTGCTGGTGCTCCGCGGCGGCGGGCGGGCGGTGGTCCGGGCCGGGCAGGACAGCGAGCACGGACTGTTCGAGACGTACCGCGAGGAGTTCGAGTCCGTGTGGACGGACTCCCGTCCGGTCTCCTGAGGGACCGTCCCCCGGAGGGTGCTGTCAGTGGCCCGTGCGAGGGTGGTCGTCACCTGGGGGAAGCACCACGAAGGAGGTACGGGATGAGCTGGCACCGGCATGCGCTGGTCGGCTTCGACCTGGAGACGACGGGTACGGAACCGCTGGAGGCCCGGATCGTGACGGCCGCGGTCGTCGCCGTCGACGGCAGTGACGGCGAACCGGCGGACCCGCACACCTGGCTGGCCGATCCGGGGATCCGGATCCCCGCACAGGCCTCGGCGATCCACGGCATCAGCAGCGAGCGGGCGGCGGCCGAGGGCCGGCCGGCCCGCGAGGTGGCCGACGAGATCGCCGACACCCTGACGGGCTACTGGCGACAGGGCGTGCCGGTCGTCGCGTACAACGCCGCCTTCGACCTGACGCTGCTGACGGCGGAGTTGCACCGCCACGGGCTGCCGTCGCTGAGCGAGCGCCTCGGCGGCGCGGGGATCGGTCCGGTCCTCGACCCGTACACGATCGACCGGGCGGTGGACCGTTACCGCAAGGGCAAGCGCAACCTGGAGGCGGTCTGCGTCGAGTACGGCGTGGTCCACGGCGGCGCGCACGACGCGGGAGCGGACGCGCTGGCCGCGGTGCGGGTGGCCTACGCGATAGCCGCGCGGCACGGCTCGGTGGCCGCGCTGTCGGCGGCGGAGCTCCACGAGCGCCAGATCACCTGGTACGCGGAGTGGGCCGCCGACTTCCAGAAGTTCCTGCGCCGCAAGGGCGAGGCGGACGCGGTCATCGACGGCCGGTGGCCGGTCCGCGAGCCGGTGCCGGTCTCGGGCTGAGGGGCGCTGCCCGGCCTTCGGCCGTGCCGTGTCCTCGACCGCCGGACGGGCTTGAGCCCTTGGAGCCCGTCCGGCGACCGAGGACAGCTCCGCGGGCTCAGAACGGGTACCAGCGCACCCCCGTGTCGCCGTCGCGCAGCGACGCCACGCGCCTGCGGAACTCCGCGAGCGCCTTCGGGTTGGCCGGTGCGTGCTGGGCGACCCACGCGCAGCTCGCGGTCTCCCGCGCACCGCGCAGCACCGCGCAGCCGTCCCACTCCCGGACGTCCCAGCCGTACGCCGAGGTGAACGCGTCGTAGGCGTCGGCCGCCAGCGCGTACCGGTCCCGGGACAGCGCCAGCACCACCAGGTCGTGCTCGCGCAGATCCGTGGAGAAGGTCTCCAGGTCCACCAGGACCGGCCCGTCCGGACCGACATGGACATTGCGGGGGAGCGCGTCGCCGTGGATCGGGCCCGGGGCCAGATGCGGCACCAGCCCGGCGGCGGCCGTCGCGAAGCCGTCGCGGCGCTCGCGCAGATACGCGGCGTCGGCCGGGTCGATCGCGTCGCCCGCCAGGCCCAGCCAGCGTTCGACGCCGCCCAGCAGCTCCCGGCGGGGCAGGACGAGACCCTCCGGGGCCGGCAGCGCGTGCACCGCGGTGAGCAGCGGCGCCAGATCCCGCGGCACGGCGGGCCGCACCGCGTCGGGCAGCCGGTGCCACAGGGTCACCGGGTGGCCCTCTACCAGCCGGGCCGAGGGCTCGGCGGCCCGGACCGCGGGGACGCCGGACGCGGCGAGCCACTGGGCGACGGCCACCTCTCGCTCGGCCCGGAGCCGCAGCTCCGGACTCCGTACGGCATCCCGGCCGATCTTGACCACCAGGTCGCCCACGGCGAACACCGCGTTCTCGCCCAGCGCGAGCAGCTCCGCGTCGCCGGGGTGCCCGGCAGCGGTCAGTACTTCGCGCGCTCGCATCTCGTTCATGGATCCGATTTTCGCATCTGTGCAGGTTGTCTTGACGAACAAGCCCGCCCTCAGCACGATGACGGAGGCCACCTGAGCGGCCAGAACGGTATCAAGCCGGTCGAATGACGCAAGGGGGTCGTATCCGTGACATTGGCGAGTGCAACCGTGCAGTCCGGGCGGCACGGTCCGCCGGGCGGTCCGCCAGGCAAGGGGCCCGCCCGGATCAACCGGAACGCCGGTACCTGGTTCCTGGTGCTGCCGGCCCTCATCCCGATCCTGGTCCTCAGCGTCGGCCCGCTGCTCTACGGCGTCGCGCTGGCCTTCACCGACGCCCAGTCGGGCCGTACCCGGTCCACCCAGTGGGTCGGCACGCTGAACTTCCAGGACCTGTTCCACGACGGACTGTTCTGGGACTCGTTCCGGATCGGCCTGGTGTGGGCGGTCGGCGTCACCGTCCCGCAGTTCGTGCTGGCCCTCGGCCTGGCGCTGCTGCTCGACCAGAACCTGCGGATGCGGTGGCTGGCGCGGGCGCTGGCGATCATCCCGTGGGCGATGCCGGAGGTGGTCGTGGGCATCATGTGGCGGCTCGTCTACAACCCGGACGCCGGAATCCTCAACGAGACGATCCGCGACCTGGGGCTCGGTGACGGCCGGGACTGGCTGACCGGCCTCGCCACCGCGCTGCCCGCGGTGATCGTGGTCGGGGTCTGGGCCGGGATGCCGCAGACCACGGTCGCCCTGCTGGCCGGCCTGCAGAACACCCCGCACGAGCTCCACGAGGCGGCCGCCCTGGACGGCGCGGGCGCCTGGCGCCGCTTCCGTACCGTCACCTGGCCCGCGCTCAGACCCGTCGCCCTCTCCATCACCGCCCTCAACTTCATCTGGAACTTCAACTCCTTCGCCCTGGTCTACGTGCTGACCAACGGGGGTCCGGGCGGCCGGACGAGGCTGCCGATGCTCTTCGCGTACGAAGAGGCCTTTCGGTACGGGCAGTTCGGCTACGCCGCGGCGATGGGCTGTGTGATGGTCGCGGTGATCTCCGTGCTCCTCGCCGTGTACCTCGTGGGACGGCTCGGCGGAGGTGAGGACCGATGAGTCCGCGTACCCGCGGAGCCGCGCGCGCCGGACAGTACACCGCGCTCCTGTGCTACCTGGTCTTCCTGGCGTTCCCGTTCGTGTGGCTGATCTCCACCGCGTTCAAGCCGGCACCCGAACTGGGCTCCCTGCACCCCACCTGGATCCCCGAGCACCCGACGCTCGACAACTTCCGGGCCGCCTTCGACGAACAGCCGCTGCTCCGGGCCGCCGCCAACTCGCTGATCGCCGCGCTCTCGGCCGGGGCCATCGCCGTCGTCATCGCCACCCCGATGGCGTACGTGATGGCCCGCCACCGCTCGCGGCTCTCCACGGCTGCCACCGGCTGGGTCGTGGTCAGCCAGGCGTTCCCGTTCGTCCTGCTGATCATTCCGCTCTTCCTGGTCCTCAAGTATCTGCATCTGATCAACACGCTGTGGGGGCTGATCATGGTGTACGTCGTCTGGTCGCTGCCGTTCGCGCTGTGGATGCTGGTCGGGTACGTACGGGCGGTACCGCCCGAGCTGGAGGAGGCGGCGGCGGTCGACGGCGCGAGCCGGCTGCGGACGCTCGTCTCGGTCACCGCGCCGCTGCTGGCCCCCGGGATCGTCGCCACCGCGCTCTTCGCCTTCATCACCGCGTGGAACGAGTTCTTCTTCGCGCTCGTCCTGCTCAAGACACCGGAGAAGCAGACCTTGCCGGTCGTACTGACCCACTTCCTCGGCGCGGAGGGTGCGAGCGACCTGGGGCCGCTCGCCGCCGCCGCGTTCCTCGCCACCCTTCCCTCGCTCGTCCTCTTCGCGGTCATCCAGCGGCGGATCACGGGCGGCGTGCTGGCCGGGGCGGTGAAGAGCTGATGCGCGCACGGGTACGGACCGCGGCCGCGGCGGCCACCGCACTGGCCCTGCTCCTGACCGGTTGCGGCGGGGGCGGCGACGGCCGGGCGGACGGGCGGATCACGATCCGCTTCCAGTCGCTCGCCTGGCAGAAGGAGTCCGTCGACGCCAACAAGCAACTGGTGAAGGAGTGGAACGCGAGCCATCCCGACGTCCGGGTCCAGTACGTCCAGGGCAGCTGGGACAGCGTCCATGACCAGCTCCTCACCTCGTTCGAGGGGGACGAGGCACCGGACGTCATCCATGACGCGTCCGACGACCTCGCGGACTTCGCCTACGGCGGCTACCTCGCCGATCTGCGCACCCTGCTGCCGGACCGGCTCACCGCCGACATCCCGCAGCGGAGCTGGCGGACCAGCACCTTCGACGGCGGCGTCTACGGGGTGCCCTTCCTCCAGGAGCCGCGCGTCCTGATCGCCAACACCAGGCTCCTCAAGGCCTCGGGCGTCCGCATCCCGACCCCGGCGCACCCCTGGAGCTGGACGGAGTTCCGCCGGGTCGCCAAGAAGCTGACGGGCAAGGGCCGTTACGGGGTGGCCTGGCCGCTCAAGGAACCGGTCTCCCTCACCCTCAACCTCGGCCTCTCGGCCGGTGGCGAGCTGTTCCACCGCGGCGCCGACGGAAAGGTCACGCTCGCCATGGACGCGGGTGACCTCGTCGTCCCCGGGACCATCCACGACCAGGTCAACACCGACCACAGCGCCGCCCGCACGGCGCTCGGCATGGGCGGCGGCGACGCGCTCCCCGGTCTCTTCGGCGGCAAGTACGCCATGGTGCCGCTCGGGTTCTCCTACCGCCAGCAGGTGGTCGAGCAGGCCCCGAAGGGCTTCGAATGGACGGTGCTGCCCGCCCCGGCCGGCAGCGCGGGACCGGCCCAGGGCGTGAGCCCGCAGACCCTGTCCGTCGCCGAGGACAGCCCGCACAAGAAGGAGGCCGCGGCGTTCATCGGCTTCCTTCTGCGGCCGGCGAACATGGTGCGCCTCGCCAAGGGGGACTGGATGCTGCCGACCGGCAGGGCGGCCCTGGCGGACCCCTCGCTGCACACCGCGGACCGGGGCTGGGCGACCGGCGCCGCTCTCGCGGGCGCACTGCGCTCCGCGCCCGCCCAGTCCGTGCGCGGCTACCCCGAGTGGAAGGACAAGGTCGCCACCCCCGCGTTCCAGGAGTACTACAGCGGTGCGATCGACGCGGCCGAGCTGAGGAGGCGTCTGGTCGAGGACGGGAACCGGGTGCTGGCCCGCTACCAGCGCTGAACCCGCGCGGAGCCGGCCGTTCCCCCGGGACGGAGGGTGTACGCCCCTCAGATGTAAAGGGTATTGGGGGGTCGTGCACCCGACTTGCGACGGCCGGCCGGTTCCTTATTACGAAACCTTGTTGAGTAAGTCACAGGCCCATGTAGGTCTTGATCTGAGCGCGTCAATGGGTGAGGGTTTCGAGTCAGCCCCCGGAGATCTTCCGGCCGAGGGCCAATCCCCCCACAAAGAATGACGAGGAGACCCCTCTTCATGGCGATTCACAAGCGCACTCACCGGATCAAGCTCACCGCAGCGATCACCGCGGTCGCCGCCGCAGCCGGAATCACCCTGCTGGGCAGCCCGTTGGCCGGAGCGGCACCCGCCCCCGCGATGGGCAAGATCTACGGTGCCGACGCGGCAACCGCCGTGTCCGGCAGCTACATAGTGATGCTCGACCACAAGGCGGACAAGGCGAAGCTCGCCAAGGAGTACGGCGGCAAGCTCAAGCGCAACTACACCTCCGCCATCAACGGCTTCTCCGCCAGCGGCCTTTCGCGGACCGAGGCCAAGCAGCTCGCCGCCGACCCGGCCGTCTCCAAGGTCGTCCAGAACAAGAAGTTCCACGTCGACGCCACCCAGAACAACCCGCCGTCCTGGGGCCTGGACCGCATCGACCAGACCGAGACCGCCGGCGACAACGCGTACACCTACCCGGACAGCGCGGGTGAGGGCGTGACCGCGTACGTCATCGACACCGGTGTCCGCATCACCCACGAGGAGTTCGAGGGCCGGGCCGGCTACGGCTACGACGCCGTGGACGACGACAACGACGCCGACGACGGCTACGGACACGGAACCCACGTGGCCGGCACCATCGCCGGTGCGACGTACGGCGTCGCCAAGAAGGCCAAGATCGTGGCCGTCCGGGTCCTCGACGACTCCGGCTCGGGCACCACCGAGCAGGTCGTCGCCGGCATCGACTGGGTCACCGCGAACCACACGGGCCCCTCCGTCGCCAACATGAGCCTCGGCGGCGGCGCGGACGAGGCACTCGACGCGGCGGTCCAGAAGTCCATCGCCTCCGGAGTCACCTACGCGGTGGCCGCCGGCAACGAGTCGGGCGACGCGAGCGAGAGCTCCCCGGCGCGCGTCCCGGAGGCCATCACGGTCGCCTCGTCCACGGTGGACGACGAGCAGTCGTCGTTCTCCAACTACGGCTCGCTCGTGGACATCTAAGCCCCGGGCTCGGACATCACCTCGGCGTGGAACGACAGCGACACCGGCTCCGACACCATCTCCGGCACGTCCATGGCGACCCCCCACGTCGTCGGTGCCGCCGCCCTCTACCTGGCGGGACACCCGGACGCCACCCCGGCGGAGGTCTCCACGGCACTGACCGACGGAGCCACCCCGGACGCCATCAGCAACGCCACCGCAGGCACGGCGAACAAGCTGCTGAAGGTCGTTGAGTAACAGCACCACCCCCTGACCGGCGGCCGCCGCGCTCTCCCCCACGGGGCGCGGCGGCCGCACGGCTCGGGCCGATCGTCCTATGGTGTGCCCATGACGATGTATGCGGCGCTGCTGCGCGGGATCAACGTGGGCGGCCACCGCAAGGTCCCGATGGCCGAACTCCGCACCCTGCTCACCGGACTGGGCCACGGCGACGTCCGTACCTATCTGCAGAGCGGCAACGCGGTCTTCAGCAGCGACTCGGGCGACGAGGACACGCTCGCGGTGGAACTGGAGCGGGCCATCGAGGAGCAGTTCGGCTTCGGGGTGGAGTGCCTGGTCAGGGACGCGGCCTACCTCGCCGCCGTGGCCGGCGCCTGCCCGTTCCCGGCCGCCGAGCTCCTGCCCAAGGAGCTCCACATCACCTTCTTCGACCAGCCGGTCGACGCGGCCCGGTTCGCCCCGCTGGACGCCGCGGCCTTCCGCCCCGAGGAGTTCCGGCTCGGCGAGCGCGCCCTCTACCTCCACGCCCCCGGCGGACTGGGCGGCTCCAAGCTGGCCGCCGCGCTCTCCCGGCCCTCCCTCAACAAGGGCCTCGTCGCCACCTCGCGCAACTGGAACACCGTCACCAAGCTCGTGGAGATGACCGGAGGCGACGCGTGAGCGAGCCGTCCCCCGGCGTGGCCGCGGCGGTCGAGGGCGAACTCCGCCTCCTCGACCCGCTGGTCCGGGCCTCCACCGAACTCCTCGTCCAGGTCCTGCACCCCGACTTCCACGAGGTCGACACCACCGGCCGCCACTGGGACCGCGACATGGTCATCACCTCGCTGATCACGGGCACCGCCGCGGGCCCCGGACAGCTCACCGCCTCACGGATGCGCGGGATCCAGCTCGCCGAAGAGCTCGTCCACGTCACCTTCGACACCGAGGCCAAGGGCAAGCGCGCCCACCGCAGTTCACTGTGGCGGCTCACCGCGACGGGGTGGCTGCTCTACTACCACCAGGCCACCCCCTTCGTCACCGGACCGACGGCCGAGGACTGAGCGGCCAGGATCAGCGGCGGGCGGATCAGTGACGGCGGGATCAGCGGCGGCCGGCCCGCTGGGCCCGCGCCGTCCACCGGCCCTCGGTGCGGGAGATCCGCACCGGATGACCGAAGCAGTCGCTGACCTGATCCGTGGTCAGCACCTCGTCCGCCGGCCCCGAGGCCACACACCGTCCGCCGCGCAGCAGCATCGCATGGGTGGTGGAGGCGGGCAGCTCCTCCAGATGGTGGGTGACCAGCACCGTCGCCAGCTCCGGGTGCTCCTCGCGCAGCGCGTCCAGACTGTCGAGCAACTGCTCCCGGGCGGCCAAGTCAAGACCGGTGGCCGGCTCGTCCAGCAGCAGCAGCCGGGGCCGCGGCATCAGCGCGCGGGCGATGAGCGTACGGCCCCGCTCGCCCTGCGACAGCGCGGGCCAGCGCGCCCCCTCCTTGCCGCCCATGCCCAGCATGTTCAGCAGCCGCGCCGCCCGCTCCCGCTGCTCCGGGCTCGCCGACCAGCGAGGCACCGGCTCGACCGAGTTCGTCAGCCCCGTCAGCACCACCTCGTTCACCGACAGCGGGGAACGCAGCGGATGGCGCGGATCGACATGCCCCAGCAGCGTCCGCAGTTCCCGCAGATCGACCCGTCCGATGGTGCGGCCCAGCACCTCCACCGCGCCCCGGGTGGGATGCCTGATCGCGCCGAGCAGCCCCAGCAGCGTGCTCTTGCCCGCACCGTTCGCGCCGAGCAGCGCCCAGTGCTCCCCGCCGCGCACGGTCAGCGACACCGAGTCGAGCAGGACCTTGCCGTCCCGGACGAGCGTGACGCCGTCGGCCCTGATCACCGGAACCGGGGCCGTGGGAGAGGACGGGGCGACAGCGGCGGTGGTGGTCACGTGCGGTACTCCTTCATGCGGATGCGAGCGCCTCCAGGAGGCTCATGTCGTCGGCCGACAGCCGGATGTCCCGGGCCGCGAGGTTCTCCGCGAGATGGACGGGCGAACCGGTACCCGGAGTCGGGCAGAGGACGGGGGAGTGGTGCAGCAGCCAGGCGAGGGCGATCTGCCCGCGGGTGGCACCGTGGCGTTCCGCGACTCCGGTGAGTGCCGCTGCGCCCGCGCCGGTCAGCGCGCCGTTCGCCAGCGGGAACCAGGGCAGGAAGGCCAGGCCGTGGGCCTCGCACACCTTCAGTACCGCGTCCGACGAACGGTCGAGGAGATTGAACCGGTTCTGCACCGAGACGATCCCGGTCAGGGAGAGCGCCTGCTCCAGCTGGTCGGCGGTGAGGCTGTCCAGACCGATGTACCGGATCTTACCCTCCTGCCGCAGCGCGTCCAGAGCGCCCAGCTGCTCGGCCATCGGCACCTGCGGATCCAGCCGGTGCAGCTGGTAGAGGTCGATCCGGTCGGTCCGCAGCCGGCGCAGGCTGGCCTCGCAGCTCGCCCGCAGCTCCTCGGGCCGCCCCGCGATGTGCCAGGTGCTGTCACTGGTGCGCACGACACCGCCCTTGGTCGCGATCACCAGATCGTCGCGGTACGGGTGCAGCGCCTCCGCGACCAGCTCCTCGGCCACCCCGGGGCCGTAGTTCTCGGCGGTGTCGATCAGGGTCACGCCCTGGTCGACGGCCGCCCTGAGCACGGCCAGCGACTCCTGCCGGTCGCCGGGGGGACCCCAGTACCCGGGGCCGGTCAGCTGGGCGGTGCCGTAGCCGAGACGGCGCACGGGCAGCTCGCCGCCGAGGAGGAAGGAGTCGTCGGGGGATCGCAGCACGGAAGACATGGGGGAAACAGTAGTCTGGATGGCGGATACAACTTCTGTCCCGGGGTGTGACCTTGCGGTGGCGGCGAGCGCCGGGAGCCCGGCTCGATGTCCGTCGCCGAGCTGACCGCACTGGTCGACGCGGCCGTCCGACCGCCGCTGTCGCTTTTCTTCAATACCCGGGGCGGGCACCGGTCCTACCCTGTTCCGTATGAAGACCGAGCACGCACATATGGCCGAATGCGCCGCAGAGGCGGCCCGAGTGGCCCGCGGCGTCCGCGCCGCACAACTCGACGACTCCGCCACCCCCTGCGAAGGCTGGGACGTCCGCGGGCTCGTCAACCACTGGGTGCTCTACACCTCGCACGGCATGGAGCACCGCGCCCTGCGCACGGAGATCCCCGAGGAGCTCACCGTCCGCGACTTCACGGCGGACGCCGACTGGGCCGCGCGCTACGCGGCGCAACTGGACCGTGCCGTCGCCGCCTGGTCGGACCCGGCCGTCTGGGAGGGCGCCATCGGCCAGGGCGACTCGGCCTCACCGGCCTCGGACACCGCCGAGATGCTCGTCATGGAGACGGCGCTGCACGGCTGGGACGTGGCACGGGCCACCGGCCAGGAGTTCCGGCTCTCCGACGGGGCGGCCGGCTACGTCCTGGAGGTCGTGGAGAAGACCGCCGCGCTCTACCGGCAGTACGAAGGCTTCGCCGCCGAGATCACCCTCGAGAACGGGGCCTCCGGATTCGAGCGGGCCCTCGCCCTGAGCGGGCGCGATCCGCGGTGGACCGCCGCCTGAAAGTGGCCCAGCCGGACGGCCGCTGAATGGCCCGCGGGGGTGCGCCACCGGCTGGCTACGCTCATGTCATGACCACTCACCGCAGCCCGGAGCCGGGCAGGCCCGCCGTCGACTTCTGGTTCGACCCCGCCTGCCCGTTCGCCTGGATCACCTCGCGCTGGATGCTGGAGGTGGAGCAGCAGCGCGACATCGAGCTCCGCTTCCACGTGATGAGCCTGTACCTGCACAACACCGGCAACGAACTCCCCGACTGGTACCGCACCCTGGTCGACAAGTCGATCGGTCCGGTGCGCGTCGCCGCGGCGGCGGCCGAGCAGCACGGTGAAGGCGTCCTGCGCGACCTGTACACGGCGTTCGGCACCCGGATCCACCAGCGGAAGAACGAGGACTTCGACGAGGTGATCGCCCAGTCCCTCGACGAGCTGGGCCTGCCCGCCGGGCTGGCGGCCGCCGCGCACACGGACACGTACGACGCGGCACTGCGGCGCAGCCATGACGCGGGCAAGGACCCGGAGGCGGACGGATACGTGGGTACGCCCACCATCCATGTCGACGGGAGCGTCTGGTTCGGCCCGGTGCTGCGGGCGGTGCCGCGCGGGGAGAAGGCGGCGCTGCTGTTCGACAGCTTCCGGGTGCTCGCCGGCCACGAGGACTTCTTCGAGCTCAAGCGCACCCGCACGGGCGGCCTCGACGTCGGCTGAGCGGGGGCTACGCGCCGATCGACGCCGGCCGGGCGGCGGCCGGTACCAGGGACTCGTCGTACCGGTCCAGCAGCAGCCGCGCCAGCTCCGGCGACGGGCCCAGCACCCCGGCCAGCACTTCGGCGCCGGCCTCGGCCGCCCCCGCCGCGATGCGGTCCGGGAGGCGGCCGGGCGCGATCACGTACGGGGCGACCGCCACCCGGCGCACCCCCTCGGCGCGCAGGGCCCGTACCGCGTCCCCGGTCCGGGGGAGAGATGCGGAGGCGAACGCAGGCCGCACGGAACACCAACCGGTGTGCCGCAGCTCCCGCGCGATTTCAGCGATCACTGCGATCGCCTCCGGGTCGGTGGAGCCCGCCGAGGCCAGGACGAGCCCGGTCGAGCCTCTGTCGCCGGGGCGGACCCCGGCCTCGTGCAGCCGCCGTTCCAGGGCGGCGTTCAGCAGCGGCGACGGGCCGAGCACCTCGGCCTGCCGCACCCGCAGCCGCGGGAGCCCGGCGCGGGCCTCCCGCAGTACCGCCGGGATGTCGGACTTGGCGTGGAAGGCCCGGGTGAGCAGCAGCGGCAGCGCCACCACCTCGCCCGTTCCCTCCGCCGCCAGCCGCTCCAGGACCCGCGGCACCGACGGCGCGCTGAAGTCCAGGAACCCGGTCTCCACCCGCAGCCCCGGCCGCAGCGCCCGTACCCGCGCGGTGAGCGCGTGCACAGTTGCGGCGTGCCGGGGATCGCGGCTGCCGTGGGCGATGACGAGGAGGACCGGGGACGTCATGCGGGGCCCTCTCAGCTCTTGACCAGGAGACCGCGGCTGCGAAGCACCCACCGCTCCAGCGGACTGAAGATGAGCAGATCGATGGCGATGCCGACGATCAGGATCAGGAAGATGGCGAGGAAGACCATCGACATGCTGCTGGTCTCACGGCCCTGCTCCAGCAACTGTCCCAGTCCCACGCCCAGATCGGGCGAGGAGGCGATGATCTCGGCGGCCATCAGCGAGCGCCAGGAGAACGCCCAGCCCTGCTTCAGCCCCGCCAGATAGCCGGGCAGGGAAGCCGGGAGCACGATGTGCCAGGTGCCGCGCAGCCCGGTGGCGCCCAGCGTCTGGCCGGCCCGCAGATGCAGCGGCGGGATCTGGTCGACACCGGCGACGAGCCCGTTGGCGATCGACGGGACGGCGCCCAGCAGGATCACCGCGTACATCATCCTGTCGTCCAGCCCCAGCCAGATGACCGCGGGCGGCACCCACGCCACCGACGGCAGCGACTGGAGACCCGAGAGCACCGGGCCGATCGCCGCGCGCACCACCTTGACCCGCGAGACCAGCAGCCCCAGCGGGGTGCCGATGACGAGCGCGAGGAGGAAGCCGAGCAGACCGCGCGAGACGCTGGTCCAGATGTAGCCGAGCAGGGTGCCCTGGGCCCAGGCGTTGGACACCTCGTCCCAGACGTGGGCCGGCGACGGCAGCTTGTAGTCGTCGGTGACCTTCGCCCAGATCAGGATCTGCCAGATGATGAGCACCAGTGCGACGGCCACCACCGGGGGCAGCACCTTCTGCACCAGCACCTGGCGCACCGGGGTCCGGGTCACCCGCACCGCGTCGAGAGCGTCGAGCCCCGCTTCGAGGCCGGCCAGGTCCCGGGCGGCGTCCCCGGGAGCACCGTTCTCGGCGGCGCTGTCCTCGGCGGTGGTCTCAGTGCTGGCCATGTCGGCGGATCTCCCCACGCAGTTGTTCGGTGATCTCGACGGAGAGCTCCGCCACGGCGGTGTCCTCGATGCGGCGCGGCTGCTCGATGTCGACCGTCCACTCCCGGGCGATCCTGCCCGGCCGCGAGGAGAGCAGGACGACCCGCTCGGCGAGCCGGACGGCCTCCCGCACGTTGTGCGTGACGAAGAGGACCGAGACGTTCGTCTCGCGCCAGATCCGGGTCAGCTCGTCGTGCAGCACATCCCGGGTGATGGCGTCGAGCGCGGCGAACGGCTCGTCCATCAGGAGCAGTTGGCTGTCCTGGGCGAGCGCGCGGGCCATCGCCACCCGCTGGCGCATACCGCCCGAGAGTTCGTGCACCCGCTTGCCGTACGCCCCGCCCAGCCGGACGAGTTCGAGCAGCCGCTCCGCCTCGGGGCGGCGCTCCTGCTTCGGTACGCCGCGCAGCCGCAGCGCCAGTTCGATGTTCTTGCCCGCGGTCAGCCACGGGAAGAGGGCGTGCTCCTGGAACATCAGGGCCGGCCGCCCGCCGGGGGTCTCGATGGACCCCGCGGACGGGCGGTCGAGCCCGGCCACCAGATTGAGCAGCGTCGACTTGCCGCACCCGGAGGCTCCCAGGAGGGTGACGAACTCGCCGGGAGCGACATCGAGTGTGATGTCGTCCAGGACGAGCTGCTGTCCCTCCGGACCGCCGAAGGACTTCGAGACGTGGTCGATACGGGCCGCGTGCCCGACCGCCGTACGGTCCTCGGCCTTGGTGAGCGTGGTCGTGGCCATGGTCGTCACCTCCTGGGAGATCCTGGAACGGGGTCGGGTGCTTACTTGACGCCGAGACCGGCGTCGGCGACCTCGGGCTTGCCCGCGGCCTTGAGGATCTTGTTCAGCGGCTTCAGGTCGTAGATGCCCGCCAGATCCGGGTCGTCCAGCAGACCGGCCTTCACCGCGTGCTTGGCCTCGGCGTCGAGCGTGGCGGCCAGCGGGTCGTCGGTGAACTGGATGGACTTCCACGCCGGGTCGATGACGTCCGCCGGCAGTTCCTTGCCGGACAGCGTCTTGAGCGCGGCGTTGGCGGAGGCCTTCGCCTCGTCCGGGTTGGCGTTGATCCACTTGTTGGTGTTGACCGAACCGCGCAGCACCGCCTCGACGACGTCCGGGTGCTGGTCGAGGAACTTCTGCGACACGATGATGTTCGTGATGACGAACTTGTTGTCCGGCCACAGCGTCGACTCGTCCAGGAGCACCTTGGCGCCCTGCGCGACCAGCTTGGAGGCGGTCGGCTCAGGCGCCCAGGCGCCGTCGATGGAGCCGGACTTGTAGGCGTCCGGGGTCACCTTGTTGTCCGTACGGACCACGGAGACGTCGCCCTTGCCGCTCTGGGCGTCGACCTTCCAGCCCTTCTCGGAGACCCAGTTGAGGAAGGCCACGTCCTGGGTGTTGCCGAGCTGCGGGGTGGCGATCTTCTTGCCCTTGAGGTCGTCCAGGGTCTTGATCTTCTTCGGGTTGACGACCAGCTTCACCCCGCCGGAGGCCGAACCGCCGATGATGCGCAGGCTCTTGCCCTTGGACTTCGTGAAGCCGTTGATGGAGGGCGAGGGGCCGATGAAGCCGATGTCGATCGAACCGGCGTTGAGCGCCTCTATCTCGGACGGGCCCGCGTTGAACGTCGAGGGCTTGACCTCGGTGGCGCCGAGCTCCTTGGCGATGATGCCTTCCTGGATACCGACCAGGGCGGTGGCGTGCGTGAGGTTCGGGAAGTAACCGATCTTCACGGTGTCCGCGGAGAGCTTCTTGCCGCCCGCGGAGACGTTCGCCTTCTTGGCGTCGTCGTCCTTCGAGTCGGAGCCGTAGCCGCAGGCGGTGAGCGCCACGGCGAGCAGTGGCAGGGCGGCGGCAGCGGCGATGCTGCGGCGCAGCGTGGTACGGGGGGCAGACACGGGAGGGATTCCTCTCGGAGGCCCGGTGCTCACGTCCCTCGGTAATCCGGGGAGGCGGCCGGGAGGTCGGCAGGTCTTCGTCTGAACGGGCGTTGCGGGCGGTGCGGTTGGTGCATCCGGGCGCGCAGGCAGTGCGCGTACGTCATCGCGCACATCGCGCAACCCCGCCCTGGCCGCTGCCGAGGGCGCCGCTGCCGACGCGGCCGCCCTCCTTCGCGAAGGTCGAGAAGACGTCGGTGCTCATCAGAAGTCCCATTCGGCGTCGTCGCCCGCCGGGGCCGGCGCCCGGGTCACGGCGGCGAACGAGGCGCCCGCCATGCCGGCCGACAGGGTGGTGCCGTCCGCCGGGTCGATCAGCAGGAAGGAGCCGGTGCGGCGCGAGTCGGCGTAGGCGTCGAGCGCGAGCGGCTCCGCGGTACGCACCACGACCCGGCCGATGTCGTTGGCGACGAGCTGTCCCGGGGCCGGGTGCTGCGAGAGGTCGTCCAGGGTGAGGCGGGACGGGATGTCCTTGACGATCGCCTTGACCGTGCGGGTGGTGTGCTTGATCAGCACCCGCTGGCCCACGGTGAGCGGCTGGTCCGCGACGTGGCAGACGGTCGCCTCGACGTCCTGGGTGACCGCCGGGGCGTCGTCCGACGGTGCGATCAGGTCCCCGCGCGAGACGTCGATGTCGTCGGTGAGCCGTACGGTCACCGACTGCGGGGCCCAGGCGATGTCCACGCTGTCGCCGAGCAGGTCGATCCCGGCGATCGTCGACGTACGGCCGGAGGGCAGTACGGTGACGGGCTCGCCGACCCGGAACACGCCGGCGGCGATCTGGCCCGCGTAGCCCCGGTAGTCGGGGTGCTCGGCGGTCTGCGGCCGGATGACGTACTGGACCGGGAAGCGGGCGTGGCAGGCGGTGAGGTCATGGCTGACCGGAACCGTCTCCAGGTGCTCCAGGACGGTCGGGCCGCCGTACCAGTCCATGTGGGCGGACGGCTCCACGACGTTGTCGCCGGCCAGGGCGGAGATCGGGATCGCGGTGATCTCCGGGACGCCCAGGGAGGCCGCGTAGGCGGTGAACTCCTCGGCTATGGCGGCGAACACCGGCTCCGCGTAGTCGACCAGGTCCATCTTGTTCACGGCCAGCACCACGTGCGGGACGCGGAGCAGGGCGGCGACGGCGGCGTGCCGGCGGGTCTGCTCGACGACGCCGTTGCGGGCGTCGACCAGGACCACGGCCAGCTCGGCGGTGGAGGCGCCCGTCACCATGTTCCGGGTGTACTGCACATGGCCCGGGGTGTCGGCGAGGATGAACCGGCGCCGGGTGGTGGCGAAGTAGCGGTAGGCGACATCGATGGTGATGCCCTGCTCGCGCTCGGCCCGCAGCCCGTCCGTCAGCAGCGCCAGGTCGGGCGCCTCCTGGCCACGCTTGCGGGACGCGTCCTCGACCGCCTCCAGCTGGTCGGTGAGGACCGACTTGGAGTCGTGCAGCAGCCGTCCCACGAGGGTGGACTTGCCGTCGTCCACGGACCCCGCGGTGGCGAACCGCAGGAGGGTCGTGGTCGACAGCTGTTCGGCCAGCTGGATGGGTGTGGTCATGTTAGAAGTACCCCTCGCGCTTGCGGTCTTCCATCGCGGCCTCTGACATCTTGTCGTCGGCGCGGGTCGCGCCCCGCTCGGTGAGCCGGGAGGCGGCGATCTCGGTGATCACGGCGTCCAGCGTGGTGGCGTCGGAGTCGACGGCGCCGGTGCAGGACATGTCGCCGACCGTGCGGTAGCGGACCTGCCGGGTCTCCGTCCTCTCGTGCTCCTTGGGGCCGCCCCAGTCGCCCGCGGTCAGCCACATCCCGGAGCGGCTGAAGACCTCGCGCTCATGGGCGAAGTAGATCTGCGGGAGCTCGATGCCCTCGCGCTCGATGTACTGCCACACGTCGAGCTCGGTCCAGTTGGAGATCGGGAACACCCGGACGTGCTCACCGGCGGCGTGCCGGCCGTTGTACAGCTGCCACAGCTCGGGGCGCTGGCGGCGCGGGTCCCACTGGGAGAACTCGTCGCGCAGCGAGAAGACCCGCTCCTTGGCGCGCGCCTTCTCCTCGTCGCGGCGGCCGCCGCCGAACACCGCGTCGAAGCGGTGCTGCTGGATCGCCTCGGTCAGCGGCACGGTCTGCAGCGGGTTGCGGGTGCCGTCGGGGCGCTCGCGGAGCTTCCCGGCGTCGATGTACTCCTGCACGGAGGCCACGTGCAGACGCAGCCCGTGCTCGGCGACCGTGCGGTCCCGGTACTCCAGGACCTCGGGGAAGTTGTGCCCGGTGTCCACGTGCAGCAGTGTGAACGGCACCGGCGCGGGCGCGAACGCCTTGAGCGCCAGGTGCAGCATCAGGATCGAGTCCTTGCCGCCGGAGAACAGGATCACCGGCCGCTCGAACTCCCCCGCCACCTCGCGGAAGATGTGCACCGCCTCGGACTCCAGGGAGTCCAGGTGGCTGAGTGCGTACGGATTGCCGGTGCCTTCCGACACAGTCGCGACGGTCGTCACGCTGCACCCCTCTCGCTCAGCAGCGCGTACAGCTCCGCCGCGGACTCCTGCACGGTCTGCTGGTGCGACTCGATCCGCAGATCCGGCGACTCGGGAGCCTCGTAGGGGTCGTCCACCCCGGTCAGCCCGCTGATCTCGCCCGCCGCCTGCTTGGCGTAGAGCCCCTTCACGTCACGCACCGAGCACACCTCGACCGGAGTGGCCACATGCACCTCCAGATACGCGGTGCCCTCGGCCTGGTGCCGCTTGCGGACCGCGTCCCGGCTGTCCGCGTACGGCGCGATGACCGGGACCAGGACCTTCACGCCGTTGGCCGCCAGCAGCCCGGCGACGAAGCCGATCCGCTGGACGTTGGTGTGCCGGTCCTCGCGGGAGAAGCCGAGGCCCGCGGAGAGGAACTCCCGGATCTCGTCGCCGTCCAGCACCTCCACCCGGTGGCCCTCGCCGCGCAGCCGCCCGGCGAGTTCGTAGGCGATGGTGGTCTTGCCCGCGCTCGGCAGACCGGTCAGCCAGATGGTGGCTCCCGTCTCCGTCACGCTCATCGAGGTCTCCTGATCAGTCGTCATCAGCCGTGCAGCCCGCACTCGGTCTTCCCGCGCCCGGCCCAGCGGCCGGCGCGTGCGTCCTCGCCCTCCAGCACCCGGCGGGTGCAGGGCGCGCAGCCCACGGAGGCGTAACCGTCCATCAGCAGCGGGTTGGTGAGCACACCGTGCTCCGCGACGTACGCGTCCACGTCGTCCTGGGTCCAGCGGGCGATCGGCGAGACCTTGACCTTCTGCCGCTTCTCGTCCCAGCCGACCACCGGTGTGTTCGCCCGGGTGGGGGACTCGTCGCGGCGCAGCCCGGTCGCCCAGGCCGTGTACGGGGTCAGGCCCTCCTCCAGCGGCTTGACCTTGCGCAGCTTGCAGCAGAGGTCGGGGTCGCGGTCGTGCAGCTTCGGCCCGTACTCCGCGTCCTGCTCGGCCACGGTCTGCCGCGGGGTCAGGGTGATGACGTTGACGTCCATCACCGCCTCCACCGCGTCGCGGGTGCCGATCGTCTCGGGGAAGTGGTATCCGGTGTCGAGGAAGACCACGTCCACCCCGGGCAGGGCCCGGGAGGCGAGGTGGGCGACGACCGCGTCCTCCATCGAGGAGGTGACGCAGAAGCGCGGCCCGAAGGTCCGGGTGGCCCACCGCAGGATCTCCGGTGCGGAGGCGTCCTCCAGCTCGCGGCCGGCCCGCTCGGCCAGCTCCCCGAGGTCCTTTGACGTGAGCTCTTCGATCTTCAGGGTGTCCGTCATATCCCGTCCCCTTCACCGTCGTTGCGCACCAGTCCCCGGTTCAGCAGGCCCAGGAACTTCAGCTGGAACGCTCGGTTGCAGGAGGCGCATTCCCAGGCCCCGTGCCCCGTCTCGTGCGGGCGCAGGTCCTCGTCACCGCAGTAGGGGCAGTGGAACGGTGCGGCGCGCTCGCTCATGCCAGCGACTCCGCACTGGCGCGTGCCGCCCAGGTCGCGAAGCGCTCGTCGCCCTCGCGCTCCTTCTGGAAGTTCCCCAGGACCCGCTCGACGTAGTCGGGCAGTTCGGCCGAAGTGACCTTCAGGCCGCGGACCTTGCGTCCGAATCCGGCCTCCAGGCCGAGCGCGCCGCCCAGGTGCACCTGGTAGCCCTCCACCTGGTTGCCCTCGCCGTCCAGCATGAGCTGGCCTTTGAGGCCGATGTCCGCGGTCTGGATGCGGGCGCAGGCGTTGGGGCAGCCGTTGATGTTGATGGTGAGCGGCTCGTCGAACTCCGGCAGGCGGCGCTCCAGTTCGTCGATGAGGGAGGCTCCGCGCGCCTTGGTCTCGACGATCGCCAGCTTGCAGTACTCGATGCCGGTGCAGGCCATCGTGCCGCGGCGGAACGGGGACGGCTTCACCTGGAAGCCGAGCTCCTCGAGTCCGGCGGACAGCGACTCGATCCGGTCCGGTTCCACGTCGAGGATCAGCATCTTCTGCTCGACGGTGGTGCGCAGCCGGTCAGAGCCGTGCGCGGCGGCCAGCTCGGCGATCTTGATCAGGGTGGGACCGTCGACCCGGCCGACCCGGGGTGCGAACCCGACGTAGAAGCGGCCGTCCTGCTGCTGGTGGACGCCCACGTGGTCGCGCCAGCGGCTGCTGGGCTGTTCGGGGGCGGGGCCGTCGAGCAGCGGCCGCTTGAGGTACTCGTCCTCCAGTACCTGGCGGAACTTGACGGGGCCCCAGTCGGCCATCAGGAACTTCAGCCGGGCACGGGTGCGCAGCCGCCGGTATCCGTAGTCCCGGAAGATCCCGACCACTCCGGCCCAGACATCGGCGACCTCGTCCAACGGCACCCAGGCGCCCAGGCGTTCGGCGAGCCGGGGGTTGGTCGAGAGGCCGCCGCCGACCCAGAGGTCGAAGCCGGGGCCGTGCTCGGGGTGCACGACGCCGACGAAGGCGATGTCGTTGATCTCGTGGACCACGTCCTGCACGGGCGAGCCGGAGATCGCGGTCTTGAACTTCCGCGGCAGGTTGGAGAATTCCTTGCTGCCGATGTAGCGGTCGTGGATCTCGTCGACCGCCGGGGTCCCGTCGATGATCTCGTCGGCGGCGATCCCCGCGACCGGGGAGCCGATGATCACCCGGGGGCAGTCGCCGCAGGCCTCCGTCGTGGACAGGCCGACGGCCTCCAGCTTCTGCCAGATGGCCGGGACGTCCTCGATGCGGATCCAGTGCAGCTGGATGTTCTGCCGGTCGGTGACGTCGGCGGAGCCCCGCGCGTAGTCCCGCGAGACCTCACCGATGGCCCGCAGCTGAGCTACCGTCAGCCGCCCGCCGTCGATGCGGACCCGGAGCATGAAGTAGCGGTCGTCCAGCTCCTCCGGCTCCAGGATCGCGGTCTTGCCGCCGTCGATGCCGGGCTTGCGCTGTGTGTACAGGCCCCACCAACGCATGCGTCCGCGAAGGTCGTTGGGGTCGATCGAGTCGAACCCACGCTTGGAGTAGATCGTCTCAATGCGCGTCCGCACGTTGAGACTGTCGTCGTCCTTCTTGAACTGCTCATTGCCGTTGAGGGGGGTGTAGTGCCCCAGGGCCCACTGGCCTTCGCCACGGTGGCGTCCTGCCTTGCGGCGAGGGGTGGCGGGCGCAGGCTGTTCCGGGGTAGCGGCCATGACAGTACGTCCTTCGGGACTGCAGGAGGGCGGCTCTGAACTGCACACTCGCGTCTGGGCGCGGCGGTGCGCAGGGTTTGCAGAGAAAAGGGGATCGCGGCGGTGCTGGAGACTCTCAGCTCGCCGGACAGATGGCGCTGGACATGCGGCCGAGGTCGACGTGGCGTCGACTCACCAAGGCAATTCCAGTTCCAGACATGACGGAAGCGTGTCACGCGAATCTCGGACCAGTCCACCACTATCCATGATGTGGACGAGACTGTCCCGACAGGTGAGACCATGTGGCGCCCGTCACGGAAGTGCCGGGCGCCGGACCGTCCGGATAACCGGACAACCATGCGTATTTCCTCCGAGTGAACGGTTACGGAAGCGGCTCCCGGCCGGAACCGGGCCACGGACCCGGAGTGGCGACCTCGGGCTCCAGCTCGGTCCTGGTGTCGAAGAGCCGGAAGCCGCGCCGCAGATAGTTGTCCATGGCATGGGGCCCGTCCTTGGAGCAGGTGTGCAGCCACACCCGCTTCGTCGCCGGCCGCTGCGGCCACCGCTCCGCCAGGTCCCAGGCACGGGCCGCCCCGTACGCGAGCAGATGGCCGCCGATCCGGCGCCCCCGGAACGCCGGTATGAGACCGAAGTACATGATCTCGACCACGCCGTCGTCCTGCGGGTCCAGCTCGATGTACCCGGCCGGTGTGCCGTCCGCGTACGCCACCCAGGTCTCCGCGCCGGGCCGGTCCAGCGCCTCCTGCCACTGCGCGTACGTCATCGTCAGCCGGTCCGTCCAGCGGATGTCGCCGCCGACCGCCGTGTAGAGGAAGCGGCTGAACTCGGGCAGCGGTATCCCGGACCGGATGATCCGGATGTCCCCCTCCGGTACGGCGGGCGGCCGCAGATCATCGGGAGAGGTCTGCTCCAGGGACCAGACGGTCACCTCGGCGGTCGGTTCGGCGGGGCGCGCGGGGTTGCTCATGACTGCCAGAAAACCATGCCCCGCGGCCCCGCCCCAAGCCGGTCCCGGCAGACGGACGCCCAGGACCTGCGAGAACACCGGTCAGCGGGCGCTGCGCGCCGCCGTCACCACCGGGGCCTTCGAGCGCGGCAGCAGATCCGCCGGGTGCTCCGGGTGGACCACCTCCACCTCGACCCCGTCGCCGAAGCGGTACGGGCGGTGCGCCAGCACCTCCGCGAGATGACGCCGCAGCCGGGAGATCTCCGCCCGCACCGTCACCGTCCGGGTCGGATCGCCGAAGATGTCCTCCGCCAGCTCGGACGCGGTACGCCCCTCCCGGTGCAGCGCCAGCGCGAACAGCAGCTCGGCGTGGCGCGGGGAGAGCCGCTGGGCCCAGGTGCCCACCGGGCTCACCACGTTCACCGCGAGACCGCGCGGCCGGCTCAGATCGAGCACGACCCGGCGCGGCGGGCTGTCCGTCGCGCCGTCCGCGACCTGCACCAGCCAGCCGCCCGGCAGCGGCTCCACCCGGCACATCCCGAGCGAGGGCAGCCACACCCGGCCCTGCTGGAGGGACTTGGGCAGCGGCAGCCGGTCCACCGGCGGCATCCCGGTGACCGCCGCCAGCCAGCCGTGGGGGTCCACGGCCATCGCCCGGCCGCCCAGCCGGCACAGCATCGGCGCCGCCACCGAGCGCAGCCGGTCGATCGACTCCAGATGCCGGGTCCTGATCTCGCTCTCGGCCAGCCGGGCCACCGAGCCGACCAGGGCGAGCGTCGTCGGATGGAAGGTGGACGCGGGCCCGCTGATGTCGACGATCCCCATCAGCCGGCCGTCCCGCGGATCGCGCACCGGAGCCGCCGCACACGTCCACCCGTGCAGACTGCGCACGAAGTGTTCCGCGGAGTGGACCTGCACCGGGGTGCGCGCGGCGATCGCCGTGCCGATCGCGTTGGTGCCGGTGCTCTCCTCCGACCAGGCGGCGCCCTCGGCCAGGCAGATCTCGTCGGCCCGGCGCAGCACCGCCGTGTTGCCCTGGCGCCACAGCACCCGGCCCTCCACGTCGGTGACCACCATGATCTGCTGCGAGGCGTCCGCGATCGCCGTCAGGGCGTCGCCGAGCAGCGGCATCACCTCACCCAGCGCGGAACTGCGCCGCCGGTGCTCGATCTCGTCCGGCTCCAGCAGGACGCTGTGGGTGGACTTCTCCGGATCGATCCCGCTGCGCAGCGCCCGGTTCCACGAGGCCCCGATCTCGGCCCGCGGCGCGACCGGCACGCGCTCGCCCGCCAGCCGGGCCTCACGGGCCCGGTGGACCAGGCGCACGGCCCGGTCCGACTCCCGGACAGCCAGCCGCATCACATCGACAGGACTTGTCTCCATGCCGGATCCCCCCTGGAGCCTCTTGTTTCCCGTGTCAAGGCCGCGGGCCCCATCCTGCCGCTGCCGGGGTCCGCGTACCGCAACTCCACATAATGGTTGCAACCCTCTGCAACTCTGGCGACGCTCCCCGGTCCGTACAAGAGTGGCGGTACACCGGACGGCGGGGCCTCGGCCTCGTGGCCCGGTGTGTACAGCATGGGGGGTGGTGCCGTGTCGGCGCAGCACCACCCTCCGTTGCTGCCCCGGCGGACCGTCCGGCAGAGCGGCCCCGTGAGGTCAACGCTCCACGGGCCACGCCCGTTCCACGACCGACGCCAGGTCCAGGGTGTGCGGCAGCGTCCCGAACGCCGAGCCCCAGTCCCCGCCCAGCCGTGACGCGCAGAACGCGTCGGCGACCTCCGGCGGCGCCCAGCGCACCAGCAGCGAACCCTGGAGCACCAGCGCCATCCGCTCCACCAGCCGCCGGGCCCGCGCCTCGATCCCCTCCAGGTCCGCGAGCTCGGTGAGCAGGTTCTTGATCGCCCGGTCCAGCCGGTGATCGGCGCCGCGCGCCCGGCCGACCTCCGAGAGGAACGCGTTGAGCGCCATCGGCTCGCGCTGGAGCGCCCGCAGCACATCCAGCGCCTGTACGTTCCCCGAGCCCTCCCAGATCGAGTTGAGCGGCGCCTCGCGCAGCAGCCCGGGCATCCCCGACTCCTCCACGTAGCCGTTGCCGCCCAGGCATTCGAGCGCCTCGCCCACCATCGGCGTACACCGCTTCGTCACCCAGTACTTGGCCGCGGGCACCGCGATCCGCAGGAACGCCAGCTCGCTCTCCGTCCCGGCGTCGTACGCGGCCGCCAGCCGCATCGCCAGCACCGTCGCCGCCTCCGACTCCAGCGCCAGATCGGCCAGCACGTTGCGCATCAGCGGCTTGTCGACGAGCACCCCGCCGAACGCGCTGCGGTACGTGGCGTGGTGGACCGCCTGCGCCACCGCCTGCCGCATCAGCGCGGCCGAACCGATCACACAGTCCAGGCGGGTCGCCGCCACCATGTCGATGATCGTGCGGACCCCGCGCCCCTCCTCACCGACCCGGCGCGCCCACGTACCGTCGAACTCGACCTCGGCGGAGGCGTTGGACCGGTTGCCCAGCTTGTCCTTGAGCCGCTGGATCGCGAAGGCGTTGCGGGTGCCGTCCGGCAGCACCCGGGGCAGCAGGAAACAGGTCAGGCCGGCGGGGGCCTGCGCCAGCACCAGGAAGCCGTCGGACATCGGCGCCGAGCAGAACCACTTGTGCCCGGTGAGCAGATACCCGTCGTCACCGGACAGGGGTTCGGCGCGCGTCGTGTTGGACCGCACGTCCGTGCCGCCCTGCTTCTCGGTCATGCCCATCCCGAGGAGCACCCCGGCCTTGTCGCCGGCCGGCCGCAGCTCCTCCTCGTACACGTGCGAGGTCAGCAGCGGTTCCCACGCGGCGGCCGTCGCCGGATCGGTGCGCAGCGCGGGCACCGCCGCGTGGGTCATCGAGAGCGGACAGCCGTGGCCCGCCTCGGCCTGCGTCCAGACCAGGAAACCCGCCGCCCGGCGCACATGACCGCCCGGCCGGTCCCAGGCGTCGGTCAGACCCGCGGAGACGGCATGGCCGAGCAGCCGGTGCCAGGACGGATGGAACTCCACCTCGTCGACGCGGTTCCCGTACCGGTCGTGGGTGCGCAGCCGGGGCGGGTTCTCGTTCGCCTGCGCACCCCACCGCTGCGCCTGCGCGGAACCGGCGGACCGGCCGAGCCGGACGAGCCCGGCCCGCGCCTCGTCGAGCAGTTCGGGCGGGAGATGCCGGTCCACGGCTTCGGTGAGCGCACGGTCCGCGGAGAAGACGTCATAGCCGGACAGGGGAGGGGCCTGGTTGGACACTGTGTGGGTGGTGGCTGCCATGCCGATACGGTAAGGACGTGCAGGCAGCAAATGAAACACCCGAGCGGCCACCGGGCCGGCTCCACCGGGCCCGAGTCCTCTACCGCAACGTCTCCAAGCGGCAGATGGCGTGGCAATTGCTCAAGGACACCGTCAACTCGTGCATGGAGTACCGCATTCTGGGACTCGCCGCCGAGGCGGCGTTCTTCACCCTGCTGTCCCTGCCGCCGCTGCTGCTGGGACTGATCGGCCTGCTCGGTTACGTCGACGAGTGGACCAGCACCACCACCGTCGCCTCCATCGAGAACAACATCCTCAGCGCGGCGCAGACCGTGCTCTCCCAGCGGGGCGTCAACGACTTCGCCAAACCGCTCCTGGCGGACGTCACCACCGGGGCCCGGCCCGACGTCATCTCGATCGGTTTCGCGATCGCGCTCTGGTCCGGCTCCCGCGCGGTCAACGTCTTCATCGACACCATCACCGTGATGTACGGGCTGGACGGCCAGCGCGGCATCGTCAAGACCCGGATGCTCGCCTTCTCGCTGTACGTGGTGGCGCTGCTGCTCGGCGCGATCGTGCTGCCGCTCCTGGTGGTCGGCCCTGACCGGGTCGTGGAGTACATCCCCTGGGGCACCGAGCTGATAAGCGTCATGTACTGGCCCCTCGTGATACTCCTGTCCATCGCCTTCCTGACGACGCTCTACCACGTGTCCGTCCCCGTCCGCTCGCCCTGGATCGAGGACACACCGGGCGCCCTGATGGCGCTCGCGATCTGGGTGCTGGGCAGCTTCCTGCTGCGGATCTACCTCACCAGTACGGTCGAGGGGCCCACGATCTACGGCTCCCTGGCCGCGCCGATCGCCGTACTGCTGTGGATCGGCGTCTCCGCGTTCGCGGTGCTGGTGGGCGCCGCCGTCAACGCGGCCATCGACCGGGTGTGGCCCTCGGTGGCGACGGCCGCGGCACGTGCGGCCAACGATCGGGTGCGCGCGGTCCAGGCGGCGGAGTTCGTGGCCCGTACCCAGGCGGAGAGCTGGAACGACGGCATGGACGACGAGGAGGACGGGGACGAGGGGGACAGCCCCTACATGCCGTCCGAGTTCCCGGAGCGGTGGTCCCGGTTCCTGCCGCCCGACGACGTGAAGTCCAGGCTCCAGCCGGGCCGCGAGAAGGAGCCGGACAAGCCGTACCAGCCCGGCGAGTGAGACCCGGCCGTCTCAGGGCGCGGCAGGCGAGGCCGGCGCGGCGGGTGCGACCTGCTGGGCCGGTACGGGCGGTGGCGCCGGCGCGGTCCCGGGCGTCGAACCGGGCGACCACGACAGCTTGACCGTCAGGTGGCCCTCCACCGCGCTCTTCGCGATCACGGCCCCGGCCTCGGTGGTGATCTTCACCCCGAACTCGATCTCCACCCCGTCCGGCTTCAGCGAGCCGTCCCGGAACACCGCCAGCGCCGATTCTGCCGCCGCCCGGATCCCCTGGAGCGCGCTGTCGAAGGTGCGCCCCGACCGGGCCAGGGCGTTCCCGTCGCGTGAGACCAGCTGCGCACCCGGGGCGTGCCGGTCGACCTCGACCGTCACCGTGGCACCGCTGTCGGTGGTGAACTCCATCAGTGCCGCCATGACCGCCCCCGGGATACCGATTCCGCCCGTTCTCCGTCAGTCGACGACAATAGTGCCCATGGGCGACAGGTACGAGGAGCGCGCGTCGCGGGTGGACGGCGCGCGGGTGTGGACCCTGACCGTGCCGCGGGGTTCGGTCCATCCGGTGCTGCCCGACGGCTGCATGGACCTGCTCTGGATCGGTGGCCGGCTGCTCGTCGCGGGCCCGGACACCCACGCGGAACCCGCGTCCGTGACCGACGGCGGCCGTGTCGCGGGCATCCGCTTCGCCCCGGGCACGGCGCCCGCCCTGCTCGGCGTGCCCGCGCACGAACTGCGTGACCGCAGGATCGCGCTGGCCGGTCTGTGGCCGGACGCGGAGGTCCGGGAACTCACCGAGCGGGTCGCGGAGGCCGTCGACCCGGCCGCGGCCCTGGAGCAGATCGCCCTGCGCAGGGCGGCCGGTACCGCGCCGCCGGACCCGGCGATGCGGTACGTCGCCGGGCAACTGGACAGCGGCCGGTCCGTCGCGGACACGGCACAGGCGGTCGGCCTCGGCGCGCGCCAGCTGCACCGCCGCTCGCTGGTGGCCTTCGGATACGGCCCCAAGACGCTCGCCCGGATCCTGCGGCTCCAGCGCGCGCTGGCTCTCGTACGGTCCGGAACGCCGTACGCCGAGTCCGCGCTCGCGGCGGGCTGCGCCGACCAGGCACATCTAGCCCGGGAGATGCGCGAACTGGCCGGAACCACCCTGACCGGATACTTCGCCTGACACCACCCCGGGGGAGCGGACCGCCGATCCGGCGTCCGGACCTCTGAGCCGCGTCGCCTCAGGAGGGGGTCGCGGCGAACAGCGACACCGCACAGCCGTCCGGGTCCAGCACCACCGCGTACCGCTGCCCCCACACGGCGTCCCACGGCTTCAGATGACCGCGGTACCCGGCGCCGGTCAGTTCCTCGTAGACGGAGTCGACCTCCGCCGGACCGTCGCAGAGGAAGGCGAGCCCGAGCCGCTCCCCGCCGTCCGCCGCCGTCCATTCCGGGTCGAAGGAGCGCACGACGTCCTCGGTGTCCCACAGCAGGCGCTGCCCGCCCGGGAGGGTCACCTCGACATGCGGAGCGGATTCCGCGTCGGCGGGGATGTCGAGGCCGAGCCGGCGGTAGAAGGCGAGCGAGGCGGCCAGATCCGCCGTGGTGACGGAGAGCGCGTCGAGTCGTGGAGTCATGGTCCGACCGTAGGCCGGGCACCGGCCTACGGTCTTGTACAAATCGGTCACGCCCCCGTCCGGCCGCGCTCAGCCCGTGCTGTCGCTCCCCGCGCCGTCCAGGCAGTCCGCCGGGGACGTGCCCGGGTCCGTCAGGGCCAGGCCCAGCGCGGCGCGTTCGGTGACCCAGCGGCTCGGGCGGTGGCGCGGGTCGCCGGTCGTCGCGTACAGGGCCCGGTGCAGCTCCAGCATCCGGGCCGCGCCGATCCGGTCGCCCCAGGCCAGCGGGCCGACCGGGTAGCCGAGACCGGTCGTGACGGCCAGATCGATATCGGCCGGGGTCGCCAGGGCGCGTTCCGCGATGGACGCAGAGACCGACACGATCGAGGCCAGCAGCCTTTGGGCGACCGAGCCCGCCGTGTCCCGCACCACAGACACCGCGAACGGCTCGCCGTCGTCCGATGCCCGTGCCAGTACCGCGCGGGCGTCCCGCGCGGCGGCCGGGTCCGCGGCCGGTGTCAGGGCCAGCACCCGGCGGCGCCCGGCCGCCGGCAGCGGGTCCACCCCGAAGGTGCGCCCGGCGGGCAGCCGGTGCGCGGCCACCGCCGAGGCGACCGTGGTGCCCCAGACCGGGACCAGCACCAGGGCCTCGCCCGAGGGCTCGGGGCCGGACTCGACCGTGGCGCCCGCAGCGGTCAGCGCCTCACGGAGAGCGGTGGCGTCCCGCACGTGCGCCGCGTCGGCGAAGACGTGCACCGGACGGTCCGCGTCACCCGTGACCGGCGCCTCCGCGGCCGGGGCGGGCGCCTCGGAGCCGTACGCGAACCAGCCGCGTCCGCTCTTGCGGCCGTGCAGGCCGGCCGCCACCCGGTTCGGGGTCAGGTAGGAGGGGCGCAGCCGGTCCTCGTGGCGGAAGCCCTCCCAGATCGAGTCGATCACCGCCGCGGTCACATCGAGTCCGGTGAGGTCCATCAGCTCGAACGGGCCCATCCGCAGGCCGAGTACGTCCCGTGCGATCCGGTCGATGTCGGCCGGGTCGCCGACCGTCTCCTCCAGCAGCGCGAGTGCCTCCGTGACCAGGCCGCGCCCGGCGTGGTTGACGAGGAAGCCGGGGGTGTCGGCGACCGTGACCGCGCGGTGCCCGCAGCTCTCCACGAGCCCCGTCAGCAGGGGCGGGATGCCGGGGCGGGTGGCCGCGCCCGGCACGACCTCGACGATCCGCATCAGGGGGACCGGGTTGAAGAAGTGCAGCCCGGCCAGCCGCGTCGGGTCATCCAGCGCGGCGGCGATCCGGGTCACGGACAGCGAGGAGGTGTTGGTCGCGAACACGGCGGAGGCGGGCAGTACCCGCTCCAGCCGGCCGAAGACCTCCGTCTTGGTGGCGAGGTCCTCCCGCACGGCCTCGATGACCAGCTCGACCTGCGGGCCCTGGGCCCACGGGTCCGCCAGCGGGATCAGCCGGTCCACGGCGGCCGCCGCGTCCCCGGCGGACATCCGGCCCTTCTGCACGGCCCGCTCCAGCATGGAGCGTACGAAGCCGGCCGCCTCGGTCACCGCCTCCGGCCGTACGTCGCACAGCTCGACGGTGTGTCCGGCGGCGGCCGCCCACTGGGCGATGCCGCGGCCCATGGCTCCGGCTCCGACGATCCTGATACGCATGGCAGTTGGGGCCTCTCGGGGTGGTGGACGGGCGGACCGGACGGACCGTGCGGTTCAGCGGAGATACACGCGGTCCGGGTCGACATCCTCGCGCAGCAGCCGCAGCTCGTCCCGCGTCGGGGGTGGTACCTCCTCGACCGTGTCGGCTGCCCGGAGGTCCCAGCCGGTGGCCGCCCTGACCTGCTCGACGCTGACGCCCGGGTGGACGGCGACCAGCCGCAGTTCCTGGCCCATGCCCGCACGGGCCAGGATGCCCAGTTCGGTGATGACGCGGGTGACCCCGGCACCCAGCGGCCGGATGCCCTCGGCCAGTGCGCGGTCCGGTCCGGGCGTGGTGCAGAAGTCCAGCTCCGCGGGGAAGGAGCGCGGATTGTGACGGCGCATCACCACGAAGACCTCGCGGGAGTTGGCCATCACCTCGACCCCGCCCCCGGAACCCGGCAGACGCACCGACGGGCTCTCCCAGTCACCGATCACCGAGGTGTTGAGGCTGCCCCAGCGGTCGATCTGCGCGGCTCCGAGGAACCCGACATCGATATGGCCGCCCTGGAGCACACAGCCGAAGAGCATCGGCATCGAGATCACCGCCTCCGCCCCCGTGATCAGGACGGCGTCGGCGATGGTCTCCGGCAGTCGCGAGGGGTGGGCGCCGCAGACCCCGGACTCGTACACCACCTCGATGTCCGGGGCGACCGTCAGATGGGCCAGTTCGGTGGCGAGGGTCGGCAGGCCGATCCCGGCGAACACCGTGCGGCGCGAGGCCAGTTCGCGGGAGGCGACGACGGCGAGCAGTTCGGACGAGGTGAGGGTGCCCGGTGCGGTGGTGGTCATGACCCGTTCCTTCCCGTGTCCGGTGTGCGGATCCGTGCGGAGCCGGTGGGTGCTCACAGCCGGCGCCCGTAGTTCACCGGCTCGCTCAGCGCCTCGCCGACCGCGAGCCCGGCCCAGAACTCCTCGCCGAGCTTCTCGACGTACTCCGCGTGGTCCGCCGTGCCGCGCACCCACTCGTCCAGCCAGTCCTGGAGCCGCCGCGGATCCTTGCTGATGTGCGACCAGGCACGGTAGAAGGCGTTGTCCCGGTCGTAGTACCCCTGCGCGAAGGACGGATGCGCGCCGCGCGGGCAGCAGACGACCGCGTCGACCGCGTGGGCGGGAACCAGGGTGCGGTTCGGGTCGGAGCGGATCACCTCGTCGTCCACGATCTCCTCCACGACGACGACCGCCTTCCCCGCCGCGTACACCGCCTCGGCCTGAATGCCCGTCAGGCCCCACATCTGGGTGTTGCCGCTGCGGTCGGCGCGCTGCGCGTGGATGATCGTCACGTCCGGGTTGACGGGCGGTACGACGTAGATCTGCTCGGGTTCGCCGTCCGGGCCCGGATAGGGCGAGGTGACCTTGCGCAGATCGCTGTTGACGGCCGGCAGATCGCTGCCCCCGTAAGAGCGCAGCGGATAGAACGGCAGCCGCTGGGACCCGGCGAGATAGCGGCAGATCATCCCGTAGTGGCTGTACTCCTCGAAGGCGAGCGGTGCCGGGTCGGCGCTCTCGATGCGGCGACGGAGCTCACCGAGCGAACCGGCCGAGGAGTTGCCCACGAAGGAGGAGACCAGGCGCGTCACGCACCCCGCGGCCAGCATCTGGTCCACCACGATGTCCGCGGTCATCCGGACGACCGTCAGGTCCCGGCGGCCCTGGCGGATGATCTCGTGGCCCGCGGCGGTCGGGATGAGGTGGGTGAAGCCTTCGAGGCAGACGGTGTCACCGTCGTGGACGAAGCCGGCGATCGCCGCCCTCATCGACATCGTCTTGTCTTTCGGGTCCGTCCTGGCCACGGTGCTCCTCCGCTGCGTGTGCGTCGTCGCGCCCCGCGGTGCGTGCGCGTCGCCCTACCGTGCCAGCGGCCATTGATTGCTGTCCAATACCAAATTAAGGTCCGATCAAGACTGCTCATTAATCAATCACCGCTGAGGCAAGAGGTGGGTATGGAACTGCGTCATCTGTCCGCGTTTGTCGCCGTGGCCGAGGAGTTGCACTTCGGCCGGGCCGCCAAGCGGCTCCAGATGGCCCAGCCGCCGCTGAGCCAGCAGATCCGGCAACTGGAGAAGCAGCTCGGCGTCCAGCTCTTCGAGCGCAACACCCGCTCGGTGCGGCTCACCAGCGCGGGGGAGTCGTTCCTCCAGCCGGTACGGACCGTGCTCGACGACCTCGACATCGCGGTACGGGCCGCGAAGGCCGCGGGCCGCGGCGAGTACGGGCGGGTCAGCATCGGCTTCGCGGGCGCCTCCAGCCACGAGACGCTGCCCCGGCTGACCCGGGCGGTGCGCGCCGCCCACCCCGGCATCGAGCTGGTCATGACCGGCCAGACCTACGCCAACGTCGCGCTGGCGCGGGTCGCGGACGGCTCGCTGGACCTGGGGTTCGTCCGGCTGCCGGTGACCCAGCCGGGCGTGGCCCACCGGGTGATCGACGAGGAGGAGCTGGTCTGCGCGCTCCCCTCCGACCACCCGCTCGCCGCCCGGGACAGCGTCCCCATCGAGGTCCTGGCCGAGGAGCCGTTCGTCTCGTTCCCCGCCAACACCGGCTCGACCGTGCGCGACGCGATGGTCGGGGCCTGCGAGGCCGCCGGGTTCAACCCGCGCGTGGTGCAGGAGGCCCCCGACTCGTACACGATCCTGGCGCTGGTCGCCGCGGGCGTCGGGGTGACCCTCACCGTCACCTCCGTCCAGCACATCCAGCAGAACGGCCTCGTCTACCGCCCGCTCGCCGGCCCGCCCATCCGGCGCCAGGCGGCTCTGGCCTGGCGGGCCGACAACCCGTCCGCCGCCCTGCGCGCGGTGCTCGCCGTCGCGGAGAACGCCCTGCCCACGCCGTCCTCGTGACCGCTCGCCCGATTGAGACGCGCCGCGTCTCGAATCAGGGGGAACTGGATATTGGACCGGCTCAGTCCCCGGGTGCGAGGGTCACCCCACACCCTTGCCGCCTTCTCCCCGCCCGATCAGCCCTCCACTCCGTCCCCGTCCTCCGCTCCGTACCCGCTCCCGGAAAGGTCCCGCCGTGCCCGACCAGAACGATGTCGTGATCTGCGAACCGCTGCGCACCCCGATCGGCCGCTTCGGCGGAGCGCTCGCGGGGCAGGCGCCGGCCTCCCTCGCCGCGCTCGTCATCGCCGAGGTCGTCGCCCGCACCGGAATCGACCCGGACCGGGTCGACGAGGTGATCCTCGGCAGCGCCTACCCGTCCGCCGACGCTCCCGCCATCGGCCGGGTCGCCGCGCTCGACGCCGGACTCCCGCAGTCCGTCACCGGCACGCAGATCGACCGCCGTTGCGGCTCCGGGCTGCAGGCCGTCCTCGACGCCGCGATGCAGATCAGGGCGGGCTTCAGCGAGGTGGTGATCGCGGGTGGTGTCGACGTGATGAGCGCCGCCTCCTACTACACGCACGACGGCCGCTGGGGCATCAAGGGCCCCGGCCTCCAGCTCCACGACAGCCTCGCCCGGGGCCGGGTCACCGCGGGCGGCGTGAACCACCCCGTGCCCGGCGGCATGATCGAGACCGCCGAGAACCTGCGACGGGAGTACGGCATCAGCCGCGCCGACCAGGACGCCCTCGCCCTGCGCTCGCAACAGCGTGCCGGCCGGGCCGCGGCCGAGGGGCGGTACCGCGCGGAGACCGTCCCCGTCACCGTACGCACCCGCAAGGGCGAGACGGTGGTCACCGCCGACGAGCACCCGCGCCCGGACACCACCGCCGAACAACTCGCGGCCCTGCGACCGGTCATGGGCAAGACCGACCCGGCGGCCACCGTCACCGCGGGCAACGCCAGCGGCCAGAACGACGCGGCCGCCGCCTGCCTGGTCACCAGCGCCGCCACCGCACAACGGCTCGGCCTCACCCCGCTCGTCCGGCTGGTCTCCTTCGCCCGCGCCGGGGTGCCCGCCGCCACCATGGGCATCGGCCCCGTCCCCGCCACCCGCACGGCGCTCGCCCGAGCCGGGCTCACCCTCGCCGACCTGGACCTGATCGAGCTCAACGAGGCCTTCGCCGCCCAGGTGCTGGCCTGCACCCGTGAACTGGGACTCGGCGAGAAGGACCACGAGGAGCGGATCAACGTGAACGGCTCCGGAGTCTCCCTCGGCCACCCGGTCGGTGCCACCGGCGCCCGCATCCTCGCCACGCTGACCAGGGAACTGCACCGCCGCGAGGCCCGCTACGGCCTGGAGACCATGTGCATCGGCGGCGGCCAGGGCCTCGCCGCGGTCTTCGAGCGCATCGCGGTCTGAGAACCGCCACCACCCCACTACGCGGCCCCCGCCGGCCGGTTCCCGGCTCGTCCGCGTCGCACCGGCATCTGGAGCTCTGCCACCAGCCCTGCGGCACGCTCCTGGGCGGTACGACCCCGATCATCGGCCGGTTCCTGCCGCACGCCGCGGTCACCGGGGTGAGCGAGGTCGCTCACGCAGGGGTGCGGATGTCCCGGGCCTTCACCTTCGAGCTGGAGGGGTCCGTGAAGCCCGCCTGCGTGGCCGGGTCGCTGACCCGCTTCCACCCGTGACGTGAAAGGACCCGGCGCAGCCGCACAGCTGCGCCGGGTCGGGTGGCCTACCGCGCCACAGGCACGGGTTTCTCCGCCGTCGCCACCGCGAGGTGGTCCGGCGTGGCGTCCGGGTCCGTCAGCCGGTTCAGCCGTGCCGGTACGTCGAATCCGACCAGCACCACCACGATCACCGTGCCCGCGAACGTCAGCACCGCCAGTGCCTGTCCCAGGTCCATGCCGGAGGCGAGGTGCGCGCCGAGGACCGGGGCGACGGCCCCGCCGAGAGCGCCCACGTTGTACGTGAAGCCGAGCGCCGCACCCCGGCTCGCCGTCGGGAAGTGCCCGCCGATGTAGCGCGGCAGCAGCCCGGAGATGCCGAAGCTCGTCGCCTGGAGCAGGAAGAGCAGGATGCCGAGCACCAGCAGGTTGTTCTGCACGGCGAACACCGGATAGACGAAGGCGAGCGAGGCCAGCAGGGTCAGCGCGTACGCCTTCTTCGCCCCGATCCGGTCGCCCAGGAAGCCCGCGACCCAGCAGCCGACCATGGTGCCGAAACCGGCGAAGTACAGGACGTCGGTGACCTGGTCCGTGCTGTAGCCCAGCTCGGTCTTCAGATACGTCGGCAGCAGCGCCTGGATCGGCCACGAGTACAGGAACGCGAAGAACAGCGTCACGATCATCGACAGATACAGCACCCAGCTCCGCCTGCCGCCCAGCTGCACGGCGAACGCGGCGAGCGAGAGACCGGCGATCACCGAGAGCACCGGCACCATCCCGGCGCCGCCGGGCGTGAAGACGAGGAACAGCGAGACCGTGGCGACGACGACCAGCACCGTGTTGGCCGTGGCCCGGCCGCGGGTGACGAACAGCGGCCCGAACGGATTGGGCTTGGCGCCCTTCTCCGCGACGGACTCCGTCCACTCCTCGGCCTCCGGCAGCGCGCGCCGCATCCACAGCGCGACGGCTATCGGGACGAGGCCCAGATAGAACATCCAGCGCCAGCCGAGCGAGGGGACCACCCAGTCGTAGACCTGGGCGGCGAGCACGGAACCGACCGAGAAGCCGGAGATCAGGAAGCCGCTGGCCCGGCCGCGCATCCCGGCGGGCCAGCTCTCCATGACGTAGGTGGAGCTGGCGCTGTACTCACCGGCCATGCCCATGCCGATGGCCAGCCGGGCGGCGAACAGGCTGTGGTAGTTCCAGGCGAACCCGCAGGCGAAGGTACCCACCGAGTACAGCAGGATGCTCAGCACCATGGAGAGCTTGCGGCCGTACCGGTCACCGATGGCGCCGAGCACCGCCCCGCCCAGCCAGCGGGTGATGAACGCGCCGGAGATCAGGCTGGCCGCCTGCACCGTGCTCAGGCCGAACTCGTCACTGATCTCCGTCAGCACGAGGGTGATCAGCACGAAGTCGAAGCCGTCGAGGACGTAGCCGATCCAGGCGGCGAAGAACGACTTCCACTGGGTGCGGCTGACCTGGCGGTACCAGGGGAGCGTGGGGGGTGATGTGGTCTGCACGGTGACTCCAGGATGCGGGACGGCGCTCTCCCTTGAACAGCCGCCCCGCGTGGTGGGGGGAGGGTCAGGGCCGGGCGATGCCTGCGACGAAGCGGGCGGTCAGGGCCGTGGGCGCGGTGATGGCGGTGCCGACGACGACGCTGTGCGCGCCGCGGCGCAGGGCCTCGGCCGCCTCCTCCGGGGTGTTGATACGGCCTTCCGCGACGACCGGGACGTCGATCGCGGCGGACAGCGCGGCGACCAGATCGAGGTCGGGGCCGGTCTGCTTCGGGGTGCCGGGAACGTAGCCGGACAGCGTCGTGGAGACGAAGTCCGCCCCCAGCCGGGCCGCCGCCACGCCCTCTTCGAGGGTGGAGACATCGGCCATGACCAGGGCGCCGGCCGCGTGCACGGCCTCGACGAGCTCGGCGAACGTCGAGCCGTCGGGGCGCGGCCGGTCGGTGGCGTCGGCGGCGACGACGGCCGCACCCGCCTCGGCGACCGCCAGGGCGTGCCGGACGGTCGGCGTGATGTAGACCCCGATGTCGCCGTCCTTCCAGAGGCCGATGACCGGCAGGTCGACGGTCTCGACGATCGCGGCGACGACCGCCGGTTCGTTGGCCCGGATCGCGGCGCCGCCACCGGCGACCGCCGACTGCGCGAGGCGCACCAGGGTGGCGGTCTCGCGCATGGGGTCACCGGGCGGGGCCTGGCAGGACACGATCAGCTTGCCCTCGAGGAGGGCGGCCAGTTTCTGTGCGGTCATCGGAGAGCTCCCGGGTGGTGGAGGGGAAGGGTGGTGGTCAGGGCGGCCGCTCCGAGCACGGCCGCGTCGTGGCCGAGGAGCGGAGCCCGCGGTACGAGCCCGCGCAGCGGCTCCATCAGTTCCGAGGTGAAGGCCGCCCGCAGGGCGTCCTCGTACAGGGCGCCGATGCGCGGGACCCCGCCGCCGACGACGACCCGGTCGGGGCCGAAGGCGTTGGCGAGTCCGCCGAGCACATGACCGGCGGCGGCCGCGCCGGTGGTGATGGCGGACACGGCGTCGGTGTCGCCCCGCGCGGCCCACGCGGCGACGGTCTCCAGCCGGTCCACCGGGGCGCCGGTCAGCCGCTCGTAGTGGGCGGCGATACCGGGCCCGGAGGCGATGACCTCCAGGTGGCCGGTGGCGCCACAGGTGCAGGGCAGCCCGGCCGCCTCCGGGCTGGGCAGATGGCCGAGGTGCCCGGCGATGCCGGACGCGCCGTGCAGCATCCGTCCGTCGGCGGCTATCGCGCCGCCGACCCCGGTGCCTATGGCGGCGAAGAGCAGCGAGCCGTGTCCGGTACCGTCCGCGCCCAGCGCCGCGAGTTCCGGCCCGGCCGTGGCGCGTACGTCGTTGTCGCAGGCCACCGGGTACCCGGTACGGTCCGCGAGACCGGCGCCCAGAGCGGTGCCGGCCCAGCCGCGGATGGAGTCGGTGGCGCTGGTGACCATGCCGGTGCGGGGGTCGATCACCCCGGCCGCCGCGATGCCGAGCACCGCGGCGGCCTTGCCGGGGTCGACCTCGGCCGCGGCGGCGGCGAGTGCGTCGAGCACCGCCGCCGCACCGTCACGGGCCGGGGTGGGACGGCTGTGCCGGGCCAGGATCGTGCCGTCGGCGCCGAGGAGCGCGGCGGCGATCTTCGTACCGCCGAGGTCGAGGCCGACGACCGGCCGCCCGGCCTGCGCTGTCCGAGCTGCCGAGGTCATCGGACCGGCGGCAGACCGGCGGCGCGCAGCAGTCCGGAGACCAGCGCGACGGATTCGGCGGACAGCTGGATCTGCGGGAACGCCGTGTCGCCGCAGTCGATGATGCCCAGCAGCCGGAGCGCCGACTTGAACGAGCCGAGCGCCGAGGAACTGCGCCCCATGTCCGCCTCTGGACCGACGTCGACCATGGCGAACAGCTTGATGAGCCGCTCCTGCTCCTTCGCGGCCAGCGCCCAGTCCCCGGCCCGCGCGGCCTCGTAGAGCCGCACATAGCCGGACGGGTCCACGTTGCCGATACCCGGGACGACGCCGTCGGCCCCGGCCAGCAGCGCCGCGTCCACGGTCAGTTCGGAGCCGGTGAGGATGCTGAACTCCGGCACCGGACCCTGCGCGCGCCCCTCACGGCCACCGAGCTCGACGACGAGCCTGCGCAGCCCGCCCTCGTCGCCGCTGCTGTCCTTGAGCCCGGCCAGGGTGCCGTCCTCGGCGAGCTCACGGACCAGCGCGGCGGACAGCTTGCTGTGCACGGCGACCGGGATGTCGTACGCGAACAGCGGCAGGTCCACCTCGGCACGGAGCCGGCGGAAGTGCCCGGCGATCTCCTTGCCGTGGGTGCGGGTGTAGAACGGCGCGGTCGCGACCAGTGCGTCAGCGCCCAGCTGGGCGGCGGACCTGGCATGCTCGACGACCCGGGCCGTGGTGGTGTCGATGACCCCGGCCAGCACCGGGACCCGGCCGTCGGTCGCGTTGACCACGGTCTCCAGGACCGTCGCGCGCTGTTCGTCGGTGAGGTAGGCGACCTCGCTGGTGGACCCGAGCGCGAAGAGTCCGTGCACGCCCCCGGCGACGAGGTGCTCGACGAGCCGGGCGAGGGACGTGGTGTCGACCTCCCCGCGGGGGTCGAGCGGGGTGCAGACCGGCGGGACTACGCCGTGCAGCGGTGCGGTCAGAGGCATGGTGGAGGCTCCAGCTGATCGGGATACCGATCCGGGGCCCGTACGGCTACGCGGATCGAGACGTGAGACGTAAGATGTCCTATGTCTTGCTTCACCTTAAACAGATGCTCCTGTGACCGGTCAAGGGGCAACGGCACCTCAGGAGGACGTTGTGGCGCGGCCCACCATGGCTCAGGACATCGAGCGCAGGATCAAGGAACTGATCCTGGAACGCCGGCTCGCGCCCGGCGACGCACTGCCCACGGAGGCCGAGCTGATGGAGCTCTTCGGCGCCGGACGGGTATCGGTGCGCGAGGCGCTCAAGTCGCTCCAGGCGGTCAACGTCGTCGAGATCCGGCGCGGATTCGGCACCTTCGTCGGCTCGCTCTCCCTGTCACCGTTCGCCGAGGGGCTCGCCTTCCGTGCGGCGGTCCGCCACCGCCAGGGCGAACCGGGCCTCGCCGAGCTGATGAAGGTGCGCGAAGCCCTGGAGGCGGGGCTGGTGGGCTCCGTCGCGGCCGGGGTCCCGGACGAGGACATCGAAGTGCTGCGCGCGCTGGTGGTGCAGATGGAACAGGAGGCCGGCACCGGCCGGGTCGCCCGCGCCACCGACCGGGCCTTCCACCTCGCGCTGTACGCCTCGCTCGACAACCACCTGCTCAGCGAGGTGCTCGACGCCTTCTGGGCGGCGATGGACCGGGTGCGCGAGGACCTCGACGACGGCCACCAGGACCCTTGGGTCACCTGCGCCCAGCACCGCGAGATCGTCGCGGCGGTGGCGGCGGCCGACGGCCTGCGCGCGGTGAGGGCGATGCGCACCCACTTCGACGGCATCCGCACCAGACTCAGCCCGGCCTGAGCCGCGCTCAAGCCGACGGAACGACCGAACCCGTCGATCAGGCCAAATGCTTTATTCCGCAAGGAATTTGATAGGTCGTCACTGCTATATTGAAGGCGAGGCAGCGGAAGGGCGACGCCATGAGCAGGCCGTGGGAAGCGGACCCGGGAACGGACTTCAAGCGGCGCCTGGGCAAGTCGGCCCTGGAACTGGGTGCGACCAATTCCGGCCCCGAATGCCCGGACATCTGGGAGCTGGAGAACGGCGACGTCGCGGTGATCGGACGTGACCTCACCACCTCCCTCGGCACCCGCCTGCCGGACGGAGTCTCGATCGGCGTGGACGAACGCCTCGTGGTCATCCCCCGCAGCATGCTCATCGCGGCGAAGGGGGACATCCCCGGTGTTTGAGTGCTTTCGCGACAACGGCGGCGAGGTCCTCGCGAGGCCCGACTACTTGGCCGACTTCAGTCGGTTCCACAAGAGCGACATCCGCCTCCTTGCCAAGATCGAACGTGGCCAGACGTTCAAGGAGCAGGGCTCGCCGAGCTGGGACGCTTTCGCCGCCGGGGACTGGGCGGCCGCCTTGCGGCTGATCGAGGCCGAAAGGGATTCCGTTGCCGCGTACTTCCAGGAATCCGCCGGACGCGGCCTGGCGTTCCGAAGGCTTCGTATCGTCGAATTCCCGGTGACTCCGTATCTCCAGTGGGAAATGAACTCCTTCCGGCTCCGGTCGGAGCTGGGCGAGGAGATTCGAGTGCTGGACGCACGGGAGATCGTGGACCTGGAGCGTGACGCACCGTTGCCCGAGGTCGTCGTCCTGGGCAATTCGGTGATGTACGCCGTGATCTACGACGAGGAACTGAAGGGTGCGGGAGCGCGCCGTTTCACCGAACCCGGGCAGATCGCGACAACAGTCGCCGAATTCGAAACCCTGTGCCGCAAGGGCGAGGAGTTCTCGGAGTTCTTCGAGAGGGAGATTGCCCCGCTCGGACCCCCCACGGCCAACTGATATGACAACCATTACGCGGCAGTGCGAGGAGCATGCGCCATGGACCCGGAGCTGACCACGCTCGCACAGAGTGCGAGCCTGACCCTCGTCACACTGATGGCGACCGACTCCTGGGAGCGCACCAGGGACGGCATCGTCGCCCTCTGGCGGCGGGCCCGGCCGGAACGGGCCGACGCGGTGGCCGCCGAGCTGGACAGCACCCGGGAGGACCTGGCGGTGGACCCGGGCTCCGAGGCCGAGCTGGCAGCCGAGTGGCAGGGCCGGATCAGGCGGCTGCTGGTCGACCGGCCCGAGGTGATGGTGGAGCTGCGGAGCCTGCTGGATGAACTCGCCCCCGGCCCCGCACCCGGGCCGGCTGTCTCACAGCGCGCCACAGCCTCCGGCGACTCCCGGGTCTACCAGGCCGGCCGCGATCTGCGCATCACCGAGCGGTGAGCGGGTCGACCGAGGGCCGTGCGGAGGACAACGGCCGGGTCTACCAGGCCACTGGGGACCAGTACATCACTGAGCACCACCACCACGGTGACCCCCGGACGGCCGCGCCTGGGACGGCGCCGGACTCCGTGAGGCGGCCGGCCGTGGGGCGCCCTCCGGTCGTCCTGCGCGACCGGTCGGAACTGATGGCGCGACTGCGTTCCTCCCTTGAGGACGGCGGAACCGATCAGGTCTACGTGCTCCACGGTCTGGGCGGCTGCGGCAAGACCGCCGTCGCCTCCGAGATCTTCCGGACCGCGACCGCCGACGGCAGCCGGACCGGACTGTGGGTCAACGCCTCCGACCTGACGTCACTACGCGCCGGAATGCTCGCCGTCGCCGCCGACCGCGGTGCGGGCGAAGGCGAGCTCACCGCCGCGCGCAGCGGGCTGCGGGCAGCCGCGGACCTGGTGTGGGACCGGCTGGACCGGTCCGACCAGCCATGGCTGCTGGTGATCGACAACGCCGACGACCCTGCCGTCCTGCGCGACGGCAACTGGTTGCGCACCAGCCCGCGCGGCACCACCCTGGTCACCACACGGCAGGTCGCAGCGCACTGGTGGCCCGGCGCCGAGCTGCACCACGTGGGTGTGCTGCCGCGGGAGGACGCGGCGCGGGTGCTGTGTGATCTGGCGCCGGAGAGCGGGACGGTGGAGGAAGCGGCCGAGATCGCGGACCGGCTCGGGCGGCTGCCGTTGGCGCTCACCCTGGCGGGCGGCTACCTGGCGCACCAGGTGATCAGTCCGTGGAGCATGGCGGAGTACGGACGGGCTCTCGACCGGGGGCCGGAGGCAGACGCCATCGAACTGCTGGACCAAGGGGCCGAGTACGGCAGCGGCCACGACTCGCGCCATCTTGCCAGCAGCACCTGGGAGCTGTCCCTGGCCGCCCTGCGCGCCCATGGGCTGCCCGAGGCCACGACATTGATCCAACTGCTCGCGTGCTGGTCCCACGACCCGCTGCCGCTCCCTCTGCTGGCCGGTACGGGCATCGGCGCGGTGCTGCCCCGGGCGCGGGTGGAGATGGCACTCCGTGGCCTCCTCGATCACTCACTCACCCGCCTCGTACCGGGGCCGCCGCGCTGCGTGCGCACCCACGGGGTACTGCTCGACAGCATCGCCCGGGGTGTTCCGGCAGATCGGCGTGACCCGCTTGTCGGTGCCGCCGCCGAGCTGCTCGGCGCGCTGCTGCCCGACGTGACGCGGCCGTGGACACGGGAGGACCCGCCGCTCGCTCTCTTCGCGCCGCACACTCGGGCGTTGCTGCGTCGGGCGAGCCAGTGGACCGAGGTCGGCCCGACGACCGTGGCGCGGGTGCTGGACTGTGCGTTGCGTCTCGTGGTGGCCCTGCACCGGGCGGGCGACTACGCGTCCGCGCTGTCGGTGGCGCAGGACGCGGTCGAGCGCGGTACGGGATTGCTGGGCGCGGACCACCCTGCGCTGATCGCGATCCGTCAACGGGTCGGGCGGGCTCTCTACCGGATCGGACGGTACGAGGAGGCGGAGGAGGCCCACCGTCTCGCCCTCGCGGACTGCACCGCCACGTTCGGCGCGGATGCCGTCGAGACACTGGAGAGCTGTGTCGGGTTGTCCCCGGTGCTGTTCTGGGCGCTCGACCGGAAGGACGAGGCGGTGTCGCTGATGCGACGGGTCGTCGAGGGCCGGACCGCCGGGCCGGGCGCGGCCCATCCGTCGACGCTCATCGCGCGAACGTACCTGCTGGAGTTCACGGCCGGGCCGGAGCTGGACCCGTCCACCGGACCCGAGCTGCTGGCGGACTGCCGCAGTGCGGTCGGCCCCGGGCACCCGATCACTCTGGCCGCCGAACTCAACCACGCCTTCGGCCTGATCGCCGCCGGCCGGCAGTCACGGGCCCTGCCTCTTGTCCGTGACGTGGTCACAGCCTTCGAGCGTGCCTGCGGACCGGACCACCCAAAGACCCTCGCCGCCCGCTCCTTGCTGAGCAGAGCCCTCGGCGAGCTCGGTCTGATGGAAGAAGCGGTGACGCAGGCCGAGCTGGTGGCGGATGCCCGGGTGCGGGTGCTCGGGCCCGAACACCCGTGGACCCTCTGGTCGCTGGAGCGGCTCGCGGAGCGGCGGGGGGCCCTCGGCCGGACGGATCCTGACGACAGCCCCTGAAGCCCGTAGCCGAGCCCCCGGCAGGCCGCCCCCGCCCCCGTCAGCCCTCCTCCGCCCCGTACAGGTAGCTGTCGGCGCCGTCCAGCGTCGCGCGGGACCACGTCGCCACCTCCGACGGGCCCATCGCCGCCCAGTCCGGGGTGCGTTCGACCATCGCTCGTCCCAGTCTGCGGCCGAGGTCGACCAGTCTGGCTCCCTCGGGCGAGCGCTCGGCCGCGTACGCGCGCAGTGCGTCGGCCGGGGAGGACGCTCCGCGCAGGACGCGTTCCAGGCAGAGGGCGTCCTGCAGTGCCTTGGTCGCGCCGCTGGCGGTGTGCGGTCTGGTGATGCTCGCCGCGTCGCCCGCCAGCAGGAACGGGGGGTCGGCCACCTGTGGGGCGTGGAAATCGGTGACCGGGTGGTACGCCGTGGAGGTGTGCTCGCCCCGGCCGACGAGACCGGCCCAGTCCGCCGGGAAGTGCTCCTCGGCGATGCGCCGTACGTACGCCTCGCGCCCGGCGGTCCACGAGACCGGGGGAGGGGAGCCGTAGACGGCGTAGGCCAGCAGCCGGGAGTCCGGTGCGGCGCCGGGGATCAGGTAGAAGACCCCGTGCCCGCCCCGGTATCCCAGCGTGATCCACGCGCCGCGCAGCAGTTCGAGCAGGTGCGGATGACCGGCGAGCGCGGTCAGTGGCAGGGTGCCCCGCCACACGGCGTATCCCGCCGGAACAGGCCGCACCCCCGGGGCGACGGTCTCCCGGGTGACGGACCGGGGGCCGTCCGCCCCGACGACGATGTCGTACAGCTGCTCGGTGTCCGCCGTCCGGATCACGGCGCCGCCCGAGGGGTGGCGCCGTACCTCGGTGACGGGCCGGCCCCGGTGATACCGCACGGCGCCGCTGGTGTTCGCGTGCAGGGTGCGCCACAGGAGGCCCCAGTGGCAGGCCGTCACCGCAGCTTCCTGGCGGGCCAGTTCGCGCGCCGTCGAGCGCCCGCTCTGCCGGGTGAGCCAGACCCGGGAGGGCACCGGAGCCGTCGGCATCGCGGCGTCCAGATAGCCGGCCGCGACCAGCTCCCCGTGCAGCGCCGGCGGGATGACGATGCCGAACCCCCGGTCCTCCAGGGCCGCGTCGCTGCGCTCGTGGACCGTCACCTCCGCGCCGGCCCTGGCCCCGGCGATCGCCATGGCACACCCGGCGACGCTCCCGCCGACCACCCCGATGCGTAAGACCGCTCCCGCCATGTCCGCCACCACTTCCCGGTTGCTCCGCCTGCCGCGCGTCGCACCCATTCAACGGTCGCGGGGCGGGGCACGTCCAACCGCCGTGCGGCGGCCGGACGTACGGGACCCGCCCGGGTTACGGAGTGACCGTCACCGTCGTACTGCCCTGGGCCTGCTTGCCGTTCGCCCGGTACGTCGCGGTGAGCGCGGCGCTGCCGGAGGCGCCGGCCGCGACGGTGACCGGGATCTTGATGTTGGCGCCCTGGCCGGGGTTCAGCGCCGGGATCGCGGTCTGCGCGGTGGTCCAGCCGCTCGGCACGGTCAGGTCGATCGTGCCCGCGTCCCGGCGTACGTCCATCCGGTTGACGACCCGGACCGTGACCTGGGCACTGGTCCCCGCCTTGAGCGAGGCGGGCGGGGTGATCGTGACGTCGGCGCAGGTGCCGCCCAGCCACTTCAGGTCGAACGAGTCGTACGTGATGTGCTCGTAGTCGCCGCGCTCGTACAGCAGTCCGACCCTGCCGTCCGGCAGCCGGGTGAGGGTCGAGTAGGCCGCGGCGCCGGGGTCGACGACCTTCCTGATCGGCCATGTCTTCCCGTTGTCGCAGGACATCTTGACGGTGAGGTTGCGCCGCGACCCGGTGTCCTCGGTGTTGCTGAACAGCAGCCAGGACGACTGCGGGTCCGAGGCCGCGGCGTCGGGGGCGTACCGGATGACCGAGGCGTTGTTCGCCGGGTCGGGGAGCGCGGTGTCCTGGGCGAAGGGGGTGTAGGTGACCCCGCCGTCCGTGGAGTACGCGATCGTCCGGTACGGCTTCGACCGGTTGTTGAGCATGACCGTGCCGTCGTTCAGCTCGACGGTCTTGTTCTCGTCACCACCGGGGCCGACCGGCTTGCCCATCTTCCAGGTGGCGCCGTGGTCGTCGCTGTACGCGCTCGCCGCGTGGTTGGCGCCGTTGATACGGACGGCGTACTGCTGGATCAGCCGGCCCTTGTGTGCTCCGTTGCGCAGCTGGATGCCCTCGCCGGACGCGGCGAACATCCCGGCCCAGGCCGGGTCCTTGATCTGCTTGGTGATCCGGCGATGGGTCCAGGTCAGCCCGTCGTCGTCCGAGTAGCTGTAGTCGGCCTGGAGGACGTTGGGGTCGCTCTCGTCGTTGCCGGTGGCCGAGCCCGCGAAGCCCTGGTTCACACCGGCCGCGTAGAACAGGAAGATACGGCCGGTGGTCCGGTCGACCAGCAGGCTCGGGTCTCCGTAGCCCTTGGGCGCGGCATCCTTGCGGACCACCTGCTGCGCCTGCCAGGTCGTACCGCCGTCGGTGCTGCGGCGCAGCACGATGCCGATGTTGGAGGGCAGGTCCGCGAGGGTGGGACGGGCGTCGTACGCGGCCAGCACGGTGCCCTTGACCGAGGTGGTCAGGGCCGGGATGCGGTAGTGGGGGGAGCCCACGCCGTCGACGGTCAGGTCCTGGGACGTGAGCGTGCCGGGGGCGGGCGCCGCGGCCTGCGCGGTGCCGGTCACGGTGACCACCAGCATGGCGGCGCTGAGCAGGGCGACAGGGACGGTTCGCTGCATGGACGATCTCTCTTCTCGGAAGGGGTGGTGCTTCTCGAAGGGTGGGAGATTGGGGGGTTCGCCGGGGATTACGGGATGCGCAGGGAGCAGACCCGGCTGCTCCCGTCGAAGATCCGCAGATCCTTGATCATCTTGAGTACGACGCGGTGGTGGCCCCGCTCGTTGGGGTGGAGCCCGTCGCTGAGCAGGGACAGTGGGACCTGGCCGCCGTTGCCGTCCAGCCAGTCGTTGTAGTGGTCGACGAAGACCGCGTTCTGCTGCGCCGCGACCTCGCCCATGACCTGGGCGTACTGCGAAAGTCCCACCCGGCCCGGCCACTTCGCCGGATCGACCGGGTTGGGTGCCTGCAGGACCGGCACCGGGGAGCCGGGCAGTGCGCGCACCGAGCGCACCAGGGAGAGGAGATTGGCCCGGTAGGTCTCGGGGCCGAGACCGGACGTCGCGATGTCGTTCGTCCCGATCATGATCGAGACGACCTGCGGCGAGAAGGCGGTGACCCGCTCGCCGAACTGTGCGACGAGTTCGGCGCTGGTGGCGCCGCTCACCCCGGAATCGATCACGAAGTCGCGGTTCTTCGGCTTGCCCAGCTCCCAGCGGACGCGCTCCGTCCAGTGTTCCGGGTAGCTGCGCCAGCCGTTGGTGTGCAGGGCGCCGTGGGTGATGCTGTCACCGGTGACGACCCAGGTGGCCGGGGTGTCGCTGTTCAGGACGGTGGAGATCCGGCCCAGGTCCGCGAGGTCGGGGCGCGGGCACTGCGCGACCAGTTCGCTCTCGTTCAGCACCCGGTCCCAGACGGCGGCCCGTTCGACGGTGCCGGTGCAGAACCACTCGCCGCCCGGGTGGTCGCTGTCGGTGTTGCGGCCCAGGGCGAGTGCGGTGAGCTTGGAGACGCTGCCGAAGAAGGCGTGCCGCGCGGTCTGGAACACCACGCGTCCGCCGGCGTGCAGCGTGGTGCCGGAGGCGTTGACGGTGACGGCGACGGTGTGGCGCAGCCCGTCGTCGTACCGTGTCCGGGTCATGACATTGATGAGCACCGATCCCTTCTCGCGTACGGAGAACTGGAGTGCGCCGCCACTCAGATTCAGGGTGATGTTGGAGGACGGGGCGGTGGGGTCCGAGGCGCTGAACAGCGTCATCGCCTCGTTGTGACTGGTGGTGCGGAAGGTGACGACGATGGTTCCCGTGGTGAGCGGGGCGAGTACGCCGACCTGGTTCGACAGGTCGACGTACTCGCTGCCGTCCAGGTCCACGGGAGTGTCGTGGTCCAGGACGGGGCCGCTGCCGGCGGCGAAGGCGCGGCCGCCGAGCTGGGTGCTCAGGGCCGCCGCGCCTGCGGCAAGAAGCATGGATCGTCTGCGCACGGAAGGTGCCTCCGGTCAGGAGTGTCCGGCCTGCCCCGACGGCAGGCCGGCGAACAGGGTGCGCACCCAGGCCAGTTGCTCCCGCTGCTGGTACTCCGCGCCGCCCTCGTGCCCGTTGAACGCGTAGATCGTCACGTCCTTGGGCCCGGCGTAGTTGTTGTAGGCGGCGAAGCAGGTGGAGGGCGGGCAGATCTCGTCCATCATGGCGATCGAGAAGAGGGCGGGAGCCGTGGCCCGGGTGGCGAGCAGCGCCGCGTCGAAGTACGCCAGGGTGGTGAAGACGGCTTCGGTGCGGTCGCGGTGGAGCTTCAGGTACTCGGCGATCTCGGTGAACGGCGGACGTCCCGAAATCCGCGTCGCGCGGGGGAAGTCGCAGAGGAACGGCACGTCCGGCATGACCCCGGCCAGTCCCGGCACCAGCCCTGAAACGGCCAGCGCGATACCCCCGCCCTGGCTCACCCCGGTGACGACGATCCGGTCCGGATCGACCTCGGGGTGGCCGCGCATCGCCTCGACACAGCGCACCGCGTCGGTGAACAGCCGCCGGTAGTAGTACGTTTCGGGGCTCTCGACGCCACGGGTGAGGAAGCCGGGTACGGCTCCGGCCGCCCCGGCGTCCGAATCCGCGGTGTCGCCGCCCGCCGCGGACCAGCCCTGACCGCGGGTGTCCATGATCAGATGCGCGTAACCGGCCGACGCCCACAGCAGGTTCTCGTGCGCGAGGCCCCGGCCCCGGCCGTAGCCGAGGAACTCCACGACGCAGCCGAGCGGTTCGCGCGCCCCGGCGGGCATCCGCAGCCAGCCGCGCACCGGTTGGCCGGCGAAGCCGGGAACCGTCACGTCGTAGGTGCGGATCTGGGTGAGCCCCGTGTCCGTCTCGGTGAACACCGGCTTCTGCCGGCTGCCGTCCCCGGCTCCGGCTCCGGCCAGGGTCCGGGTCCAGAAGTCGTCGAAGTCCGCCGGCACGGGCAACGACGGCCGGTAGTCGCGGCAGTCCGCGAGCGAGAGATCCGTCAACGGCATGGAGGTGCCCTCCTGGGGGCGCGGCGGGAGGTGCCGGGTGCGAGGTCAAGCACAGGTCATCAGACGGATGACGTCAGATGTCCTGTCGGCACACGGACCCTAGGCAGCCCCCGCGGCGCCCGTCAAGGGTGCGCCGGGCCTGGTCCGGGAGGGACGGGGCCCGGCGCCGCCGTCGCGCCGCAGGGGTCGGCGCGCGGTTCAGCCCTTGGCGCCGTCGCGGCTCCGGGCCTCGGAGATCCTGCGCCTGACCGGGGCGTAGTGCTCGCCGAGCGCCTGCATGAAGCCGGCGGTGTCCCCGGCCCGCGCGGCGTCCACGATGTTCTGGTGCGCCGCGACCGTCGCCGTCTCGTCGGCCTGGGTGAACCCGTCGAGATGCGGCGCGACGATCGTGTACACGTCCCAGAAGGCCATCGAGAGCTGGCCGATCAGCTCGTTGCCCAGCGGGGCGACGAGCAGCGCGTGGAACGCCCGGTCGGCGTCCACGAAACCGTGCCCCTCCTGCGCCCCGGTCTCGCGCATCGTGGCCACCAGGCCGTCCAGTGCGTCGAGCTGCTCCGGCGTGAGCAGCGTGACGATCCGGTCGGCCATCCCGCGCTCGAAGAGCTCGCGCACGTCGACCAGGTCGGACATCACCTGGAAGTCGTCGTCGGGGGAGAGCAGCCCGCGGAAGGTCAGGCTCTCCACCAGCGCCGACAGGCTCAGCCTGCCGACGTACGTGCCGTGCCCGTGGCGGACCTCGACGATGTCCAGCGCGTTGAGGATCTTGACGGCCTCGCGGACGCTGGAGCGGCTGGCGCCGAGGGCCTCGCACAGGGCGGGCTCGGTGGGCAGCGGGTCCCCGGGGCGGAGCCGTTCCTCGAGGATGTACCGCTTGATGCCGTCGACGACTTCCTGCCGGAGCAACTGCCGGCCGGGCCTCGTTCCGGACATATGTGAACTCCCCACCTCTTGACCCCTCTCGATTGTCAAGCTACGTTCCCACGCTATCAAGGCATCAGACATCTGACGTCTGATGCTTCAGGTTCCGCGGTCCCCGTGAACCACCCGATCCACCCCCCGTCTCCACCTCCGATGCCCCACCTCAAAGTCCCTGGAGGACCCGTGCCCGAGCTGAGATCAGCCGGTGTCGAGCGCCGCACCTTCCTGCGTTACACCAGTGCTGTCGGTGCTGCGGCCGCCATCACGGCCAGCCTTGCCGCCTGTGGCGGACCGTCCTCGACCGCCGACGGATCGACGGACAAGGGCAGCGGCAGCGACCTCATCGAGGCCGGTCTGTCCTACCCGCTGTCGACCGGCTTCGACCCGATGATCACCTCGGGCGCGACCCCGTACGCCGCCAATATGCACATCTTCGAGGGTCTGGTTGATCTCGATCCGGCAACACTCGTGGCACGCCCCGCGCTCGCCACCGAGATGCCGAAGAAGATCAACGCCACCACCTACCGGGCGACGCTGCGCAAGGGGGCGACCTTCCACGACGGCTCGGCCGTCACCGCCGACGACGTGGTCTTCAGCTTCGAACGCATCCTGGACCCGAAGAACGCCTCGCTGATGGCGCAGTTCGTGCCCTTCATCGACACGGTCAAGGCCGTCGACGCCGGCACGGTCGAGTTCAAGCTCAAGTACCCCTTCGCGCTCTTCCCGTCCCGCATAGCCGTGGCCCGGATCGTCCCGAAGAAGATCGTCGCGCCCGACCCCAAGGCCTTCGACGCCAAGCCGGTCGGCTCCGGCCCGTACAAGTTCGTCTCCGCCACCCGCGAGGACAAGATCGTCTTCGAGGCGTACGACAAGTACAACGGCGCCCACCCCGCCAAGGCCAAGAAGATGGTCTGGCGCCTGATGTCCGACCAGTCGGCGCGCGTCAGCGCGATGGAATCGGGCCGCGTCCAGGCCATCGAGGACGTTCCGTACATCGACGTCAAGCGGCTCTCGGGCACCGCCAAGACCGAGTCCGTGCAGTCCTTCGGGCTGCTCTTCCTGATGTTCAACACCGCCGACAAGCGGTTCGCGGACAAGCGGGTGCGCCAGGCGCTGCACTACGCCCTGGACACCGAGAAGATCATCTCCACCGCGATGGTCGGCAACGCCGCGGCCGCCACCGGCTACGTGCCCTCGACCCACCCCGACTACCACAAGGCCGCCACGGTCTACACGCACGACGTGGCCAAGGCGAAGCAGCTGCTCGCCGACGCGGGCGTGAAGAACCTGTCCTTCACCGTCCTCACCACCGACACCGGCTGGGTCAAGGACATCGCCCCGCTGCTGAAGGAGAGCTGGGAGCAGGCGGGCGTCAAGGTCACCCTCAGCATCGCCCAGTCCCCGGCCCAGTACGCCAAGATCGACAAGGGCGACTTCGAGGTCCTCGTCGCCCCCGGTGACCCGTCGGTCTTCGGCAACGACGCCGACCTGCTGCTGCGCTGGTTCTACTACGGCTTCTGGCCCGAGAGCCGCTACGGCTGGGGCAAGTCCGCCGCGTACAAGAAGGTCAAGCAGACCCTCGACAAGGCCGCCCAGGCGGGCGACGAGGCGAAGCGCAAGGAGCTGTGGGGCCAGGTCACCGACCTCGTCGCCGACGAGGCCGCGCTCTACCCGATCCTGCACCGCAAGCTCCCCACGGCCTGGACCGAGAAGGCACTGCCCGGCTTCAAGCCGCTGCCCACCACCGGCCTGTCGTTCCTGGACGTCAGCCGCGCCTGACCGGCCCCCCAGCCCGGCGCCGGCCAACCGGCGCCAGATCGCCCGGTCCGGGACAACAGACCCCGCTGTCCCGGACCGGCCCGCCCAACCGCAAGGAACCCGACGATGGTTGCTTTTCTCCGGCTCGCGCTGCGCCGCGTCGCGATGATGCCGGTGATGATCCTCGGTATCGCGCTGCTCGTCTTCGTGGTGCTGCAGTTCTCGCCGGTCGACCCGGCCTTCAACGCGCTCGGGGAGAGCTCCACTCCCGAAGCCCGTGCGGCCTTCGCCGAGGCCAACGGCCTGAACGACCCCCTGCCCGTCCGCTACTTCCACTTCCTCGGCCAGCTGCTCCACTTCGACCTCGGGATGACCGTCCCGCCGAGCCAGCCCGTCGTCGACCGGATCACCGCCGCCTTCCCGCTCACCCTCCAGCTGACCGTCCTCGGCCTGATCCTCGCGATCGTCCTGGCCGTCGTCTTCGGCGTCGTCGGCGCGATGTACCGCGACCGCTGGCCCGACCAGCTGTTCCGGGTGCTCTCCATGGCCGGGGTCGCCGTCCCGTCGTTCTGGCTCGGTGTCCTGCTCATCCAGCAGTTCGCACTCAACACCCGGATCTTCCCGACCGGCGGCTACACCAACCCGGCCGACTCCTTCGGCGGCTGGCTCAGCACCATGGCACTGCCCGCCTTCTCGCTCGCGGTGCCCGTCGCGGCGTCGCTCGCCCGTCTCGTCCGGACCTCGATGGTCGCCGAACTCGACCGCGACTACGTCCGGACCGCACGCGGCAACGGCCTGCCGGTGTTCCTGGTGATCCGCTCGGTGCTGCGCAACGCGCTCGTCACCCCGCTCACCGTGCTCGGCGTCAAGGTCGGCTACCTGCTCAGCGGCGCCGTCGTCATCGAAGCGATCTTCGACCTGCCCGGCATGGGCAAGCTCATCCTCGAAGGTGTCACCGGCGGCGATGTCGCGCTGGTCCAGGGCACCGTACTGACCATCGCCATCGCGTTCCTGGTGGTCAACGTCATCGTCGACCTGCTCTATCTGCTGGTCAACCCCCGCATCAGGACGGTGTGACATGTTCACCACGGGCCGTCTGGCCAACAAGCTGTCCCGACCGGGCATCGCGTTCCGCGCCCTCCCGGTCACCTCCCGCGTCGCGCTCTGCGTGCTGCTCGTCGTCATTCTCGGCGCGGTGTTCGCCCCGCTGCTGACCCAGGACCCGCTCACCACCGGCACCCCGGTCCAGGCCCCGGGCGCCGACCACTGGTTCGGCACCGACCGGGCCGGCCGCGACGTCTTCGCCCGCGTCGTGCACGGCTCGCGCTACTCGCTGATCATCGGACTCGGCTCGACCGCCCTGGCCCTGATCGCCGGCGCCCTGCTCGGCGCACTCGCCGCCACCTCGCGCAAGCTCGGCGACGAGTCCGTGATGCGCACCCTCGACGTGGTGATGTCGTTCCCGCCGATCGCCCTGGCCGCCGTCCTCGTCGCGGTCTTCGGCACCAGCATCCCGGTCATCATCTTCACCATCGCCTTCGTCTACACCCCGTCGCTGGCCCGGGTGGTCCGCGCCAACGTCCTCTCCCAGTACGGCGAGGACTACGTCGCGGCCGAGAAGGTCATCGGCGCCCGGCGCGGCTACATCGTGCTGCGCCACGTCGCCGTCAACTGCATGGCCCCGGTCATGGTGTTCGCCACCGTGATGGTCGCGGAGGCGATCATCTTCGAGGCGAGCCTCTCCTTCATCGGCGCCGGTGTGCAGGACCCCGACCCCAGCTGGGGCAGCGTCCTGGCCTACGGCCGGCAGATCCTCCTCGCGGGCGGCTGGTGGGCCACGTTCTTCCCGGGCCTCGCCCTGCTGGTCACCGTGCTCGCGCTGAACATCCTCTCCGAGGGCCTCACCGACGCCTCGGCGGCCCCGAAGAAGGCCCGTGCCGGCGCGGACCCCTCCCACACCACGGCACCGGACCCGGTGGAGGCGAGCTCCACCGTGGACATCGACGCCGCCCTCACCAAGCTCGCGGAGCGCATCCACGCGAACGGGCCGGCCATCACCCCGGTACCGGAGGACGCCGCCGAACTCCTGGTCGTACGGGACCTCGCCATCCGCTTCCCCGACCGGTACGGCACCGTCCCGGTCGTCGACTCCCTGGACTTCACCGTCCACGAGGGCGAGACCCTCGGCCTGGTCGGCGAGTCCGGCTGCGGCAAGTCCATCACCAGCCTCGCCGTCATGGGCCTCCTCGCCCGCAACGCCGAGGTCAGCGGCGAGATCCTCTACCGCGGCCGGGACCTGCTGAAGCTCCCGCCGAAGGAACGCCGCGCCCTGATGGGCCCCGAGATCGCGATGGTCTACCAGGACGCGCTCTCCTCCCTCAACCCGTCCGTGCTCGTGGGCACCCAGCTCAAGCAGCTCACCTCGCGCGGCGGTACGAAGACCCCGGCCGAACTCCTCGACCTGGTCGGCCTCGCACCCGAACGCACCCTGCGCAGCTACCCGCACGAACTCTCCGGCGGCCAGCGCCAGCGCGTCCTGATCGCCATGGCGCTGTCCCGCAGCCCCCGCCTGCTCATCGCGGACGAACCGACCACCGCCCTCGACGTCACCGTCCAGGCCCAGGTCGTCGAACTCCTCGTCCGGCTGCGCGAGGAACTCGGCTTCGCGATGGTGCTCGTCAGCCACGACCTCGCCCTCGTCGGCGACCTGTCGCACCGCGTCGCGGTGATGTACGCGGGCCGGCTGGCCGAGATCGGCGACACCCGCTCCGTACTCACCGACCCCACCCACCACTACAGCCGCGGCCTGCTCGGCTCGGTCGTCTCCCTTGAGGCGGGCGCCGAACGGCTCCACCAGATCCGCGGCGTCGTCCCCGCACCCCAGGGCTTCGGCGAGGGCTGCCGGTTCGCCTCGCGCTGCGGCGCCGCCACCGAACTGTGCCGCACCACCACCCCCGCACTCACCGCACGCGGCAGCGCGCACGACCACGGCTTCGCCTGCCACCACCCGGCGAAGGCCGCACAGCTGGAAGGGAGCGCCCTGTGATCAGGCTCGACGGCGTCCACGTACGCCACAAGGCACGCAGCGGAGGCGTGTTCCGCCGCGACGCCGTGCACGCCCTCACCGACACGAGCCTGGAGGTCAAGCGCGGCGAGATCGTCGGCCTGGTCGGCGAGTCCGGCTGCGGCAAGTCGACGATGGCCCGGGTGCTGACCGGTCTGCAGAAGCCCACCGAGGGCACGGTCACCTTCCACGGCAAGAACCTGTGGGAGATGTCCGGGACCCAGCGGCGCGACGACTTCGGCTCCGCCGTCGGCGTCGTCTTCCAGGACCCCTCCACCGCCCTCAACCCCCGGCTCACGGTCCGCCAGATCCTGCGCGACCCGCTCGACGTGCACCGCCGCGGCACCCGCGAGGAGCGCGAGGCACGCGTCGAGGAACTCCTCGACCTGGTCGGCCTCCCCGGCCACACCCTGGCCGCACTGCCCGGACAGCTCTCCGGCGGCCAGCGCCAGCGCGTCGCCATCGCCCGCGCCCTGGCGCTCGAACCGGAACTGATCGTCGCCGACGAACCGACGTCCGCGCTCGACGTCTCGGTCCGCGCCCAGGTCCTGAACCTCCTGGTGGACCTGCGCGAACGGCTCGGCCTCGGCATGGTGTTCATCTCGCACGACATCCAGACCGTGCGCTACCTCGCCGACCGCATCGCCGTCCTCTACCTCGGCCGCATCGTCGAGGAGGGGCGCGCGGCGGACGTCGCGGGTGCCCCCTCGCACCCGTACACCGAGGCACTGCTCTCCGCGACCCCCAGCCTGCTGGAGACCACCGAGCGCATCGTGCTCACCGGCCCGGTCCCCTCGGCGACCAACCCGCCGACCGGCTGCCCGTTCCGCACCCGCTGCTGGAAGGCGGACGACGCGTGCGCCACGGTCTTCCCGGTCCGCACCGACGGCACCGACGGACACCGCTGGCACTGCGTCCACCCCCAGACCCCCGCGTCCCCCTCCGGGGACCCGATCCCCGTACCGTCCGCAAGGAGCACCGCATGACCGCCCGAACCCCCCGCTATTCGGGAGTGATCCCGCCCGTCGTCACCCCGCTCACCGCGGACGGCGAGCTCGACCGCCCCTCCTTGGAGCGGGTCGTGGGGCATCTTCTCGACGGTGGTGTCAGCGGGCTCTTCGCCCTCGGCAGCTCCGGCGAGACCGCCTATCTGACGCCGGGACAGCAGGACCAGGTCATCGAGGTCATCACGGCGGCAGCCGCGGGCCAGGTGCCGGTCCTCGTCGGAGCGATCGAGACCACCACCAACCGTGCCATCGAGCGCGCCAACCGCGCCGCCGAGCTCGGTGCGGACGCCGTCGTCGTCACCGCGCCGTTCTACACCCGCACCCACGACATCGAGATCGACCGCCACTTCAGGGACGTGGCGGCCGCCGTCGACCTGCCGCTCCTCGCGTACGACGTGCCGGTCTGCGTCCACAGCAAGCTCGACCCGGAACTGCTGCTGCCGCTGGCGGCCGACGGGGTCCTGGCCGGGGTGAAGGACTCCAGCGGCGACGACGGCTCGTTCCGACGGCTCGTCATCGGCGCCCGGGAACTGCCCGGGTTCTCGGTGCTCACCGGCCATGAGCTGGTCGTCGACTCGATGATGCTCGGCGGCGCCGACGGCTCGGTCCCCGGGCTCGGCAACGTCGACCCGCACGGTTACGTACGCCTGCACGAAGCCGCGGTACGCGGTGACTGGGCCGCGGCCACGGCCGAACAGGACCGCCTCGTCGCGCTCTTCGACATCATCCGCGCCGCCCGCCCGGGAACCGCCTCCGCCACCGCCGCCGGACTCGGCGCGTTCAAGACCGCGCTCATGCTGCGCGGGATCATCGCCACCAATGTGATGAGCCCGCCGATGCGCCCGCTGGACGCTGCGGAGACGGCGACGATCGCCGCGTGCCTGGACCGCGCGGGGCTCTCCAGGGCCTGACGGCCCCGCCCCGTCGCACGGACGGGGACGACGAAGGGTCCGGCCGGACAGCTTGGGCTGTCCGGCCGGACCCTTCAGTGCGTGGGGTGTGTCAGCTCTGCGACTTGCGGCTGCGGCGCATCAGCAGGCCGCCACCGAGCACCATCGCGGCGCTGGCGCCACCGGCGATGCCCAGGTTGCTGTTCGCACCGGTGTGCGCCATCTGCGGCGGCTTGTGGTGGTGCGCCGGCTTGTGGGGGTGCCAGGCGTGCGTCGGCGGGTTGTGGGTGGGCGGGTTGTGGGTCGGCGGGTTGTGCGTGGGCGGGTTGTGGTGCGGGGGGTTGTGCTTCGGCGGGGTGTGGGTCGGCGGGTTGTGGTGGTGGCCGGGAGGGCAGTCACCGTTGTGGTGGTGGTGATGGTGCCCCGTCTTCGGCGGCGTCGGGGGCTGGTGGTGGGTCGGCGGCTTGTGGTGCGTCGGCGGCTTGTGGTGCGTGGGGGGCTTCGGGGTCTCGGTCCCGCCCTCACCGTTCTCGCACTCGTTGCCGAACGCCGGGTTCAGCAGGCCGACGACGTCGACCGTGTTGCCGCAGGCGTTGACCGGGATGTCCACCGGGGCCTGGATCAGGTTGCCCGACAGCACGCCGGGGGAGTTGGCCGCGACGCCGTTGGCGCTCGCGCCCTGGGCGTCGCCGGTGCCCGATCCGCTGTCGGTGTTCTCGCACTCGTTGCCGAACGCCGGGTTCAGCAGGCCGACCACGTCGACCGTGTTGCCGCAGACGTTGACGGGCACGTGCACCGGCACCTGCACGGCGTTGCCCGAAACGACTCCGGGTGACCCGACGGCGGCGCCGTCGGCCGAGGCGTCCGCGAAGGCGTAGCCGCCGGAGGCGGTCAGGATGCCTGACGCCGCCGCCATGACGAGCACGCTTTTACTCAAGGCTTTTCGCATTGGTTGCCCTTCCTTAGGACATTTCGCGCGGGCGCATTGCCCGCAGTTCATTCATCAGCCGGCAGCAACCGTCGGGCATGCCACTACTGCTGGGTGAGCGTCCCGTCGGGCGGGCTTGACTCCACCCATAACGACGCACGTGTGGCGGGGAAACGTGAAGTCCGTGAAAAATATGTGACCACTCGGACGGACTACGCATGGGTGTTCGTTTCCGGGGTTCGGCGCATTTGGCCACACGTGACCCGGATGGGGGCATGGCTGTTGAGGCTTGAATCAAGATGCGCCTCTACCGAATGCGCTGTGGAATACCCGGCCTCTTTCGCACGGATGTCCGTGAAGTCTCGGCATTCGGGTGAATGGACATAACCAAACGTCCGGAAGCGAGTTGGTCAGTGCGCTCCGGTACGGGGCATCCAGTACGAGAAGGGTTCATCGTGATCAAGAAGGTCCTGGCTACGGGTGCCGTTGCCGCCTCCATCCTCGGTCTCGGCGCCGCGCAGGCGATGGCCATCGGCAACGACGGCGGCACCACGTCGGTCAACGGAAACGGCGCCTCGCAGTCGTTCGGCAACGCCGAGACCCACGGCGACGGCAGCCCCCAGTTCGGCCTGGTCCAGGGCTCGCTGAACAAGCCCTGCGTCGGCCTGCCGCTCAAGGCCAACGTCGGTTCGCTGATCGGCCTCATCCCGATCGCGGTCCAGGACGTCAACGTCCTGTCGTCGCCGCAGAACCAGCAGTGCACCGAGAACTCCACCCAGGCCAAGGGCGACGAGGCGCTGTCGCACATCCTGGACGACATCCCGGTCCTCTCCGGCAACGGTGCCGGCAACAGCTGATCCAGCTGTGCTCAGGCCCGAGCCGCGGGCGTTCCTCCTCCGAGCGGCTCGGGCCTGCTGCTGTCCTCCGAAAGGCCCGCCCGCGCGTGGCCGTCGATCGCGACGGTGACGTCGTGCGATCGGAACTGCGTCATTCGGGCGGACATTGAGGAATCTTCGTCTCGAAGAGTTTCGCTTACCGTCTTAAATCGTTACGAATTACAGCAGCGGAGTTACGAGTGTTCAGGACCCGCGCTCGTGCGGCACGAAATTCGTTGCCGCTACGGACTCCGTCAAAGAAAGGGTTGAACGTGAAGTACACCAAGATTGCCGCCGTCGCCGCCGGAACCCTCATGGCGATGGGTGCCGCCGGCACGGCGTTCGCCGACGCCGGCGCCGAGGGTGTGGCCGTGGGCTCCCCGGGCGTCCTGTCCGGCAACGTCATCCAGGTCCCGATCCACATTCCGATCAACCTGTGCGGCAACACCGTGAACGTCGTCGGTCTGCTGAACCCGTCCTTCGGCAACACCTGCGTCAACGCCTGATCTCTGTACCGCCGGGGCCTTTCCCGGCGCCGGTCTGCCCCGGATCGCATCTCCTGCGATCCGGGGCTTTCCTCTTTCCTGCGTTCTCCGCCCCGGGAGTTCGCTGCCCTGCCCGGACGCGGTGGAAAGGCCTGTGCCATTTCCACCGGCCCGGGGCGCGGTGCGCCGGCGGCTGGGGGCTGACATCCGGGCGGGCGCGCGGGACGGAGTACCGACAGTCCACCACCGATGTGCGTCCGCTGTCCCGCAGTCACACCCGATTCAGTGATTAGTCATGCAATCGATCGAGTGGTCCCGCGAACCGTTCCGAGAAAAGCCGAAAGCTCCAGTTGCCCGTCCGCAATCGGGTCGTTAGTCATGGGGAGAGCGGCAGAAGTCACAGCTAAAGAAGGCTGGTGCGGCGCGAGGATGCGACCGAAACGGCTGCCGCTGCAGAAGGGAACCCGAAAGTGAAATACGCGAAGACCGCCGCGTTCGTTGCCGGCTCCGTAGTCGCTCTGGGAACGGCTGCTCCCGCCTTCGCCGTTTCCACCGCGATGTCCCCGAACTTCAGCCTCGACGGCGGTGTCAACCAGGTGGTTGCGGCGGCCCCGCAGGCCGTCGACCCGCTCGTCGACACCGTCGGCAGCGCCGCCCAGCAGCTGCAGAAGGACGGCACCGTCACCAAGCTCGCCGGCCAGGCCACCGGTGCGGCCAAGGCTGCTGGCCCGCTCGTGGGCGGCCTCCCGATCGGTGGCTGACCCGTCCCAGGGCGGCAGTTCCCGATCCAAAGCGTTCCGCGTCGCTCCGGTGCCGTACCTCCCGTGAACAGACGGACGGCAGAAGCACCGTTCGAGTGAAGCGCCACAACCATTCCCGCCGCCGCGAGTTGATCAAAGCGCTCAGGACAGCGGGCAACAGAAAACCCCAGAAGGGCTATTCAATGATCAAGAAGATTATGGCGTCGGCAGCCGTCGCTGCGTCCATCGTCGGCGTCTCCGCCGCGGTGGCCCCCTCGGCCATGGCGATCGGCAACGACCAGGGCACCACCTCGGTCAACGGCAACGGCGCCATGCAGTCGTACGGCAACTCCGCCACCCACGGCGACTGGAGCCCGCAGTTCGCGCTCATCCAGGGTTCGCTCAACAAGCCCTGCATCGCCCTGCCGGCCAAGGTCAACGCCGGTTCGCTGCTCGGTGTCGTGCCGATCTCGGTCCAGGACCTCAACGTCCTGTCGTCGCCGCAGAACCAGCAGTGCACCGAGAACTCCACCCAGGCCAAGGGTGACGAGGCGCTGTCGCACATCCTGGACAGCATCCCGATCCTGTCCGGCAACGGTGTGGCCAACGACTAGTCCCTCCTGTCGTACCCGTGGGGCCGACCCGTTCACGTGGCTGCCGATCCAAGGCCGCCCGGGACGCGTCGGCCCTCTCGTGTGTGCCGGTGCAGGACCGGACTCCCCCGAAAGGGCTGCCCGCTGGGCCGGTTGCCGCAGTGGTACCGGGCCGTTCCCGCCGTACCGGGTAGGGCCCTCTCATGGACCAGTACGAGAGCAGGAGCCCGCAGGACCGCCGCGGCGCGGAAGGCCTCACGCCGATCTACGACCGCCTCCTCGCCGAATGGCAGGCGACCCGGGGAGACCCGGAGCCCGACCCGCCCCGTGCGGGCGGCCTCGTACCGGCGGCGCGCACCTCGGGCGAGGCTCTGCGGGGTTGACGGAAAAGTGTCGAACTTACGCGGGATCGAACCCATTTGAGTGGTACTGCGCAACTGTCTGGGCTGTACGCGGTTGATCAGTACGTCCCTGAACGGGACGTTCCGAAAGGTGAAGTGTGATGAAGAAGATGATGGCCGGCGCGGCCGTAGCCGTGTCCATGGTCGGCCTGTCCGCCGCGGTGGCCCCCTCGGCCATGGCGATCGGTAACGACCAGGGCACGACGTCGGTCAACGGCAACGGTGCCGAGTCCTCGTACGGCAACAGCGTGACCCGGGGCGACGGCAGCCCGCAGGCCCAGCTCATCCAGGGCACGCTGAACGACCTCTGCCTCGGCGTGCCGGTCAAGGCCAACGTCGGTTCGCTGATCGGCCTCGTCCCGATCGCGGTTCAGGACGTCCAGGTCCTGTCCAACCCGCAGAACCAGCAGTGCGCCGACAACTCCGTCCAGGCCAAGGGCGACGAGCCCCTGTCGCACCTGGTGGACGGCATCCCGGTCCTCTCCGGGAACGGTGTCGCCAACAACTGACGCCGGACACACGTGCCGCGGGCGGTCCGGGAAGTCCCGGGCCGCCCGTCGCGCGTCGGCGGGGCACCTGAGCACGCAGGATGCCCACCGCTCCACGGGGGCGGTGGGCATCCTGCGTGTCCGGGGCGGTCAGCCCAGGCTGCGTACCGGCAGCACGCAGTGCGCCGAGGTGGCGATGACCTCCGGGTCGCCGGCGAAGGACCGCAGCGTCTCCTCGGTCACCGGATTGCCGGGCGCCCCCTGCGGCCAGGGGCGGGTGGCGAACATCGCCTGTACCTCGCCCTGTTCGCCGGCGGCCGCCAGCCACTCCGGCCGCGCCGGGTACTGGGCGGTGAAGTGAGGCAGTGTCAGAACGGCCTGACCCGCCTGGACGAGGAGCTTCACCGGGAGCCCGGGGGTCTCGTCGGCGCGCACCGGGGCGCCGCCGATGTGCAGCCCGCTGCGCTCCAGCGCGACGCGCATGGCGGCCTCGCCGGCCGCCGGGCCGTCCGATCCGTCGCCGAGCGAGTACACGAGCAGGAACGCGACATCCTGCCCGTTGTGGGGATGTTCGCCGCTCCAGCCGATCAGGGTGAGGGTGCCCAACTGGGCCTGGGTGAACGTGCCGGTGGCTGTCTGGGGGGAGGTCATGTCCGGCACCCTAACCGGCTGCGACCGGTCGATCTCCATGCGTATCACCCGATCGAGGGAGAGTTGCGGATATCGGTGGTTCGCGCCCCCGGAACGGCCCGTTCCCGGGTACTGGTACGGGCGCCGCGTTAATTCGGTTGACGCTCCCCGGCGGCTCCGGGATATCGTTTGCGACGTTACGGACGGCGGACGAGACCGCTGCTCCAGGACCGTGCGTGAATCAGGAGGTGAGGACATTGATGACTGTCGTTGCGGTGGGCGCTGCCCACAAGCCGAAGTGCATCGTTCCCACCCCCGTGGCCGCCGGCTGACCTTCTTCGAGACTTCTGCGCCGCCGTGCGCAGTGCCGGGGCCACCCTGTGAAGGGTCTCCCTTGTCTTTCCCGTCCTCATCCTCTCTTTCCTCCCTCTCCTCCTCCGCTCCGCAGGACTCCTCGCCGTCGCACCCGCTGGCCGCGTACGGCTGGGACGACGGCTGGGCGGCCGAGTTCGCCCCGTACGCCGCACAGGGGCTGCTGCCCGGCCGCGTGGTGCGGGTGGACCGCGGGCAGTGCGACATCGTCACCCCGCGGGGCACCCTCCGCGCCGACACCGCGTTCGTCGTGCCCCGCGACCCGATGCGCATCGTCTGCACGGGCGACTGGGCCGCCGTCGACCCCGAGGGCGATCCGCAGTTCGTCCGTACGCTGCTGCCCCGGCGCACGGCATTCGTCCGCTCCACCTCGTCCAAGCGCTCCGAGGGCCAGGTGCTCGCCACCAACGTCGACCACATCGCCATCTGCGTCTCGCTGGCGGTGGAACTCGACCTGGGGCGGGTCGAACGGTTCCTGGCCCTCGCCATGTCCAGCACCGGCGGTGACGCACTGCTCCGTGACGGGGCGTCCGCCGGGGACGGGGCCGCCGAGACGATCGTCGTCCTGACCAAGGCCGACCTGGTCCCGGACGCCGCCACGCTGTCCCACCTCGCCCAGGACGTCGAGCGCCTCGCGCCCGGGGTGCAGGTGCTGCCCGTCAGCTCCGCGACCGGTGAGGGCGTCGACGTGTTCGCCGCGATCGTCTCCGGCGGTACGAGTGTGCTGCTCGGGGCCTCCGGCGCGGGCAAGTCCACCCTCGCCAACACCCTCCTCGGGCATGACGCGATGGAGGTGCAGGCCACCCGTGACATGGACGGCAAGGGCCGGCACACCACCACCACCCGCAACCTGCTGGTGCTGCCCTCCGGCGGGGTCCTGATCGACACCCCGGGGCTGCGCGGGGTCGGCCTGTGGGACGCGGAGACCGGCGTCGGCCAGGTCTTCTCCGAGATCGAGGCGCTGGCAGAGCGATGCCGGTTCCAGGACTGCGCCCACGAGTCCGAGCCGGGCTGCGCGGTGCTGGCGGCGCTCAAGGACGGATCGCTGCCCGAACGGCGCATGGACAGCTACCGCAAGCTGCTCCGCGAGAACCAGCGCATCGTCGCCAAGACCGATGCCCGGGTCCGCAACGAGCTCCGGCGCGACTGGAAGCGCAAGGGCGCCGAGGGCCGGGCCGCCATGGAGGCGAAGCGCGGCCGGGTCCGGTAGCCGGGGTGTCCTGGTCGGCGTCCGAAAACCGCGAGTGCGGTGGTGCGCGATGTCGCACACTGGACGGTGTGATGGACGAAGAGACCAGGTACGAGGCGGTGAGCAGCCGCGACGCGCGTTTCGACGGGGAGTTCTTCTTCGCCGTCGAGACGACCGGTATCTACTGCCGGCCGAGCTGCCCCGCCGTCACCCCCAAGCGGAAGAACGTCCGCTTCTACCCGACCGCGGCCGCCGCTCAGGGCAACGGCTTCCGGGCGTGCAGGCGCTGCCGCCCGGACGCCGTCCCCGGCTCCGCGGAGTGGAACGTCCGGGCCGATGTGGTCGGCCGTGCCATGCGGATGATCGGCGACGGTGTGGTGGACCGGGAGGGCGTTCCCGGTCTCGCCGGGCGGCTCGGCTACAGCTCACGGCAGGTGCGGCGGCAGCTCAACGCGGAGCTGGGCGCCGGTCCCGTCGCCCTGGCGCGCGCCCAGCGCGCGCACACCGCACGGGTGCTGCTCCAGACCACGGCGCTGCCCGTCACCGAGATCGCCTTCGCCGCCGGCTTCGCGAGCGTGCGCCAGTTCAACGACACCATCCGGCAGATCTACGCCCGCACCCCGAGCGAGCTGCGGACCGAGGCGGGCACCGGCCTCGGCGCGGCGGTCAAGGAGGCGCGCACCACCGGAATCCCGCTCCGGCTCGCGCACCGGGGACCGTACGCGGCCCGTGAGGTCTTCGACCTGCTCGCCGCCGGGACGGTCGCCCGCGTCGAGGAGGTCAGCGGCGAGCCCGGCAGCCGCACCTACCGGCGCACCCTGCGCCTTCCGTACGGCACCGCCCTCGCCGCCGTGGACGAGCGGTCCGCCGGGAACTGGCTGGAGGCCCGGATCCACCTCACCGACCTGCGCGACCTGACCACGGCGGTGCAGCGGCTGCGCCGGCTCTTCGACCTGGACGCCGATCCGTACGCCGTGGCTGAACTGCTCGCCGCCGATCCGCAGCTCGCTCCACGGGTGGCCGCCCGCCCCGGGCTGCGCTCGCCGGGCGCGGCGGACCCCGAGGAGTTCGCCGTGCGGGCCCTGGTCGGTCCGGCGGCGGCCGAGGAGCTCGTGGAGGCGTACGGGAAGCGCCTGGACGTGCCCTGCGGCGGGCTCACCCATGTGTTCCCCGAACCGGGCGTGCTGGCAGGCTCGGCGGCCGACCCGCGGCTGCGCGCGCTGGCGGCGGCGCTCTCCGACGGGGGCGTACGGCTCGACGCGGGCGCCGACCGGGACGAGGCGGAGCAGGCGCTGCTGCGGCTGCCGGGGATCGGCCCGGCGACGGCGGCGCTGATCCGGATGCGCGCGCTGGGTGACCCGGATGTCGATCCGTACGGGACGCCCGGCTCGCACCGGTGGCGGCCGTGGCGTTCCTACGGCGTACGCCACGCGGAGGTCGCGGGCCGGGCGTCCGGTTAGCGGCGGTCAGGCCGGCAGGCCCCAGCTGGGTGCCGGCTCGTTCGCGGTGACCGGGCGGACGGTCAGGTCCGGGCGGTCACCCGCCGCCGTGATCAGGGCCGAGTCGCCCTTGCGGAGCAGGACGCGGACCGAACCGTCGGCCAGTTCCTCGTGGCCCAGGGGGCGGCCGTGCCGGTCGCGGACCTCGATCGCGCCCTCGATGCCGTGCCGCACGACGCAGGGCGCGCCCGCCTCGCTCGTCAGGCGCACCCAGCGGGTCCGGCCCCCTTCCCGTACCGCGCTGAGCAGGAAGGCGCCCTGCGTGCGGAAGTCATGGACGGTCAGCTCCCGCCAGGCTGCGGGCAGCGCGGGGAAGACCCTGATGGTGCCGCCCCAGGACTGGCAGACCATGTCGTGCAGCGACTGGGCCGCCGACAGCGGGGTCTCGATGACCGGGCCGGACTCCTTGTACATGGTGTTGGCCTGGATGAACCGGCTCATCAGCTGGCCGAGGTACTTCAGCGCGTCCTCGCCCTTGCCGAGCAGCGCCGACATGGAGGCCGCGCCGGTGAAGGTGTAGCCCTGGAGCGCGCCCTCGAAGCCGACCCAGTGGGCGAGGGACTTCTCGATCAGGGCGCGCTCCGCTTCGGTGGAGCCGTTGATCTCGTACAGCGGGTAGACCGCGAGCATGTGCGAGTAGTGGCGGTGGGACATCGCGAACGGCACCCCGGCGCCGATCATGAACCCGTTCTCGTTCACCGGGTACGGGGCGAGCCGGGCCAGGACCTCTTCCCACCGGGCGGTCAGCGGGTCGCGGACGCCCAGTTCCCGGGCCGAGTCGAGCAGGGTGCGGCAGCCCCAGCGCAGCAGCATCAGGTCGTAATTGCAGTCGGGGGCGTTGACGCCGTACTCCGGGGAGAAGGTCGCCGGGAGGTGCAGCTTGCCGTCCGCGCCCGGGGCGAGGAAGTGCAGGTAGTAGTTGACGGCCTTGCGCAGCAGCGGGAACAGCGTGTCGCGCAGGATCGACCGGTCCATGGTGTGCCGGTAGGAGAGCCAGACGTTGTGCAGGGCCCAGGTCAGGTTGCCGACCTCGGGCGTGGGCGGGTCCTGGCCGGGGATGCCGACCCCGTATCCGCCGTCGGCGACGGCCGCGCCGTTGACCAGCTGCGGGTCGGTGGTCCGGGGGATGCCCGCCGAGTCCGCCCGGTAGGGGGCGGCGACCTCGCGGGAGAGCTGGTCGCGGAACTCGCTCAGGGCCCGGGTGACGGCGTCCAGCTCCAGGTGGTTGGAGCCGTGGATCAGCCAGTACTCCAGCTGGACGTTGAGGTTCCACCAGGTGTTGGGCCAGGGCGTGGGCTCCAGCCAGGGGCCCGAGGTGGCCATCACGGGTGCGTCCTTGCGCGCGGCCGACGCCGTTTTGTAGAGCTGGATCCAGTAGAACCGCTGGAGCCGGGCATCGGGCAGGGACAGGAAGCTCTTCCGGTAGAAGCGGTCCCACCAGAGGCGGTGCGGGGCGGCCAGCAGCGTGTACGGGAGTGCCGAGGCGACCGTGACGGTCCGCAGGGCGCGGTCGCGGGCGGTGTTCCTCGGGTGGGAGTGCGCGACGGTCGCGTACAGGGTGCGGCCGGCGCCGCGCGCCCGCTCGCGCCAGGCGGTGACGTGCTGTCCGCCGCCGAGCAGCGACTGCACGGCCGCGGAGGTGCCGCCGTGCCGCTCCACGACGGCCGGGGGATTTCCGGTGTAGCCGTCGGGCAGCGGCTTGAAGGCGGCCCGGGGGCTGATCGCCTCGGCCGGGTGGAAGACCCAGCGGAAGTCCTTCTCGCCCGCGCTCGGGGTCACCTCGACGGCCAGGACGTCGCCGGTGGACTGGATGAAGGCGCGGAGCGTGAGGGTGCCGGCGGAGGTGGTGACCGTGCCCTGGAGTTCGGCCGTGCGCAGCCGCATCCGCCAGTCGACGCCCGTGATGGTGCCGGCCGGCTCCAGGGTGAAGTGGCCGATCGGGAGCCGGGCCAGGCCGAAGAGCGAGCCGTACTCGGGGCGGTGGTCCTGGACCTCGGAGTGCTGGACGTTGAACCGGATCGCCGTGGTCTCGGCGCCGGGCTCCGCGTAGATGCCGGAGCCGAGCCGGCCGTTGCCCAGGTACGGGCCCTCGTACCAGGTCTTCGGCAGCTTCTGCCAGTGCAGATCGGCGTCGTCCAGGACGGTGTTCCAGCTGTCGGCGGGGGAGTGCACCGCGACCGGGGCCGTCGCGGCCGCTGCCGGGGCGGCCGCCTGGGCGGGGACGGCCGCCCCGCCCACCACGAGGGCGCCGCCGAGCGCGGTCCCGGTGGCGAGAACGGTTCTGCGGGAGGGCACGGGCGAGGGGGGATCGGTCCGGTGGGAGGAGGCGGGGTCCGGTGCTGTGGGCAAGGCATCTCCTGGCGACTCGTACGCAGTCGGGCGCAGCAATTCATCCGAGCTATGTCCTCACGGAAGGTAGGCTTGCACTATCCGAGCGTCAATAGGAGGCGAGAGATCCGATGTGTTTCTCTCCATGTGATCGGACTCCGTCTACGTGAAGTCATGTGCCGGAGGAGTGCCGGAACGGCGCGCCCCCGCGTCAGCGCAGGAGCAGTACGCCCAGCCATGCCCCTGCCACCAGCAGGCAGGCGAACAGTTCGACCAGCACGGAGTAGCCGGTGGCCCGCATCACCGAGCGGACCGAGGCCCACCCCGCCCCCCGGCTGCCCAGCCGCAGCCGCTCCGCCCCGTAGATCACGCCCATGTACCCGGCGATCGCGCCGACCACCGGGACGACGAAGAAGCCGGCGATCGCACCGATCCCGCCGAGCATCAGCGTTTTGCGCGGTACACCCGACTCACGCGGACGGCGCGGTGCGAGGAGCGGCTTCAGCGCCTGGTTCAGCAGCAGGAGGGCCGTGGCGCCGATCAGCACGGCCCAGGCGGCCGGGGTGTTGTCCGCCAGCGCCCACCACAGCACGGCGGCCCACACGATCGCCTGACCCGGCACACCGGGCACCAGCACGCCGATCAGGCCGAGCAGGATGACCAGGCCGACGGCGACGAGCTGCCACACACTCATCTGACCAGCGTGCCGGAACCCCGCTGGTCCCGCCCGTCGTCGATACCCGGAGGCCGATACCGGAACGGGCTCCGTCGGCGCAGCTCAGAGGGCGTACCGCCGGGGATTCCTCAGGCGCGCGGCTCGCGGGACACCCAGCCCCGTTCGTAGGCGTGCCAGCCCAGCTGCAGCCGGGTCGACACCCCGGTCAGCTCCATCAGGCCCTTGACCCGGCGCTGCACGGTCCGCAGCCCCAGTTCCAGCTGTTTCGCCACACTGGCGTCGGTCAGCCCGGCCAGCAGCAGCGAAAGAACCTCCAGATCCGTCGGATCGGGCCCGGTCGCGTCCTCCCGCAGCAGCCCGCTCTCGCCGAGCCGCAGCGGCATCGCCTCGCGCCACACCGCCTCGAAGAGCCCCATCAGCGACTCCAGCAGCCCGGACGCGTGCACGACCAGGGCCGCGGGCTCCGCGCCGCGGCCCGTCAGCGGAACCATCGCCAGCGACGCATCGGCGACGACCAGCTTCGTCGGCACCCGGTCCACGACCCGGCACCGCTCGTCACGGCTCAGCGCCGCCGACAGCTCCAGGATCCCCGACGGCAGCGCGAGCACCTCGCGCTCGACCACCACCCGGAACGTCACCCCACGCGTGGCGGCCTGCTCCTCGGACTCGTTGTCCAGACCGCTGACCGCGATCGGCTTCCCGGTGACCAGGGCGCACACCTCGCTCGTCGCACCCAGCTGGAGCTGATGGAACCGGTGCGCCACCGCGCTCGCACCGGTGACCACCTCGACCAGGTCGTGGACGGCGGGTTCGGCGGCGTCCACCCGGTACTCCTCGGCCAGCAGTACCGCCGCCAGCTCCGCCTGCTCCAGCTCGTGGCGCTGCTGCGTCAGCAGCGCACCCAGCGCGACCCCCGGCGGCGCCGCCACCCACCGCCCCGTGCGGGCCGACGACTGGGCGGCCAGACCGTGCTGCTCCAGCCGCCGCAGCGCCCGCTCGGTCTCCGGTTCCGGAAGCGCCAGCCGGTGCGCGAGATCGGAGAGTTCCGCGGCTCCCAGTGCCACGAGCGCGCGATAGGCCGATTCCTGTCTCTCGTCGAGACCTATGGCTCCCAGCATCCCCTGACCCCTCCCGGACGCAGTGCTTCCGTGTCATGTGGTGCTTCTCGGCCGAGCGGCCGTGGCGGAAAGCGGCCACGGCGTAAACCCGCCTCGGCACATCATCGCCGTACCGCCCGCCCCTCTGCCAATGTGGCGCCACCGCAGCACCAACAACCTCCGGAACATGGTGCTTTGTGCTGCCCGTGCCGGTTCCGCCTGAGGAGAGTGATGCGTCCGATATCGCGTACGGCACTGGGGGCGGCCGGCAGGCCGGCCCCCCTACGGGCCGAACTGGCGGACGCCGGGGGCGACTCCGTCGTCCGGACCGTGACCGACGCCTGCGCCGTGCGCTGACGCCGGATCACCCGACCGGTCCGCCGGGCGTCCTTCCCGTGGGGGGTGGGGCCGCCCGGCGGACCTCTTTCGCGGAGGGGCGCCCACCACATTTTGGGGATGATCCGTTTTGCGACGGCCCCCGCGGTGGACAATATGGGCATGAGTCAGCAGGGGGAGAGGCCCGCCGCCCACGAGGACGACTGGTGGCGCAGGCTGTACGACGAATCCGCCCCGGACACCGGGGCGAGCCAGGCGGCCGACAGTCTCGACGACCGCTTCGACTCGGCGTCGGACGCCGTGGGGCCCGACGGCCGTGACGCGTACGAGGCCGCCGCGCCCGTGCCCGAGCCGCGGGCCGCGCCGCCGGAGGCCGACGGGACAGCCCAGGCCCCGCCCCTTCCGCCGCCGACGCCACCGCCCTCGACGCCACCGCCGCCGCGCGAGGAGCCCGTACGCGCTCCCTGGGAGCCTCCGGCCGGCCCACCCGGGCCCCGCACCTTCACGGCGCCGGCACCCATACCCGTCCCGGCGCCCGAAGCCGTGGCGCCAGAGCTCCCCGCCGCGCCCGGACCCGCACGCGCCGATCCCCGCATCGCCCCGCCGCTGCCCAGGCGGCCGGTCGCCGAGCGGAACGAGAACGAGCGGCCGGACGGGACCGAGCGACCGGACGCGGAGGTCCCGGCGCCCACCGCCCCGGCGGCCACCGCCCCGGCGCCCACCGCCCCGGCGCCCACCGCTCCGGACCCCACCGCTCCGGACCCCACCGTCCCCACGACCGGGACGCAAGCACCGCGCCCCGCGTCCTACGTGGGTGCCAGGCCGCCCACGTACGACGCCGAGCCCACCGCGCTGCCCGCGACCGACCCGCGCGAGATCCACGCCCTCGTCGCCGACACCGTGCTCGACGGCGCCACCTACGGGACGTACACCCTGCGGGCCGCCTCCGTGCGCGGCGACTCCGCACGGTTCCGGGGCGAGCCCCGGCGCGACGCGCTGCTCACCGCCCGCTTCGGCGCCGCCGAGAGCGCCCTCGTCCTGGTCGCCGTCGCGGGCGGCGCCCGCACCGCCGAAGGTGTGCACCCGGCCGCCGCCGATGCGTGCCGCTGGATCGGCGAGGCCGTCGGACGCAGCCATGTCCGGCTCTCCGAGGACATACGGGCGGGCCGCCGCGGCGCACTCAAGTCGGGTCTGCACCGGCTCGCCGACCGCAGCTACGGCAGGCTCCGCGCCCGCGCCGCCGAACTCGGGCTCGAACCCCACGAATACACGTCGGGTCTGCGCTGCCTCCTGCTCTCCGCCGACCCCGACTGCCGCACCCGGGTCTTCTTCGGCGTCGGCGGCGGAGGGCTCTTCCGGCTGCGCGACGGCAGCTGGCAGGACCTCGAACCGGAGGTTCCGCACCCCGGCGGACTCACCGGGGAGGGCGTGGTCGGCTTCGGCTCCGCGTCCCCCGAGAGCGGGCCCGACGGCGAGCGGCTGACCATGGACCTGGGGATCACCACCGCCCCGCCCCCGTACATCGAGAGCCCGGTCCCGCCGCCCGCGGAACCGTTCCGGTTCCGGGCCTCTGTCGCCCGGCCGGGCGACACCCTGCTGCTGTGCAGCAACGGTCTGGCGGATCCGCTGCGCGACGAACCGGCGCTGGCCGACGAACTCGCCCGCCGCTGGTCACCCGGCCCGGCACCCGGCCTCACGGAGTTCCTCGCGGACACCCGGCTCAGGGTCAAGGGGTACGCCGACGACCGGACGGCGGTCGGCGTCTGGGAGGCGTAACCGCGCGCGCCGTGGGTTGATGGACTCCGGAGAACCGGTCCGGCCGAGGTTTCGCGCCGCGGAGTCCGGACAGCCGAACGTGCACGGAGCACAGGCAGAGGGAGTACGCACCCATGGCCAAGCAGAACGTGTCGGAGCAGTTCGTCGACATCCTCGCCCGCGCGGGCGTCAAGCGCCTGTACGGGGTCGTCGGCGACAGCCTCAACCCGGTCGTCGACGCCATCCGCCGGCACCAGGGCATGGACTGGATCCAGGTCAGACACGAGGAGACGGCCGCGTTCGCCGCCGGTGCGGAGGCACAGATCACCGGCACGCTGGCGGCCTGCGCCGGATCGTGCGGACCCGGCAACCTCCACCTCATCAACGGCCTCTACGACGCACACCGCTCCATGGCACCCGTGCTCGCGCTCGCCTCGCACATCCCGTCGAGCGAGATCGGCCTCGGGTACTTCCAGGAGACCCATCCGGAGCTGCTCTTCCAGGAGTGCAGCCACTACAACGAGATGATCTCCAACCCGCAGCAGATGCCGAGGCTGCTCCAGACGGCCATCCAGCACGCGATCGGCCGGGGCGGCGTCAGCGTCGTCTCGATGCCGGGCGACATCGCCTCGCAGGCCGCACCCGAGAAGTCGATCGAGCACGCCATGGTCACCTCACGGCCCTCCGTGCGGCCGGGCGACGCGGAGATCGAGAAGCTCTGCCGGATGGTCGACGAGGCCAAACGGGTGACGCTGTTCTGCGGCAGCGGGACGGCGGGCGCGCACGCCGAGGTGATGGAGTTCGCCGAGCGGGTGAAGTCCCCCGTCGGGCACGCGCTGCGCGGCAAGGAGTGGATCCAGTACGACAACCCGTACGACGTTGGCATGAGCGGCCTGCTCGGCTACGGCGCCGCCTACGAGGCCACCAACGAGTGCGATCTGCTGATCCTGCTCGGTACGGACTTCCCGTACAACGCCTTCCTCCCCAACGATGTGAAGATCGTCCAGGTCGATGTGCGGCCCGAGCACCTGGGCCGCCGCTCCAAGCTCGATCTGGCGGTCTGGGGCGATGTCCGCGAGACGCTGCGCTGCCTGACCCCGCGGGTGAAGGCGAAGACCGACCGCAAGTTCCTCGACCGGATGCTGAAGAAGCACGCCGACGCCCTGGAGGGCGTGATCAAGGCGTACACCCGCAAGGTCGACAAGCACGTGCCGATCCACCCGGAGTACGTGGCCTCGGTGCTGGACGAACTCGCCGACGAGGACGCGGTGTTCACGGTCGACACGGGCATGTGCAATGTCTGGGCGGCCCGCTACCTGTCACCCAACGGCAAGCGCCGGGTCATTGGATCCTTCACCCACGGCTCGATGGCCAACGCGCTGCCGCAGGCCATCGGCGCGCAGTTCACGGACCGGAACCGGCAGGTCGTCTCGATGTCCGGGGACGGCGGATTCACGATGCTGATGGGGGACTTCCTGACCCTCGTCCAGTACGACCTGCCGGTGAAGGTCGTACTGTTCAACAACTCCGCGCTGGGCATGGTCGAACTGGAGATGCTGGTGGCGGGACTCCCGTCGTTCGGGACGACCAACAAGAACCCGGACTTCGCGGCCATCGCCCGAGCCTCGGGCGCGTACGGCGTACGTGTCGAGAAGCCCAAGCAGCTCGAAGGCGCCCTCAAGGACGCCTTCAGGCACAAGGGCCCCGCCCTCGTCGATGTCGTCACCGACCCCAACGCGCTCTCCATCCCGCCGAAGATCAGCGCGGACATGGTGACCGGTTTCGCGCTCTCCGCCAGCAAGATCGTGCTGGACGGCGGAGTGGGCCGGATGGTCCAGATGGCCCGCTCCAACCTCCGTAACGTGCCCCGCCCCTGAGGCACCACGTCCGCGGCGGCCGGGGCCCGCGAGGCCCCGGCCGCTCCGGGGCCGCCACTCACGCCGGGGTCAGCCGCACCGTCAGGATCTGGAACGGCCGCAGCGCCAGGGAGAGGCCGTGCGCGTCGGTCGTCGCCGCGTGCAGCGGCCGTTCCAGCAGGTCGGTGATCTGCGCCGCGAGGACGGGGAACGAGACCCGCAGCGTCGCGTCCGCCCGGCCCCCGGCCGACTCGTAGAGCCGGACGACGACATCGCCGCTGCGGTCCTCGGCGAGCTTCACCGACTCCACGGTCACCGCCGGATGGCCGGTCGAGACGACCGACGGCACCGCCGGGGCGACCGCGGCGCGCAGCGGCAGATTGAGGGCCAGCCCCTCCCGTACGGCGTCGGTGATCTCCACGCCGGGCGCCAGCGCGTACCGGAACCGGTGCGTGCCGAGGTCGGTCTCCGGGTCGGGGCTGTGCGGGGCGCGCAGCAGCGTCAGCCGTACGGTCGTACCGAGGCCCGCCGCGTGCGGGGTACGGGTCACCTCGTGCCCGTACGTCGAGTCGTTGAGCAGCGCGATGCCGTACCCCGGCTCCGCGACCCGCAGCCAGCGATGGGCGCAGATCTCGAAACGGGCCGCGTCCCAGCCGGTGTTGGCGTGCGTGGGCCGGTGGACGTGACCGAACTGGATCTCGGCCGTGGACCGTTCGGCGTGCACATCGAGCGGGAACGCCGCCTTGAGGACCTTCTCCGACTCCTGCCAGTCCACCTCGGTCTCGATGTCGACCTGCCGGCTCCCCGCGGCGAGCCGGATCTCCTGCACGATCCGGGACGCGCCGAACGCGCGCACCACCCGCACGGCCGCCCGCAGCGGCCCCTCCTCCACCAGCTCGACCAGCTCGGCGTCGGTGAGATCGGTGCGTGAGCGGCGGTAGTGGGCGTCGATGTCCCAGGCGTCCCAGTTGTTCGGGTGGTCCGGGTGCAGCTGGAGGAGGTTGGCCCAGTGGCCGGGGGCCAGGACCTCGCGGCCCGCCGCCAGGTCGAGGACGGAGGTGATCAGCCCGTCCCGGTCGACGGTGACGCGCAGCAGCCCGTTGTCGAGGACGGTCCCGTCGTCCGCGTGGACAGCGGCCGAGACCGCCTGCTCCGGGACCGCCGCACCGTCCAGCAGCGCCGAGCCGAGGCCCGGCACCTCGGCGAGCACCGCGGTGCGCCCGTCGCCCAGCGACTGCACATGAGCCCCGGACGGCAGCACCGCACTCGCCGCGGCGTCCAGCTCGACGACCTGACCGCGCGGGTACGGGGAGGAGTTGAGCGCCACCAGTCCCTGCGCCGTACCGAGTGCCGTCACCGCCTCCGCCACCAGGTCCGCCAGCTCCACGCGCACCTGCTCATAGGTGTCACGGGCCTCGCGGTGGACCCAGGCGATCGACGAGCCCGGCAGGATGTCGTGGAACTGGTGGAGCAGGACCGTCTTCCAGATCCGGTCCAGCGCCTCGTACGGGTAGGCGTACGCGGGTGCCCGCAGGGCCGCCGCGGTCGCCCACAACTCGGCCTCGCGCAAGAGGTGTTCGCTGCGGCGGTTGCCCTGCTTGGTCTTGGCCTGAGTGGTGTACGTCGCCCGGTGCAGCTCCAGGTACAGCTCACCCGACCAGACCGGCGCCTGCGCCCCGTACTCCTCCTCGGCCGCGGCGAAGAACGCCGAGGGCTTCTCGATCTCGACCCGGGGGGAGCCCTCCAGATCGCTGAGCCTGCGGGCCTTCTCCATCATCTCCCGGGTCGGGCCGCCGCCGCCGTCGCCCCAGCCGAACGGCATGAGGGAGCGGGTGGCCCGGCCCTTGTCCGTGAAGTTCTTCTCGGCGTGGGCGAGTTCGAGGCCGTGGAAGTGGGCGTTGTAGGTGTCGACGGGCGGGAAGTGCGTGAAGACCCTGGTGCCGTCGATGCCCTCCCACCAGAAGGTGTGGTGCGGCATCTTGTTGGTCTGGTTCCACGACAGCTTCTGTGTCAGGAACCAGCGGATTCGCGCGAGTTGCGCCAGCTGGGGGAACGCGCCGGTGCAGCCGAAGGAGTCCGGCAGCCAGATCTCCTCGGTCTCCACCCCCAGCTCCTGCTCGAAGAACCGCTTCCCGTGCACGATCTGCCGGGCCAGCGCCTCGCCGCCGGGCAGATTGGCGTCGGACTCCACCCACATCGAACCGACGGGCTCCCACTGCCCGTCCGCCACCGCCCGTACGATCCGCTCCCAGATGTGCGGCTGGTGCTCCTTGACCCAGGCGTACTGCTGGGCCTGCGAGCAGGAGAAGACCAGCTCCGGGTAGTCCTTGGCGAGCGCGGTGACGTTGGCGAAGGTGCGGGAGGCCTTCCGTACCGTCTCGCGCAGCGGCCACAGCCATGCCGAGTCGATGTGCGCGTGCCCGGTGGCCGAGATCCGGTGCGCGCTCGCCGACGCGGGCCGGGACAGGACCTCGGCGAGCTCGGCCCGTCCGGCCGCCGCGGTGGCGGACACGTCGTGCAGATCGAGCGCGTCGAGCATCCGCTCCAGCGCCCGCAGGATCTCGTGCCGCCGCGACCGGTCGGCGGGCAGCTCCCGCATCAGCTCGGACAGCACCTCGATGTCCAGTACGAGGTGCCAGACGTCCTCGTCCAGCACGGCGAGGTCCGCCGACGCGAACCGGTAGAGCGGGTCGTCGCCCGCCGTGAGCACGTCCCCGAGCGGCGTCGGCTCGAAGCCGTGTTCCAGCACCGCCGGGTTGGCCGCCGCCTCCAGCAGCAGGGAGACCCGCTCGCCACCGTCGGCGGGTGCGCCGACGGTCAGATGCCGGTTGCGCGGGTGGACACCCTTCAGCGGGACGCCCTCGGTGTCGTAGAGCATCCCCTCGGCCTGGAAGCCGGGGGCCTGGCCGGAGAAGCCCGGATCGACCACCACCTCGACCCGGCGGCCGGCCCACTCCTGCGGCACCGCCCCGTCCAGCCGGAACCAGCTGGTGGTCCACGGGCTGCCCCACACCGTGCCGGCCGCGAACGGCTCGTAGCGCGCCTCGAGAGCCTCCGCCACCGGAACCGGCTCGCCCGGCGTATGCCACACCGCCAGCGTGAGCGGGGTCCGCGCCGCGTACTCGGCGGGGCGGATGAACTGGTGGAGGGCCCGCTCCAGCCGGCCCTCCACCAGTGTGCTGTCGTCGTGCATGCTGCTCCTCGTTGTCGGCACCCGCGCGCGGTCGAGGCTTGCATTCCCCAGTGGCGGAGATCCACCCCTCACCGGCGGCCGACCGCCCGCGCCGATGGCCGCGAGGTGGGTGCGAGCCATATGACGACACGTCAGGCAGAGGGCGACGAGGCCCTCTTGGCACCCCCTGAGCAATGTGACATATTACTGGCGTGTTCACGAGACAGCCTTTGGACGTCGTCGTTGTCGGGGCCGGAGTGGTCGGCGCCGCCTGCGCCTACTACGCGGCCCGGTCCGGACTCGCGGTCGCGGTGGTGGACCGTGGACCGGTCGCCGGTGGCACCACCGGGGCCGGCGAGGGGAATCTCCTGGTCTCGGACAAGCCGCCGGGTCCGGAGCTGGACCTCGCGCTGCTCTCCGCTTCCCTCTGGCTCGAACTCTCCCAAGTGCTGCCACCGGCCATCGAGTTCGAGCGCAAGGGGGGCCTGGTGGTCGCGGCCGGCGCGTCGTCGCTGGCCACCCTGACCGCGACGGCGGCCGGACAGGCCGGGGCGGGAGTGCGGACCTCCGTGATCGCCCCGCACGAGCTGCCGGAACTCGAACCGCACCTCGCGCCCGGCCTCGCGGGCGGAGTCCTCTATCCGCAGGACGCACAGGTGCAACCCGCCCTGGCCGCAGCGCACTTGATACGGGCCGCACGGGATGCCGGGGCCGACGTGCACCTGGGAGAAGCGGTCACAGCCGTGCTGACCGGGCCGACCGGAGCGGTACGCGGTGTACGGACCGGCCGCGGTGACCTGCTCGCTCCCGCGGTCGTCAACGCCACGGGCGTCCGGGGCGGCGAGCTGGCCGCACTGGCGGGGGTGGAACTGCCCGTACTGCCCCGGCGCGGCTTCGTCCTGGTCACCGAGCCGCTGCCGCGCCTGATCAGGCACAAGGTGTACGCGGCGGAGTACGTGGCCGACGTGTCCAGCGGGTCGGCCGCACTACAGACGTCCCCCGTCGTGGAGGGCACGCCGTCGGGGCCGGTCCTGATCGGCGCCAGCCGCGAACGGGTCGGCTTCGACCGCACGTTGTCCGTGCCGGTCATCAGCCGGCTGGCCGCGGCGGCGGCCGCGCTCTTCCCCGTACTCGGGACGGCCCGCGTGCTCCGCGCCTACCACGGGTTCCGCCCGTACCTGCCCGACCACCTCCCGGCCATCGGAGCCGACCGCCGGGTCCCGGGCCTCTTCCACGCCTGCGGCCACGAGGGCGCGGGGATCGGCCTGGCGCCCGCGACGGCGGCGCTCGTCATCGCGGCGATCCGCGGCGAGGAACCCGCCCTCGACCCCGAGCCGTTCCGGCCCGACCGGTTCGACGTGACGCCCGGATCCGGGCGGTGAACCGCCGTCCCCCGACCCCGTACACCCCCCCGACAGGCCCGCCGCCGGCCCGACCGCGGCCACCCGGGTCCCGTGACCTCCCGCTGCCGACCGACCGCCCGATCACCGAGACAGGAGCCCTGGTGATACGTATCCGCAAGCGCACCGCAGCCCGCACCCCGGCCGGCGTGGCCGGTGCCGAGTCCGGGCCGGGGTTCGAGATCACCTTCGACGGCCGCCCGGTCCGTGCCCAGCCCGGTCAGAGTGTCGCGGCAGCCCTCTGGGCGGCCTCCGTCCTCACCTGGCGCACCACCAGGGTGAACGGACGGCCACGGGGTGCCTTCTGCGGTATCGGCTCCTGCTTCGACTGCCTGGTCACCGTCAACGGCATTCCCGGCCGACGGGCCTGCCTGCTGCCCGCACGCCCCGGCGACGCGGTCACGACCCAGGAAGGGGACGGACATGCCGGTCTCCTCCACTGAACCCCCCGGCTCCGCGGCCACGCCGCCCCACACCGAACTCGCGGTGGTGGGCGCCGGACCGGCCGGACTGGCAGCGGCGGTCACCGCGGCCGACGGCGGACTCGACGTGGTCCTGCTCGACGCGGCGGACGCACCCGGCGGCCAGTACTACCGCGCCCCGGCCCCCGGCCTCGGCGCCACCCGGCCCGAGACGCTGCACCACGGCTGGGCACGGTTCGCCGCACTGAGGTCCCGCCTCGACCGGCACCGCGAGGCGGGGCGGATCCGCCACCTCGCCGGGCATCAGGTGTGGGCCGTCGAGAGGACCGGGGCGGACTGGACCCTGCACGCCGTCACCGGCCCCGACGCCGAAGGCTCCGCCACGCTGCGCGCCCGCCGGCTGCTCGTCGCGACCGGCTCCCACGAGCGCCAACTCCCCTTCCCCGGCTGGACGCTGCCTGGAGTAGTGGGCGCGGCCGGGGCGCAGGCCATGCTCAAGTCGGGGCTGGTGCTGCCGGGGCGGCGCATCGTCGTCGCGGGCAGCGGGCCGCTGCTGCAGGCCGTCGCGGTGTCCCTGACGCGGGCGGGCGCCCGGGTGCCCGCACTGGTGGAGGCCGCCGGATACGTGGCGTACGGACGTGCTCCCCGTGTGCTGGCCGCCGATCCCGGCCGGCTCCGGGAGGGGGTACGGCACGGCGCGGCACTGGCCCGCCACCGGGTACGGGTGCTGACGCACCGTGCGGTCACCGCCGTGCACGGCACCGACCGGGTCGAAGGGGTCACCGTCAGCCGCCTGGACCGCGACTGGCGTCCGCTGCCCGGGACCGGGCGCCGTATCGACTGCGACACCCTGGCCGTGGGCCACGGCCTCGTACCGCAGCTGGACCTCGCCGTCGGACTGGGGTGCGCTACCCGGTGCGGTGCGGACGGGGCGGCCGCCCTGGCGCTCGACGACGACCTCCGCACCACCGTGCCCGGTGTCTGGGCCGCGGGGGAGGCCGGTGGCATCGGCGGGGTTCACCTCGCTCTGGTCGAGGGGGAGTTGGCCGCTCTCTCCTTGATCGGGGACGCACGGGAGGGGATGCGGGGCCGGGACGCGCACCGGATGACGGTGCTGAGGCGGGCCCGGCGGCGGATGCGCGCGTTCGCCGAGCTCATGGGCGCCGTGCACCGCCCCGGACCCGGCTGGACCGAGTGGCTCGCCGCGGACACGGAGGTCTGCCGCTGCGAGGAGGTCACCGCCGGCGCGATCCGCACAGCGGTCGACGACCTCGGTGCCGGGGACAGCCGTACGGTCAAACTCCTCACCCGGGCCGGGATGGGCTGGTGCCAGGGCCGGATGTGCGGATTCGCGGTCCGGGGGCTGGCAGGCTGCGCCGCGGAGGCCGGAGCCCCCGACCGCCGACCGCTCGCCTGCCCCGTCCCGCTCTCCGTGCTCGCCCGCGCGGCCCGCCCCGAGGACGAGTGAGGCCCCGCGGCGGGCCCGTCTCACGGGCCCCGCCCGGGGCCAGGGCCTCTCCCTCTTCCCTCTCGTCGTTCATGTCATGTCACCCTTTGAAGGAGCCCAGATGTCGACGAACTCCGCTGCACGGAACAGTCCCTGGCGAGGCGTCATGGTCGCCACCCCGCTCACCCTGCGCGAGGACCGGTCCATCGACTTCGACGCGTACGCGGCCCATGTCCGCGACCTCGTGGACGCCGGCTGCGACGGGGTGGTGCCCAACGGCTCGCTGGGGGAGTACCAGACCCTCACGGACCAGGAGCGCGACCAGGTGGTGCGCGTCGCGGTCGAGGCGGCCGGGGACGGTGCCAGGGTCATGCCCGGGGTCTCCGCCTACGACAGCGCCCAGTCGCGCCGCAGGGCCGACCGGGCCGCGGAGGCGGGCGCCGGATCCGTCCTGCTGCTGCCGCCCAACGGCTACCCGTGCGAGGACGCCGCGGTCCGCGCGCACTACGCCGAGGTCGCGGCGGCGGGCGTGCCGGTCGTCGCGTACAACAATCCGTACGACACCAAGGTCGATCTGACCCCGAGGCTGCTCGCACAGCTCCACGCGGACGGGTCCATCGTGGCCGTCAAGGAGTTCAGCGGGGACGTCCGCAGGGCCTACGAGATCGCCGAGGAGGCCCCCGGGCTCGATCTGCTGGTCGGCGCCGACGACGTCCTGCTGGAACTCGCCCTGGCCGGTGCCGTCGGCTGGATCGCGGGCTGCCCCAACATGCTGCCCGCCGGCTGCGTCGCGCTGTACCGCGCAGCCGTCTCCGGGGACCTGGAGACGGCCCTGCCGCTCTACCGGCGGCTCCATCCGCTGCTGCGGTGGGACTCGAAGCCGGAGTTCGTCCAGGCGATCAAGGCGTCGATGGACATCGTCGGACGGCACGGCGGCCCCACCCGGCCGCCGAGGCTGCCGCTGGACGCCGAGTCCGTGGCCGCCGTGCGCGCCGCCACCGAGAAGGCGCTCGCCGAGGGGCTGGACTGACCGCGCCCCGGCACGCGGAACGAGCGAAGAACGCGTACCGCGCACCACGGACGACACACCGCACACCGCAACGGACCGGCAGGACGACCGAGGGGGAGACTTGCGCACGCGTCACATATTCCACGCCGTCGACTCGCACACCGAGGGCATGCCCACCCGCGTCATCACCGGCGGGATCGGCACCATCCCCGGCGCCACCATGGCCGAACGACGCAATCACTTCATGGCGCACCGCGACGCGGTGCGCACCCTGCTGATGTACGAGCCGCGCGGCCACGCCGCCATGAGCGGTGCCGTACTCCAGCCGCCGACCCGCCCCGACGCCGACTTCGGGGTCCTGTTCATGGAGGTCTCCGGCTGTCTGCCGATGTGCGGACACGGCACCATCGGGGTGGCCACCGTGCTGGTGGAGACCGGCATGGTGGAGGTCACCGAACCGGTCACCACGGTCCGGCTGGACACCCCTGCCGGGCTGGTCTCCGTCGACGTGCACGTCGAGGACGGAGCCGCCACCTCCGTGACGCTCACCAACGTCCCCGCCTTCTCCGCCGGACTGGGTCTCACGGCGAAGGTGCCCGGCCTCGGCACCGTCCCCTACGACCTCGCCTACGGCGGCAACTTCTACGCGATGGTGCAACTGGCCGACATCGGGCTCCCCTTCGACCGCTCGCGCAAGGACGAACTGCTGGAGGCCGGGCTCGCCCTGATGGACGCGGTCAACGACACCGACCGCCCGGTCCACCCGCTCGACCCCGACATCCACGGCCTCAAGCACGTCCAGTTGATCGCACCGGGCTCCGACGCCGCCCACTCCCGGCACGCCATGGCCATCCACCCCGGATGGTTCGACCGGTCACCGTGCGGCACCGGAACCTCCGCACGGATGGCCCAGCTCCACGCGCGGGGCGAACTCCCCCTGGACACCGACTTCGTCAACGAGTCCTTCATCGGTACGTCGTTCACCGGCCGGCTGGTGGCGGAGACCACCGTCGGAACGCTGCCCGCCGTGGTTCCCACCGTCACGGGCCGCGCCTGGATCACCGGAACCGCGCAGTACTTCCTCGATCCGGCCGACCCCTTCCCCGAAGGGTTCCTGCTGTGAATCCGTGACCCCGCGGACGCCCGCTGCCCCGGCCCCGTACTCCCCGCACCACGGGGCCGGGTGGCAAGACAACGTGACATTGTATTCTGGTGCTCCGCACGGTGCTGGAGGACAGACATGGCCCGCCTCACGTCGCTCAACGTGATCTCGGCGCAGGAACATCTGCGCGACCAGGTGGCGCACGCGCTGCGGGCGGCGCTGATCTCCGGGGAGCTGAGGCCGGGGACGATCTACTCCGCGCCCGCGCTCGCCTCGGAGTTCGGCGTCTCCGCGACGCCCGTCCGTGAGGCGATGCTCGATCTGGCCCGGGAGGGACTCGTCGAGGCCGTCCGTAACAAGGGCTTCCGGATCACCGAGCTGACCGACCAGGACCTCGACGACTTCACCGAACTCCGCGCCATGATCGAGGTTCCCACCGTCGGCCGGATCGCGCGCATGGGCCTGACGCGCGAGCTGGAGGAACTGCGCCCCGTCGCGCAGGAGATCGTCGAGGCCGCACGCCGTCACGACATCTTGGGCTACCTGGAGGCGGACCGCCGCTTCCACCTCGCCCTGCTCGGGCTGGCCGGGAACCGCCGACTCGTCGAGGAGGTCGGTGAACTGCGCAAGCGCTCCCGCCTCTACGGGCTGAACCGGCTCGCCGAATCAGGGCAGTTGACCGCCTCGGCCGAGGAGCACGTACAGCTGCTGGATCTGGTGGTCGCCGGTGACGCCGCGGGCGCCGAGGCCTGCATGCTCGCCCACATGTCCCATGTCAGGTCCCTGTGGGCCGACGGCAGGCGCGCGGACAAGGAGCGGGCGGACGGGGAGCAGGCCGGCGGGGAGCCCGAGGGCGTACCGGCCGCCAAGGCCTGAGGCCGCCGCACACCGGCCATCACCCCGGAGCCAACGGGGTGATGCGGGCCGTTCAGCCCCGGACCGGCCTCTCGTGGTTCTCCCCTGCCTCCCCTGCCTCCCCGGCCGAGCAGCTCCGGAGTGGCGGCGTGCTCAGCTCTCCAGCAGCCCCGCCATCCAGGCCTCGATACCGTCCGGCGTCCGGGGCAGCGCGGACGACATCAGCCGGGCGCCGTCCGCGGTGATCACGAGGTCGTCCTCGATCCGGATGCCGATCCCCCGGAGCTCCCGGGGGAGGGTCTCGTCGTCCGGCTGGAGGTACAGGCCCGGCTCCACGGTGAGTACCTGCCCCGGCTCCAGGACCCCGTCCAGGTACGCCCCGGCGCGTGCCTGCGCGCAGTCGTGCAGGTCCATGCCGAGCATGTGGCCGCTGCTGCACAGGGTGTAGCGGCGGTGGAATCCGTTCTCGGGGGCCAGCGCCTCGTCGGCCGGCATCGGCAGCACGCCCCAGTCGTGCAGGCCGTCGGCGATGACCCGCATCGCGGCCCGGTGGAAGTCGCGGAACCGGGCGCCGGGACGCAGCGCCGCGATGCCCGCGTCCTGGGCGGCCAGCACCAAGTCGTACACGGTGCGCTGGAGCGGGGTGAAGGTGCCGGACAGCGGGAGGGTGCGGGTGATGTCGGCGGTGTAGAGCGAATCGGTCTCCACGCCCGCGTCCAGCAGCATCAACTGCCCCCGCTCCAAAGGGCCGTCGTTGCGGGTCCAGCGCAGCACGCAGGCGTGCGCCCCGGCAGCGGCGATGGTCGCGTAGCCGGGACCGTTGCCGTCGAGCCGGGACCTGAGGCCGAACACGCCCTCGACCACGCGTTCGCCGCGCGGATGGGCCAGTGCCTTTGGCAATGACCGTACGACGTCCTCGAAGCCGGCGGTCGTCGCATCGACAGCGCGCTGCAACTCGCCCTGCTCCCAAGGGTCCTTGACCAGCCTCAGCTCGCTCAGGACGGTGTCGAGGCCGGCCGGGGCGGGCCGTGGCGCGGGGAACCGGCGCGCGTCACCCAGCCAGGCGTCGACCGCCGGGTCGATGCCCGCGACGACCCGGGTCGGGGGCTGGGCCCCGGTCATCAGCTTCTCCCACGCGTCCAGGTGCTCGCAGCGGATGCCGGTGAGCCCGGCGGCCTCCGCGAGCCCGGGTCTGCGGCCGACCCAGAACTCCCCGTACCCGCGGTCCCGGTAGAACTCGCCGCCGGTGCGCGACGACCGGGGTCTCAGGTAGAGCACCGCCTCGTGGCGTGCGTCCCCGTCGGGCTCCAGGACCAGCACGTGGCCGGCCTGGTCCTCCCCGGTGAGACCGGTGAGCCAGGCGTAGCCGGTGTGCGGTCTGAAGCGGTGGTCCGTGTCGTTGGACCGGACGGCGAGGGCGCCCGCCGGGACGACCAGCCGCTCGCCCGGAAATCGGGCGGCCACCCGCGCGCGGCGGGCCGGTGTCAGGTCGTGGGCCGGGACGTGGTCACCCGCCGGGAGCGGGGTGTCGGCCCAGGCGGCGCGCATGAAGGCGTCCAGGGCAGGCGACACCGGCAGGTCGTGGCTGCCGGTGTGCAGGGGGAGTCGGGGCTCGGTCACGGGGCGGAACTCCTCGGGCTGTGTCGACACCGGCCGCAAGCAGGTTGCCGCGGACGGGAGTTGGCGCGCCGATGAATGTGCGCGCAACGCCTTCCAAAGAACATGTGACATGTGCCATTGTACAGTCGGTCGCGATTGAGGTCGTGCTCATGTCAGACATTCATCCCCGTCACGCCTCGACCGCGCACCATCCCCCACGGCCGCGCACCGTCGCGCGGCCACCACTCCGCTGGGAGGCGGCACGTGAAGAACCGAACGGTTCGTCAGAGATTCACCGGGCTATCCACCGTGGCCCTGGCGGCCTGCCTGGGCGTCGGCATGCTCGCGGCACCGAGCCGGGCCGCCGAGGTCCGTCCCTCCACACCGGCCGCCGCAAGCGCGACGGCCGCCGCGCACAAGGCCGCCGACCCGGCCGCACCGGACCCGGGCGGCCCCGCCGCACAGTCCCTCACCGCGCCCCTCCAGGACGCCGCTCACATAGGTGACAAGGCGCTGAAGCCCGCGGACCGGGCGCCGCAGACCGCATCCAAGGACGCGCTGCGACGCGACTACGACGACCAGGGCGCCTCCGCACCGAGCCACCCCGCCCCCTCGATGAAGGCGAAGGCCCGCTCCGCCGCCAAGTCGGCCGGAACCGGCGCGGCCGCCGCCTGTTCGGTCGCCGACTTCACCAGCCGCACCGGGAGCGCCCTGGTCCAGCAGGTCAAGTCATCGACGACCGACTGCGTCAACACCCTGTTCAGCGTCAAGGGCAACGACGGCTACCTCGCCTTCCGCGAGGCCCAGATGGTCAGCGTCGCCAACGCGATGCGCGACGCGTCCGCCGCCTACCCGGGTAACAGCAGCACCGGCATGCCGCAGCTGGTGCTCTTCCTCCGGGCCGGCTACTACGTGCAGTACTACGACCCCGGCACCGTCGGCAGCTACGGCGCCCCGCTGCGTACCGCCATCCAGGGCGGCCTGGACGGCTTCTTCGCCTCCTCGCACTCCCGCGACGTCACGGACGCCAACGGCGAGACCCTGGCCGAGGCCGTCACCCTCATCGACAGCGCGGAGCAGAACGCCCGCTACCTGTACGTCGTCAAGCGGCTGCTCGCCGACTACAACTCCTCGTACAACAGCTCCTGGTACATGCTCAACGCGGTCAACAACGTCTACACCGTGACCTTCCGCGGCCACCAGGTGCCTGAGTTCGTCAGCGCCGTCGTGGCCGACCCGAGCCTGCTCGACTCGCTCGCCGGCTTCGCCCGTGACCACCTGAGCCTGCTGGGCACGGACCAGTCGTACCTGACCTCCAACGCGGGACGCGAACTGGCCCGCTTCCTCCAGGAGGCGCCGCTGCTGCCCAAGGTCCGCCCGCTCGTCACCGACCTGCTCGGCCGGAGCTCCCTGACCGGACCCACCGCGCCGCTCTGGGTCGGGCTCGCGGAGATGACCGACTACTACGACGCGGCCAACTGCTCCGCCTACAACACCTGCGACCTGTCGGCACGCCTCAAGAGCGCCGTGCTCCCGGTCAACTACACGTGCAGCACCAGCATTCGCATCCTGGCCCAGCAGATGTCCTCGACCGATCTCGCGACCGCCTGCACCAGCCTGCGCAACCAGGACGCCTACTTCCACGGCGTGGTGCGGGACAACGGCCCCGTCGCCAACGACCGCAACAGCACCATCGAGGTGGTGGTCTTCGATTCGAGCACCGACTACCAGACCTACGCCGGCGCCATCTACGGCATCGACACCAACAACGGCGGCATGTACCTGGAGGGCGACCCGGCCGCGGCCGGCAACCAGCCGCGGTTCATCGCCTACGAGGCCGAGTGGGTCCGGCCCGAGTTCCAGATCTGGAACCTGAACCACGAGTACACGCACTACCTCGACGGCCGGTTCGACATGGCCGGCGACTTCGACGCCGGCATCACGACGCCGACCATCTGGTGGATCGAGGGCTTCGCGGAGTACGTCTCCTACAGCTACCGCGACGTCGTCTACGACGACGCCATCACCCAGGCCGCCGCGCACACCTACACCCTGCGCAGCCTGTTCGACACCACGTACGACAACGCCGACCAGACCCGCATCTACAACTGGGGCTACCTGGCCGTCCGTTACATGCTCCAGTCGCACCGCGCCGATGTGGACAAGCTGCTGGGCCTCTACCGCAGCGGTGACTGGAACGGCGCCCGCACCCTGCTCACCTCCACCATCGGCAGCCGCTACGACGCCGACTGGAACACCTGGCTGACGTCCTGCGCGGCCGGCAGCTGCGGCACCACCACCAACCCGCCCACCGAGCCGGGCAACGAGTGCGCCACCGGCGACAGCCGCGAACTCGGCCAGAACTGCGCCCGCAGCGGGCAGCAGGCCACCAAGGGCAACTACTCCTACCTCTACGTCTACGTCCCCGCCGGCACCGCCCGGCTGAAGATCACCACGAGCGGTGGCACGGGCGACGCCGATCTCTACTACAACGCCAACGGCTGGGCCACCACGGGCGCCTACACCTCCCGGGCGACCGGCAGCGGGAACGCCCACACGCTGACCGTCGACCACCCGGCGGAAGGCGCCCACTACATCAGCCTCTACGCCGTGCAGGACTTCGGCGGAGTGAAGGTCTCCGCGCAGTACTGATCCAACCCGGGGTCACGGGTGCGGCCCACCGCACCCGTGACCCCTCAGAGCAGTCGCAGGGAGCCCGGAGCCGTCTCGTCCCGGATGATCTCCAGCAGTCGGTCGAAGAGTGTCGGTCCCCGGCCCTCCTCGGCCTGCGCCAGCTCCTGCCGCAGCCGCGGCAGGTTGCTCGGATGGGCGCGGCCGAGCAGGCCGCGCAGATGGCGCGCGGTCTCCTCGTGTCCCAGGGCGCGTGCCGAGAGGGCGTGGTCCCGCCACTCGATGACGAAGTCGCCGTCGTCCGGCGTGCCCATCCCGCCCCTCAGGCAGTCCGCGAAGGCGTCGAGACCGGTGCCGAAGTAGCCGCCGGGCCCGTTCACCGCCTCGCCGATCAGCTGCCAGAAGCGCTCCAGGCCGGTGACCTCGGAGCCGTTGATCACATAGGTCACGGTCATGGGGGGAGCGTACAAGTCCGGTTCACCGGTGATCCGCGCCGCAGGTGGGGGACTGCGGCGCGGATCCTTCCGGGGAGGTTTCAGCAAGTGAAGTCGACGAGGTCGAACGTCTCGTAGTGGTCGGAGGTGTAGTAGTCCTCCTGGGTCTCCTCACCGGTGACGATCCGGCGTGCGCCGCGGGTCGGGGCGCCGGGCGTGATCACGGTGTACTCGTGGTAGTAGCCGGTGCTCTGTCCGGGCAGGACGCCTTCGCGGTTCTGGAAGACGACGCCGTCCTGGTCGTACGGGAAGGGACCACCCGCGTCGATGAGATCGAGGGTGTCGTGAGCCTGGGAGGGAAGGGCGGAGGAGCAGATGCTGCCGACCGAGGTGGTGCCGGCTGTCGCGGCGGTCGCGACCGGGCCGCCGACGAAGAGGACGGACAGGAGGGCGGCGACGCCGCCGAGCGTGGTGATCCGTGGGGGGATTCGCATACCCACCATGATGACGCGCGTAGACGCGTTCCCGTCAACGCCAACTCCGGTGAAGGTTTTGGAAGTTAACCCGAACAGCGGCAACTCCGCGTCCGGACTGCCCGATCCGTACCGGATGGCGTGGTTCCGCACGCCGTGACACGTCGGCAAGCGTGACGGCCCGTGGGTGGGGCATGCATTGCGTAGAGCACGTTCGAGACGAGAAGGGGGCGATTCACTGTGCGGGCGGGGGAGACGATGGAGCGTCAGGAAATGGGCCGGCTGCATCGCAGACTGTGCAGCGAGGATCTGGCCGCGATTTCCGAAGTGCGGTGTGCCGTACGCGAATTACTGAGGTACCGGTGGAAGGAGGAGCCCGCGCAGGTGGCTGAGCTGCTGCTCAGCGAGCTGGTGACCAACGCGCTGGTCCACACGGACGACGGCGCGGTCGTCGCCGTCAGCGTGGCGCCGCGGAAGCTGCGGGTGGAGGTGAGGGACTTCGTCCCCGGGATGCCCGTGTCGCACGTACCGAACGCCGACGACGGTACGCACGGCAGAGGGCTGGTGCTGGTGGACAGCCTCGCGGACGCCTGGGGAGTCAGCCCGCAGGCGCTGGGGAAGATGGTCTGGTTCGAGCTGGACGGCGAACGGCCCTGACTGTCCGACGGACTGTCAGGGCCGTTCATCGCCAACTGCGTTGAGCGCCTGCTCGCCGACCGGTACGGGTCAGCCGAACTGCTGCTCCAGGTCCTTCAGCTTCTGCTCCAGCGAGTCGAGCCGGGGCAGGGCCTGGGTGTCGTCCTCGGCAGTGAGGTCGACCGCTCTCGGGTCAGTCGTGCTCAGGTCCGAGGCGTTCTTGGAGCTGGAGCCGTTGACGGCTTGCAGGGATGGCCGGGGTCGCAGAGGCAGCTGACCCGGCTCGGATATGGCGGGCTCCGCGACGGACTGCGCGGAGCCCGTCGCGGCGGTGAGAGCCTGGACATCCACCTGGGCGCCGCCCCGGCCGGCGCGGCCCCAGGCCCGGTTCTGCCGGTTCAGGGCCTTGATCTGCGCCCGGTCCAGCTTCTCCTGGTCCTTCCTGCGGAGACGGTTCTGCTCCTTCTCCCTGCGGTCCTCGCGTACCTCGTCGACCGCCTCGTCCAGCGTGCGTACGCCTTCGAGGAGCATCAGCGACCAGGCGCCGAAGGTCTCCCGGGGCGCGCGCAGCCACCGAACGATCCGGATCTGCGGCAGCGGGCGGGGCACCAGGCCCTGCTCGCGCAGCGCGGCGACACGGGTCTGCTTCAGTGCCCGGTCGAAGAGCACGGCCGCCGAGAGCGACATCCCCGCGAAGAAGTGCGGGGCGCCCGCGTGGGCCAGGCCGCGCGGTGCGTGCACCCAGTTGAACCAGGCGGCGGCACCGGCGAAGGTCCACACCAGCAGCCGGGAGCCGAGGGCCGCGTCGCCGTGGCTGGCCTCCCGGACGGCGAGCACGGAGCAGAACATCGCGGCCCCGTCGAGGCCGAACGGCACCAGGTACTCCCAGCCTCCGGAGAGGCTGAGGTTTTGCCGGCCGAAGCCGACGAGCCCGTGGAAGGAGAGCGCGGCGGCGACCGCCGCGCAGCAGAACAGCAGAACGTACGAAGCCGTGGCGTAGAGCGCTTCCTTGCGCCTGCGCCGGTCCTCGCTGCGTTCCCAGGTGTCGTCGGCCGCGGACGTGTCAGCGGCGCGCTTGCCGCGTGCGACCACCGCCACCGCCGCCATGACCCCCGCGAGCAGCACGGCGCCCGGAAGCAGCCAGTCGAGCGATATGTCGGTCAGTCTCATGCGCGGTCCCTTGCGTCGCGTAGGGCGTGTCGGGCGCAATCGTGGCGGACATTCCCTCAAGTCCAGACGGTTTCGGGGCAAGTGAACGCCAATGGGTTGGCTGAGACGCCGAATTCCCGCGATCTAGTCGAACGCCCCTCAGTGGCGCGCCAGTTGTGTTCGATTCACGTCACCCCTGCGGGTGGTGTGGATCAGGGAGCGGGCGTCAGCTTCCGCAGCCGGTCGGCATCGCAGGTGCGCGGGCAGGTGACACAGGTGTCCTCGGGCCGCAGCGTGTAGAAGAGGCAGCAGCTCGCCCGGTCGCGGGTGGGCAGCGACTCGCCGTTCGGTCCGGTCAGTTCACGGAAGCCCGCCGTGCCGACGTACGGCTTCGTGGTGCCCGGCAGGAGCGCCTCCAGCTCGGCCATCGCGCGCCGCTCCTCGCCCAGGAGGTGGGCGATGTACCAGAGGCCCTCGACGATCTCGTCCGTCGCCATGCCCCACAGGGCCCGCTTTCCGCGCCGCATCCGCGGTCCGAAGCCGTCGAGCACCGGTCCGAGGTGCTCGGCCACGGACGAGAGGACCTCGGCGCGCAGCGCGGCCTCGTCGGCCACCACCCGGGCGCCCGGCAGCGCCGCCGCGGGATCGTCGGGCAGGCAGGCGAACTCCCTTACCCGGAGGGTCAGATGGCCCAGTGCCCGCTGGAACGCGACGCCCTCGACCGGGATCCGCGGCACCCGCCGGTGCAGGAACCACGGCACCGTCACGAGCAGGCAGGCAGGCCAGGCGTAGCGGTGCAGGCCGAAGCTGGCGACGACATCGGGGCGGGCCTGCTGTCCGTAGTCCCGGAGCACCTGCGCGTTGTCCCAGGCGAGGAAGGTGTCCAGGGCGCCGCCGCCGGCCGCGAGCTCGTGCGCGCCGACCCAGCCGACGCCGCCCGGGGCGGTCTCGTCGTCCGCGAGCACTTCGGCGCGCAGGCCGGGGAAGACCTCGGCCAGACGCGCGTACGCCTCGGTCACGGCCGAGGCTGTCGCTGCGGGGAGCAGGGCGGGGAAGGTCATGCGGGGACCACCGTATCGCGATCGTTTAGAGGTAAGCCTTACCTTACCCGACCTGATCGATGTGTGAACTGCGGCCTCCTCCGCCTATCGTGCACACGGGGCACGGCGCACGCGAGCCGTGCCCGCGCCGGCCGAGGAGGTACCCGTGGAGCAGGGCAGAGCGTGCGAGGAGGTGCGGCCGCCGTACGCGTCCGTCGCGTCCGTGACCGCCCACTCGTCCGTCCGGGTGCCCGAACAGGCCCGCGGCGAGCACACCCACAGCGAGCCGTCCCCGCCCCGGGTCGTGGTGCAGCGGCACTCCGTGCGCGGCCAGATCCTGGAGGCCCTGCGCGCCGCCCTCGTCGACGGCGAGCTGGCCCCCGGGCAGGTCTACTCCGCCCCGGCCCTCGGCGCCCGCTTCGGGGTCTCCGCCACCCCGGTACGCGAGGCGATGCAGCAGCTGGCCGTCGAGGGGGCCGTCGAGGTCGTGCCGAACCGCGGCTTCCGGGTCGCCGAGCGCGGCCCGCGCGAGCTGGCCGAGCTGGCCGAGGTACGGGCGCTGATCGAGGTCCCCGTCATGCTGCGGCTCGCCCGCACCGTGCCGCCGGCGGGCTGGTGCGCCCTGCGCCCGCTGGCCGACGCCACCGTGGCGGCGGCAGCCGTCGGCGACCGGGCCAGTTACGCCGAGGCCGACCGGGCCTTCCACGGAGCGGTGCTCGCGCTCTCGGGCAACGCACAGCTCGTGGCGGTGGCCGACGAACTGCACCGCCGCTCCCAGTGGCCCCTGGAGACCAACCCCGTCACCCGCCGCGCCGACCTGCTGGCGGACGCCTCCGAGCACACCGCGCTCCTGGACGCGCTGATGGCCCAGGACGTGGTGGTCGTGCAGTCACTCGTGCGGGAGCACTTCGCCGGCTCCGGGGGCTGACTCCGACAGGTGCGGCAGGGCCCCCGGGCGCGGCGTCAGTTCGCCTCGGCCGTCCCGGGGACCGGCGGGTCGATGTGGGGGGCCAGCCAGGTCGGTACACCGCCGAGCAGCCGGAAGAGCCTGCCCGCCTCCGCGCGCAGCCGGGTCGCCGCCTCGGGCTCCGGTTCGGTGTCCGCCATGGCGATGAGCGCCGGGGCCGTGCCGACCAGGTATCCCAGCTCCTCCCTTATCCGCAGGGACTCCGCGAAACCGTGCCGGGCCTCGGCGAGTTCCCCCTCGCGCAGGGCGATCAGGGCGAGATGGCGCCAGGTGGAGGAGAGGAGCAGCTCATCGCCCTGGGCGGTGGCACCCGCATGGGCCCTGCGGTACGCGGCGCGTGCCGCCTGCGGCGAGTCCGCGATGTTCTGGGCGATCAGGCCCCGCCGGAAGTCGAGCAGCGGGCGGCCCGCGGCGGCCGGGGCGAGCAGCGCGGCGGCCCGGCTCAGCGCCACCCGGGCCTCGTCGGCCCGGTCCCGCACCCCGAGCAGCGTCGAGGCGTACGCGAGATGTCCGCGCTCGCAGGCGGCGGCCCCGCGCTCGGCGTCGTCGTGGGCCAGGGCCTCCGCGGTGCGCAGCGCGTCCTCGGCATCGGTCCAGCCCTGTCCCGTGTACAGGCACCGCTCGGTCAGCAGGGCCGTCCGCTGGAGCGCCGCGGCCGGATCGGTGGCGGCGTCGTGTTCCAGCAGTGCCGCGGCGTCCGTCCAACAGGCGCGTGACCGCAACCGCCATACCGCTGTCTGGAGCGGCGGATCGTCATCTGCTGTCGTTCCGGAACCAGACATGGCGGTATACGCCACATTGCCCTCCCCGAGCGCACCATTGAGCTGTGGAGAGTGTCCGGCCAACGAGGGGCGGCGTCGCGGGGCCGGTCACGCGCGTCTGCGGCGTTGTCGTCACTCACCATGGCTGCGCCATGGCTCACTCCTCCGCCTTGCAGCTGCGCGCATCCAGCCCCGGTCCTTCACCCACCCCCATGGCCGGACGCTCTGAGTCTGGCCGCATCACAGCACGGAATGGCACGCCGGGCCAAGAGGTGGAGACAATGTCAGGTGAAAGTTTTCACAATCGACGGAGGCCGCCGGGGGCCGCGGGGCCCCCGGGAATCAGCTCATACGCAGGGCGAGGAAGAAATCGAGCTTGTCCTCCAGCCGCGAAAGATCACGCCCCGTCAACTGCTCGATTCGCCCGATCCGGTAGCGCAGCGTGTTGACGTGCAGATGCAGCCGGGCCGCGCAGCGGGTCCATGAACCGTCGCAGTCCAGGAACGACTCCAGGGTCGGGATCAGCTCCGCGCGGTGCCGCCGGTCGTAGTCGCGCAACGGGTCGAGCAGACGTGCGGTGAACGCGCGGCGCACATCGTCCGGGACGAACGGCAGCAGCAGCACGTGCGAGGCCAGCTCGTGATGGCCGGCCGCGCAGACCCGCCCCGGACGGGCCGCCGCCACCCGGCGGGCGTGCCGGGCCTCCTCCAGTGCGCCGCGCAGCCCCTCGGGCGAGTGCACCGAGGCGCTGACGCCCAGTGTCAGGCGGCCGTCGTCGGCCAGACCCGCGGAGAGCGGGGCGCGCACGGCGGCCAGCAGGACATCGGCGTGCAGCGCGGGATCCTCCCCGGAGGGTTCCGCGCCGCCCGGGTCCTCGGTGTCGTCCGCGTCCCCGGCCGGTGCGGCGGCGGGCAGCGGCACCAGCGCGACGGCCTCGTCGCCGGAGTGCGCGACCGCGATCCGGTCCGCGGAGTCGGGGCCGGTCACGGCCGGGTCGACCAGGATCTCCTCCAGCAGCGCCTGGGCGGCCGGGCCGCCCGCGACACCGGATGCGGTGGAGCCGGGCGCGCCCTGCTCGTCCCAGTCGACCCGGGCCACCACCACCTGCCACTGCGGCGCGGTCCCGAGGCCGGGCAGCAGCACCGGCGCGGCCACCCGCAGCCTGGCCGCGATCTCGGCGGGCGGGGCGCCCGCCTGGACCAGTTCGAGAACCTCCTGGGCGAGCCTGCGGCGCACCGTACGGGCCGCGTCCCGGCGGTCCCGTTCGACCGCGATCAGCTGGGTGACGCCCTGGAGCAGGTCGAGCCGGGCCGCCGGCCAGTCGCTCGCGTCGGCCTCGACGGCGAGCAGCCAGTCGGAGAGCACCGACTCGCGCACATCACGGGAGGCCGGCCCGGCGACCCGGCCGTTGTTCCGGATCGGGAAGAGCGAATACGCCACCCCGCCGATCGTCGCCCGGTACGGCGCGCGGCGGCCGGAGCGGACCGCGGCCAGATGCAGACCGGCCAGCTCCGGGCCGACCGGTCCGGGCAGCGCCGCACCGGCGCCCGCGATCTGCCGGCCGGTGGGCGAGAGCACCCAGGCATGGAGGTCCAGGTCGGAGCCGAGGAGATCGAGGACCACCTCCGGCCCGCCGCCCGCCGGCCCCGAGGTCATCAGCCGGCGGTGCCGGTCGACGACCGCCGCCAGATCGCCGGCGCGCTCACCGGACACCTGGCGGACCACATGCTCGGTGATCGTTGCGAATGCGACGGTCTCGTTGACGGCGAAGAGCGGCAGCCGGTGCCGTCGGCACGCCTCGACCAGATCGGCCGGGATGTCGCCGAGCTCCGCCTCGCCCGCCGCGAGCCCGGCGACACCGGCTCCCGCGAGGATCCGTACGAAGGGTTCGGAGTCCTTCTCGTCCCGGCGCCAGGCCAGTCCGGTCAGGACCAGCTCGCCGCCCGTCAGATAGCGGCTGGGATCCCGCAGGTCGGTGGTCATCACGCCGCGGACCGACCGGTCCAGCTCGTCGTCGCCGCCGAGCAGCCGCAGGCCCAGCGCGTCGGTGTCCAGCAGTGCGCGCAGCCGCATCTCGTCGCCGCCGATCTCTTTCGTTGGTGCGGGGGAAAACTGGGTGTTGCGGTGAGGTCACAGGGACCCGTCATTCGTTCGAATCTACAAGACGAGGTCGAAGGCCAGCCAACTCCTTCATGGTTTCGGTGACTGCACCAGGTGGAGCAGGGCTTGTGTACTGGGCCACACAACGCGTTAACAACGTATGAACGACCAGTCGAGGGCCGGCCGTCCCCAGCCCCAGCGAACGACCCGATTGAGAAGAAGAGAGCCGCTCATGGACTTCCTTCGCCCCGCCAGCTGGGAAGAGGCGCTCGCCGCCAAGGCCGAGCACCCTACGGCCGTACCCATCGCGGGCGGCACCGATGTGATGGTCGAGATCAACTTCGACCACCGGCGGCCCGAGTACCTCCTGGACCTGAACCGCATCGGTGAGCTGTCCGAGTGGGAGGTGGGCCAGGAGAGCGTACGGCTCGGCGCCTCGGTCCCGTACAGCGCCGTCATGGAGCACCTGCGGGCCGAGCTGCCCGGTCTGGCGCTCGCCTCGCACACCGTCGCCTCGCCGCAGATCCGCAACCGCGGCGGCGTCGGCGGCAACCTGGGCACCGCCTCGCCCGCCGGGGACGCGCACCCGGCGCTGCTCGCCGCGGGCGCGGAGGTGGAGGCCGAGTCCGTCCGCGGAACGCGGCTGATCCCCATCGACGCCTTTTACACCGGCGTCAAGCGCAACGCACTCGCACCGGACGAGCTGATCCGGGCCGTGCACATCAACAAGGCCGACGGGCCGCAGCAGTACTCCAAGGTCGGCACCCGCAACGCGATGGTCATCGCCGTCTGCGCCTTCGGCCTGGCCCTGCACCCCGGGACCCGCACGGTCCGCACCGGCATCGGATCCGCCGCCCCGACACCCGTACGGGCCAAGGAGGCCGAGGCGTTCCTGAACGCGGCCCTCGAAGAGGGCGGGTTCTGGGAGAGCCGCACGGTCATCACACCGTCCGTCGCCAAGCAGTTCGCCACGCTCGCCGCGGCCGCCTGCAACCCGATCGACGACGTGCGCGGCACCGCGAGCTATCGCAGGCACGCGGTCGGGATCATGGCCCGCCGGACCCTCGGCTGGACCTGGGAGTCGTACCGCGGCAACGGCCGCGGCACCGAAGGAGCTGCCTGATCATGCGCGTCAATTTCACGGTCAACGGCCGCAGGCACGAAGCCGACGACGTCTGGGAGGGCGAGTCCCTCCTCTACGTGCTGCGCGAGCGGATGGGCCTGCCCGGTTCCAAGAACGCCTGCGAGCAGGGCGAGTGCGGTTCCTGCACCGTCCGCCTCGACGGCGTTCCGGTCTGCTCCTGCCTGGTCGCCGCCGGCCAGGTCGAGGGCCGCGAGGTCGTCACCGTAGAAGGCCTCGCCGACTTCGCCGCCCACCGCTCCGAGGTCCACCCCGGCACCGGCTGCGCCTCCGGAGCCTGCGGCACCACGGTCGACAAGGCCCGCCGCTGGGAGGCCAAGCCGTCCGGCGAGGAGACCCGCGACACCGGCGAACTCTCGCCGATCCAGCAGGCGTTCATCGACGCCGGAGCCGTCCAGTGCGGCTTCTGCACCCCCGGCCTGCTGGTCGCGGCCGACGAACTCCTGGAGCGCACCCCGGACCCGTCCGACGCGGACATCCGCGAGGCGCTCTCCGGCAACCTCTGCCGCTGCACCGGCTACGAGAAGATCCTCGACGCGGTCCGCCTGGCGGCCGCCCGAGCGGAAGAGACGGTCTAGACGATGGGCGTCACCGGTTCCCCCTCCAACATCAACCAGGCCACCCGCACCAAGGGCGGCATCGGCGAGTCCACGCTGCGCCCCGACGGGATCCTGAAGGTCACCGGCGAGTTCGCGTACTCCTCCGACATGTGGCACGAGGACATGCTCTGGGGCCACACGCTGCGCTCCACCGTCGCGCACGCCGAGATCGTCTCCATCGACACCTCGGAGGCCCTCGCCACCTCGGGCGTCTACGCCGTGCTCACCTACGACGACCTGCCGACCGAGGTGAAGAACTACGGCCTGGAGTTCCAGGACACCCCCGTTCTTGCCCACGGCAGGGTGCGCCACCACGGTGAGCCCGTCGCACTCGTCGCCGCCGACCACCCCGAGACGGCCCGCCGCGCCGCCGCGAAGATCAGGATCGACTACCGCGAGCTCCCGGTCATCACCGACGAGGCCTCCGCGACCGCCCCCGACGCGATCCTCATCCACGAGGGCCGCGACGATCACCACGCCGGGCACGTACCGCACCCCAACATCGTCCACCGGCAGCCCATCGTCCGCGGCGACGCGGAGGCGGCCAGGGCCCGCGCCGACGTGGTGGTCAGCGGCGAGTACGTCTTCGGCATGCAGGACCAGGCCTTCCTGGGCCCCGAGTCCGGCCTGGCCGTGCCGTCGGAGGACGGCGGTGTCGACCTGTACGTCGCCACCCAGTGGCTGCACTCCGACCTCCGCCAGATCGCCCCCGTCCTCGGCCTGCCCGAGGACAAGGTCCGCATGACGCTCTCCGGCGTCGGCGGCGCCTTCGGCGGCCGCGAGGACCTGTCGATGCAGATCCACGCCTGCCTGCTGGCGCTGCGCACCGGCAAGCCGGTGAAGATCGTCTACAACCGCTTCGAGTCCTTCTTCGGGCACGTCCACCGCCACCCCGCCAAGCTCTGGTACGAGCACGGCGCGACCCGTGACGGCAAGCTCACCCACATGAAGTGCCGCATCGTGCTGGACGGCGGCGCCTACGCCTCCGCCTCCCCGGCCGTCGTCGGAAACGCCTCCTCGCTGGCCGTCGGCCCGTACGTCATCGAGGACGTCGACATCGAGGCGCTGGCCCTCTACACCAACAACCCGCCGTGCGGCGCGATGCGCGGCTTCGGCGCCGTCCAGGCCTGCTTCGCCTACGAGGCGCAGATGGACAAGGTTGCCGCCGAACTCGGCATGGACCCGGTCGAGTTCAGGCAGCTGAACGCCATGGAGCAGGGCACCCTGCTGCCCACCGGGCAGCGGGTCGACTCGCCCGCACCCGTCGCCGAGCTGCTGCGCCGGGTCAAGGCCAGGCCGCTGCCGCCTGAGCGGCAGTGGGAGAGTGCCGGCGAGTACCCGGACGTACGGGCGCTGCCCGGCGGACTGTCCAACACCACCCACGGCGAAGGCGTCGTACGCGGTGTCGGCTACGCGGTCGGGCTGAAGAACGTCGGCTTCTCCGAGGGCTTCGACGACTACTCCACCGCGAGGGTGCGCATGGAGGTCGTCGGCGGCGTACCCGTCGCGACGGTGCACACCGCCATGGCGGAGGTCGGCCAGGGCGGCGTCACCGTGCACGCCCAGATCGCCCGGACCGAACTGGGCGTCTCACAGGTCACCATCCACCCGGCCGACACCCGGGTCGGTTCGGCCGGCTCCACCTCCGCGTCCCGCCAGACCTACGTCACCGGCGGGGCCGTGAAGAACTCCTGCGAGGCCGTACGGGAACAGGTCCTGGAGATCGGCCGCCGCAAGTTCGGTACCTACCACCCCGCCTGGGCCACCGCCGAACTCCTCCTGGAAGGCGGCAAGGTCGTCACCGACGGCGGCGAGGTGCTGGCCGATCTGGCCGATGTGCTGGAGGACGAGGCGGTCGACGTCGAGCTGGAGTGGCGCCACCGGCCCACCGAGGCCTTCGACCTGCGCACCGGACAGGGCAACGGCCACGTCCAGTACTCCTTCGCCGCCCACCGCGCGGTCGTCGAGGTCGACACCGAACTCGGCCTGGTCAAGGTCATCGAACTGGCCTGCGCCCAGGACGTCGGCAAGGCGCTCAACCCGCTGTCGGTCCTCGGGCAGATCCAGGGCGGCACCCTCCAGGGCATGGGCATCGCCGTCATGGAGGAGATCATCGTCGACCCGAAGACGGCGAAGGTGCGCAACCCGTCCTTCACGGACTACCTCCTGCCCACCATCCTCGACACGCCGACCATCCCGGTCGACGTGCTCGAACTCGCCGACGAACACGCCCCGTACGGGCTCCGCGGCATCGGCGAGGCCCCCACCCTCTCGTCCACCCCGGCCGTCCTCGCGGCGATCCGGAACGCGACGGGACTGGAGCTCAACCGGACGCCGGTGCGCCCCGAACACCTCACCGGCTGCTGACCCGGGCTCCTCCACAGCTCTCCGGGCGGCGCGCGCCACCAGGGAACGTCACACTTCCTCCGTCCGCACCGCCCGGAGAAACCGAGCTCCGCACCGCTCGCGGCTCTTGACCGGAACCACAGAAGGAACCGGAACCACAGAAGAAGGCAGTACCCGTACATCCACTCTGCATGAACAGTTCGCCTCGGGCCGTCCCCCGGGTCGTGCCGCCCGCGCAGTCATCCCAAATCCCGCATCTCGAATCTCCATCGCGGGTGCCCCTGTGAACCTTGGGAGTCAGGCATCATGACCCAGCAGTCAGTGGAGCCCACGACCACCGCGGAGGAAGCGGGCCCCGGCTCGCGCGTCCCCGCCGGCAGATCGTGGCTCGACCGGTACTTTCACATATCCGAGCGCGGATCGACCGTCGCACGCGAACTGCGCGGCGGTGTCACGACCTTCATGGCCATGGCGTACATCCTGCTGCTCAACCCACTCGTCCTCGGCGGCAAGGACGTGGACGGCAACCTCCTCAGCCAGCCGGGCCTGATCACCGCCACCGCGCTCGCGGCGGCGGCGACCACCCTGCTGATGGGGTTCGTCGGCAAGGTTCCCCTCGCGCTCGCCGCGGGGCTCAGCGTCTCCGGCGTCCTGTCCTCGCAGGTCGCCCCCGAAATGACCTGGCCGCAGGCCATGGGCATGTGCGTGATGTACGGCCTGGTGATCTGCCTCCTGGTGGTCACCGGTCTCCGTGAGCTGATCATGAACGCGATCCCGCTCGCGCTGAAGCACGGCATCACCATGGGCATCGGCCTGTTCATCGCGCTCATCGGCCTCTACAAGGCCGGATTCGTGGGCAAGGGCACCGGAACCCCGGTGACCCTCGGTCCGGCCGGTGAACTCGCCGGCTGGCCCGTCCTCATCTTCGCGGTGACGCTGCTGCTGATCTTCATGCTCCAGGCCCGCAACATCCCCGGCGCGATCCTGATCGGCATCGTCGTCGGCACCGTGGTCGCCATCGTGATCAACAAGCTCGCCGATGTCGACCCGAAGACCTGGAGCAGCGGCCCGCCCGAGCTCAAGGGTTCCGCGGTCTCCTCGCCGGACTTCTCGCTCTTCGGGGACGTCCAGTTCGGCGGCTGGGGCGACGTCGGCGCGATGACCGTCGGCTTCATCGTCTTCACCCTCGTGCTGGCCGGCTTCTTCGACGCGATGGCCACCATCATCGGCGTAGGTACGGAGGCCAAGCTGGCCGACGACAAGGGGCGGATGCCGGGCCTGTCCAAGGCGCTGTTCATCGACGGCGCCGGCGGTGCGATCGGCGGCGTCGCCGGCGGCTCCGGGCAGACGGTCTTCGTCGAGTCGGCGACCGGGGTCGGCGAGGGAGCCCGTACCGGACTCGCCTCCGTCGTCACCGGTCTCTTCTTCGCGGCCTGTCTCTTCTTCACCCCGCTCACGGCGATCGTGCCGGCCGAGGTGGCGTCCGCCGCGCTGGTCGTCATCGGCGCCATGATGATGCAGAACGCCCGCCACGTGGACTGGAGCGACCGCGCCGTCGCCATCCCGGTCTTCCTCACCGTGGTCCTGATGCCGTTCACGTACACCATCACCACCGGTGTGGCGGCGGGTGTCATCTCCTGGGTCGCGATCAAGGTCGCCCAGGGCCGGGCCCGCGAGGTCGGGGCCTTCATGTGGGGGCTGACGGTGATCTTCGTCGTCTACTTCGCGCTCCACCCGCTCGAGAGCTGGCTGGGCGTCAGCTGACGCCCTCCCTTCACACATCCGTCAAGGAGACCGAGATGCTGGACATCGCCGAGGAGCTCGACCGATGGGTCGGGCAGGGACGCGACTTCGCGGTGGCCACGGTCGTGGCCGTCGGGGGCAGCGCCCCCCGGCAGCCGGGCGCCGCACTGGCCGTCGACCGCGACGGCACCGTGATCGGATCGGTCTCCGGCGGGTGTGTGGAGGGCGCGGTGTACGCACTGTGCCAACAGGCCCTCGACGACGGAATCACCGTACGGGAGCGGTTCGGCTACAGCGACGAGGACGCCTTCGCGGTCGGTCTGACCTGCGGCGGCGTCATCGACGTCCTGGTGACACCGGTCCGGGCGCACGACCCCGCCCGCCCGGTGTACGCCGCCGCGCTCGCCACCGCCGCCCGGGGTGAGGCGGCGGCGGTCGCCCGGATCACCGACGGGCCCGCCGAACTCCTCGGCCGGCCCCTGCTGGTGCGGCCGGACGGCGGTCACGAGGGCGGCCTCGGGGGACACCCGGAGCTCGACCGCACCGCCGCCGCCGAGGCCCGCGCGATGCTGGACGCGGGCCGCACCGGCCCCCTCACCATCGGCGCGGAGGGCTCGCTCTGCGGGCAGCCCCTCACCCTGCTCGTCGAGTCCAGCGTCCCGCCGCCCCGGATGATCGTGTTCGGGGCCATCGACTTCGCCGCCGCGCTGGTGCGGGCCGGGAAGTTCCTCGGCTACCACGTCACGGTGTGCGACGCCCGCCCGGTCTTCGCCACGGAGGCCAGGTTCCCTGACGCGGACGAACTGGTCGTCGACTGGCCGCACCGCTATCTGGCCGGGACCTGTGTCGACACCCGCACCGTTCTGTGTGTGCTCACCCATGACGCCAAGTTCGATGTCCCGCTGCTGGAAGCCGCGTTGAGGCTGCCGGTCGCGTACGTCGGCGCGATGGGCTCGCGCCGCACGCATCTCCAGCGCAACGACCGGCTGCGCGAGGCAGGGGTCTCCGAACGCGAACTGGCCCGGCTCCGCTCGCCGATCGGCCTCGACCTGGGCGCCCGTACGCCCGAGGAGACGGCCCTGTCGATAGCCGCCGAGATCGTCGCGGACCGGCGTGGCGGCAGCGGCGTCCCGCTGACCGGCGCGCACACCCCGATCCACCACAGCGCCGCCGTGCCGCCCGCAGGGCGCATGATCTCCGTGGCCTGAACAGGTCCCTCGCCCGCACCCGCGCCGCCCGGCGGGTTGCCGCCACGGCGCATTCACGCCAGGGGTGAACCTCACCGCAGCCGCCGATTTACCGGTAGATCAGCTGCATGACATTCACCGCCTCCACTGTCTCCGGCCGGGCGAGACCCGCTCGTGCGGGGCGCAGGGCCCTCCTCATAGCGACCTCCGTCGCCCTGGTGAGCGGCGCACTGCTCCCCGCCACGGGCACCGCCTCCGCGGCCACCGGTCAACTCCCGCCCACCGGCCGCCAGGCCGCCCCCGTCGAGCAGTACGACATCACCCTGCTCACCGGTGACGTCGTCCACTACGCCGACGGGGCCGGAAAGCAGGACACCGTCACCGTGGACCGCCCCGACGGCGCGGCCGGCGGAGTGCACGTCCAGCAGGCGGGTGACGACATCTACGTCCTGCCCGACGAGGCGGCGGGCCTGATCGCCGCCGGCAAACTGGACCGCCGGCTCTTCAACGTCACCGCGCTCGCGAAGACGGGGTACGACGACAAGAAGTCCGGCGGCATCCCGCTGATCGCCACCTACCCGGCGAGCAAGGCCCGTTCGCTGCCCGCCGCGCCCCGGGGCAGCAAGACGGTCCGCAGGCTGGAGAGCATCCACGGCGCGGCGCTGAAGGCGGCGAAGGCCACCACCCGCGCCTTCTGGGACGACATCGCCGCCACGCCCAAGGCCCGTTCGCTCGACAACGGCATCACGAAGCTCTGGCTCGACGGCCAGGTCGAGGCCGCGCTGAAGGACTCCGTCCCGCAGGTCAACGCCCCGCAGGCCTGGGCCGCCGGCTACGACGGCAAGGGCTCCAAGGTCGCCGTCCTTGACACCGGCATCGACGCCACCCACCCGGACGTCAAGGACCGCGTCCTGGAGTCGAAGAGCTTCGTGCCCGGCGAGGAGGTCGACGACAAGCACGGCCACGGTACGCACGTCGCCTCCACGATCGCGGGCTCCGGTGCCGCGTCGGAGGGCGTCAACAAGGGCGTCGCGCCCGCCGCGGACCTGATCATCGGCAAGGTGCTGGACAACGAGGGCAACGGCGCGGACTCCGGCATCATCGAGGCGATGGAGTGGGCCAAGGCGGAGGGCGCCGACGTCGTCTCCATGAGCCTGGGCTCCAGCATCCCGGACGACGGCTCGGACCCGATGTCGCAGGCCGTCGACTCCCTCTCGGCCGACGGCGGTCCGCTCTTCGTGATCGCGGCGGGCAACGCGTACGGCGCGGGCACCATCGGCTCGCCCGGCTCGGCGGACAAGGCGCTCACCATCGCCGCCGTCGACAAGCAGGACAACCGCGCGGACTTCTCCTCCATGGGCCCGCTGGCCCGCAGCTACGGTCTGAAGCCCGACCTCTCCGCGCCGGGCGTCGACATCAACGCGGCCGCCTCGCAGTCGATCCCGGGCATCAGCGGCATGTACCAGTCGATGTCCGGCACGTCGATGGCGACGCCGCATGTCGCGGGCGCGGCCGCCATCATGAAGCAGCGTCACCCCGACTGGTCCGGCCAGCGCATCAAGGACGCGCTGATGACCTCGTCGAAGGAGCTGCCGGACTACACACCGTACGAGCAGGGCACCGGCCGGCTCGACGTGAAGGCGGCTATCGACACCACGATCGAGGCCACCGGCTCCGTCGCGGTCGCGTCCTACAACTGGCCGCACTCCGACGCCGAACCGGTCTCCGAGCGCACCATCACCTACCGCAACACCGGGAAGGCGGACGTCACGCTGGACCTGGCGACCGACACGGACGCCGACGCCTACACGCTGTCGGCGAAGCAGCTGACCGTGCCCGCCGGTTCGACCGCCGAGGCCGTGCTGTCGCTCGACCCGTCGAAGGTCGAGAACAACACCATCTTCTCCGGACAGGTGATCGCGAAGGACGCCTCGGGCGCCACCGTCGCGCACACGGGCTTCGCGCTCAACAAGGAGCAGGAGCTCTACGACCTGAAGATCGAGCTGCGCGACCGCGCGGGCAAGCCGATGGACGGGCAGGTCGTCTTCGCCGCCCTCGGTGACGAGAACATCGGGGTCGTCGGGGTGGCGGGCGACACCACGCTCCGGCTGCCGCCGGGCAACTACACCGCCTGGACCGCCGCCGACATCAAGGGCGACACCGCCGACTCGCAGGCCGTCGCCTTCCTGGCGGCCCCCGAGATCATTCTCGACAAGTCGAGGACGGTCTCCCTCGACGCCTCGAAGGCCCACAAGATCGCCGTGAGGACGCCGAAGGAGACCGAGACCCGGCAGTTGCGCTACGACATGGCGCGCACCGCACCGGACGGCACCGTCCAGCGCGACGCGTACCAGATCCCGATGACGTACGACCAGCTGTGGGCGAGCCCGACCAAGAAGGTCACCAAGGGCAGCTTCTCCTTCCTGACCCGCTGGCGGCAGGGCGAGAAGCTGATCGACCTGACGGCAGACGGCCGTGATGTGCCGGTGGCCGTGCAGGGCGGATCACCCGTCGCGGAGGACAGCGACAAGAAGCTCGGCAGCGTCTTCGCGGGCGACGGCGCCGCCGCCGACTACCGGGGGATCGACGCCAAGGGCAAGGCCGTCGTGATCCGCAGCAGCACCACGGTGGCCCCCGCCGACCGGCTCGCGGCCGCGGAAGCCGCCGGGGCCAAGGCGCTCTTCGTCGTCAACCAGGGCGACGGCGTGCTGATGGAGACGTACACCGACTACGGCACCACGGCGGCCATCCCCGTCGCCTCCGTGCAGCGCCTGGCCGGTGACCGGCTGATCAAGGCCGCCCAGCGCGGCAAGAAGGTGACCGTCGAACAGCGCAGGTTCGCGCGCTACGTCTACGACCTGGTCGACCGTCACGACGGCACCGTCCCGGACCGGTCGCTGGCCTTCGCCCCGACCACCCGCCAGCTGGCGAAGGTGGAGAACACCTTCTACGGCAACCGCGACGTCGTCGGCGGCGGCTTCCGCTACGACATCCCGGACTACGGCCCCGGCGTCGGCTTCCAGGAGTACGAGAAGTTCCCCGGCACCCGCACGGAGTGGGTCACCCCGCTGCCCGGCGACTCGTTCTGGTACGAGGACCACTCGGTCTTCAACGACGAGGCCACGGACATCGCGCTGGAGGAGCGCGGCGGAAGCATGGACTACCGGGGCGGCCAGAGCTACCGGGACACGTGGTTCGCACCGGTCAGCCGCCCGCGTCTGGGCACCGGCTACTGGGGTCCGTTCCGCTCCGCGTACAACGACATCCAGTTCAACATCTCCCCGTGGGGGGACTCGGGTGCCGGCCACTCCGGTTCCATGGAGAACGAGTACGACAACGGCACCATCGCCTTCTTCCAGGGCGACAAGCAGCTCGCCAAGTCGGCGGGCCGCGCGGGCTACGCCTTCGACCTCTCGCCCGAGAAGCTGCCGTACCGGCTGGCGCTCGACGCCTCGCGCGACGAGGGGGTCTGGAAGACCTCGATCCGTACGCACACCGAGTGGAACTTCCTCTCGGGCGCGCTCGACCCGTCCGGTCCCGAGCAGGCCGACATCCCGCTGCTCCAGCTGGACTACGACGTCGCGACCGACCCGGCCGGTGAGGTGAAGGCCGGGAAGACGACCGAGATCGGTCTCTCGTCCACCACGCAGGAGTGGCTGGACGGTGCCGTGAAGGCGACGAAGGCCTCGCTGTCGGTCAGCTACGACGACGGCGAGACCTGGAGCGCGGTGCAGCTGAAGAAGGACTCGGCCGGTTCCTGGACCGCCCGGTTCAAGACCCCGAAGAAGGGTGCCGCCGCGGTTTCGCTCAAGGCGCACGCCGAGGCGGGCAGCGGTTTCACCGTGGACCAGGAGATCATCCGGGCCTTCGGCCTGAAGTGACCTGCTGAGTGCCCCTCTTGAGGCGGCCGCGCACCCCTGGACCGGGGTGGGCGGCCGCCTCTCGCATGGTCCCGCGATGACCAAAATTTGTCTGCTTTGCCCGTATATAGTGGGTCATGATGCAAGAAAGGGACTTTTTGCGGTGTGGCGCAAGTTGCCACGGCCCCGCCCGGAGGCTTATAAGAGGAAGGTGGCCAAGGCGATTCCGGGAATTCCGGGAACTGCCGCCATGGAGGTTTCCCATGTTTCTCACTCCGTCCGACACGGAGAAATTGCTGCTGAGTGTTGCCGGAATGGTCGCCCGCGACCGGCGTGAGCGGGGCGTACTCCTCAACTACCCCGAGGCCGTTGCCCTGCTCGCCTGCTGGGCGATGGAACGAGCCCGGGAAGGGGCCGGGGTCGCCGACCTCATGACCCTGGGGCGGTCCGTTCTCACCCGTGCTGACGTGCTCGAAGGTGTTCCGGAGATGCTGCACGACGTCCAGGTCGAGGCGACCTTCCCCGACGGGCGCAAGCTCGTCACGATTACCTCGCCGATCCCGTGATCCCCGGCGAGATCCGCACCGGGGCCGGCGTGGTCCACGTGAATTCCGACCGCCGTAAATTGCGGCTCACCGTGGTCAACGACGGGGACCGCCCCATTCAGGTCGGATCGCATTTCCATTTCTTCGACGTGAATCCCGCGCTTTCCTTCGACCGGTCGCAGACCGAGGGATTCCGGCTCGATATCCCGTCCGGCACCTCGCTGCGCTTCGAGCCGGGCGTCGGCGCGGAGACCACCCTCGTCGAGCTCGGCGGACGCGGAACGGTACCCGGCATCGTCGTCCGCACCGCGCCCTGGTCCAGGGGCGCGCAGGACACCGCAACGGAGGGCGTGTGACATGGCACAGCTGACCCGCGCCGCCTACGCGGCGTTCTACGGCCCCACCACCGGCGACCGCATCCGGCTCGCCGACACCGACCTCTGGATCGAGGTCGAGGAGGACCGCTGCTTCGGCGGCGACGAGGCGGTCTTCGGCGGCGGCAAGTCCATCCGCGAATCGATGGGCCAGGCCACCACATCACGCGCCGAAGGAGCCCTCGACCTCGTCATCACCAACGTCGTGGTCCTGGACCACTGGGGCATCGTCAAGACCGACATCGGCATCCGGGCCGGCCGGATCGTCGCCCTCGGCCGCTCCGGCAACCCCGACATCGGCGACGGCATCCACCCCGAGCTGGTCATCGGCCCCGGCACCGACGTGGTCTCCGGCGAGGGGCGCATCCTGACCGCCGGAGCCGTCGACACCCACGTCCACTTCCTGATGCCGGAGACCCTCCACGAGGCCCTCGCCACCGGCACCACGACCGTCATCGGCGGCGGCACCGGAGCCACCGAGGGATCCAAGGCCACCACGGTCACCCCCGGCGCCTGGAACCTCGCGATGATGCACCGCTCCCTGGACCGCGTCCCGCTCAACATCATGCTGTTCGGCAAGGGATCCACCGTCGGCGAGGAGGCCCTGCGCGAGGCCGCGCTCGGCGGCGCGGGCGGCTACAAGGTCCACGAGGACTGGGGTGCCACTCCCGCGGCCATCGACGCCGCCCTCAAGGCCGCCGACGCCTACGGCCTCCAGGTCGCCCTGCACGGCGACAGCCTCAACGAGGCCGGCTACGTCGAGGGGACACTCGACGCCATCGCCGGCCGCGGCATCCACGTCTTCCACGCCGAGGGCGCCGGCGGCGGCCACGCGCCCGACATCATCACGGTCGCCTCGCACCCCAACATCCTCCCGGCGTCCACCAACCCGACGCTCCCGCACACCGTCAACACCGTCGACGAACACCTCGACATGCTGATGGTCTGCCACCACCTCAACCCGCGCGTCCCCGAGGACCTCGCCTTCGCCGAGTCCCGCATCCGCGCCTCCACCATCGCGGCCGAGGACATCCTGCACGACATAGGCGCCCTCTCCATCACCTCCTCCGACGCCCAGGCCATGGGCCGCATCGGTGAGGTCATCTGCCGCACCTGGCAGGTCGCCCACGTGATGAAGCAGCGCTTCGGCGACCGCGGCAGCGAGCTGCCCGCCGACAACGAACGGGCCCGCCGCTACGTCGCCAAGTACACGATCTGCCCGGCCGTCGCCCACGGCATCGACCACGTCATCGGCTCCGTCGAACCCGGCAAGCTCGCCGACCTGGTGCTCTGGGACCCCGCGTTCTTCGGCATCCGCCCCGCCGCCGTGATCAAGGGCGGCATGGTGGTGTACGCCCCCCTCGGCGACGCCAACGCGGCGATCCCCACCACCCAGCCCGTCCTGCTGCGCCCCACCGCCGCCGCCGGGGCCGCCCCGCACCTCTCGGTCAGCTTCGTCGCCCCGGCCGCCCTGGCCGACGGCCTCGCCGAACGCCTCGGACTCGAACGCGAACTCGTCGCCGTACGCCCCACCCGCCACCTCACCAAGGCGGACCTGCCGAACAACACCGCGCTCCCGGACATCGACGTGGACCCGGAGACCTTCGCCATCCATATCGACGGGGAGCTCGTCGAACCGTCACCCGCCACCGAACTGCCGCTGGCCCAGCGGTACTCCATGTTCTGATGGGCGCACTCGCACCCCTTCTGCTCGGCGACGGACGGCTCCCCGTCGGCGCGTACACCTACAGCGCCGGGCTCGAACCGGCCGTCGTCGCGGGCCTCACCCGCGACCGGATCCCCGCCCTGCTGAAGGCCCGGCTGCACACCACCGCCCTCACGGAGGCGGCCGCGGCCGTGCTCGCGCTGCGCGCCGCGGGGCGCGACCCGGTCGACTACGGGCCCGTACAGCAGGCCCTCGCGGCACGGACCCCGGCCGCACCCCAGCGCGAGACGTCGGCGGCGCTCGGCCGGGGCGTGCACCGGCTGGCCCGGCGCCTCGCCCCGGACCACCCGGCGGTCACCGCGCTGGCCGCCGTGCGCCCCCGGCCCCTTCGGCCGGTCGCGTTCGGCGCGCTGGGAGCCGTACTGAACGTCTCCGAGGAGGAGCTGGCGCACGCGGTCGTCTACGACGAGCTGCAGACCGTCGCGTCCGCCGCGCTGAAACTCCTGCCCGGCGACCCGCTCGACTCGGTCGCCTGGATCCTCGCCGCCGAACCCGACGCGGCAGCGGCGGTGGCCTCCGCCCTCGCCGTACGGACCCCGGACGGGCTGCCCGCCCGTACCGCCGCGCTCACCGAACAGTGGGCGCTCGAACACGCACGACGCGAACGGAGACTCTTCCTTGCCTGACGACGACACCACCCCCGAGCAGCAGCCCAACCCCCACTTCCACGAGCCGCTGAACCAGCCCCGGGCCCTGCGCCTGGGCGTCGCGGGACCGGTCGGCACCGGAAAGAGCTCGATCCTGGCCACCCTGTGCCGCGAGCTCGCCGGAGAGCTCTCCATGGCGGTGGTCACCAACGACATCTACACCGACGAGGACGCCCGCTTCCTGCGCTCGGCGGGCGTGCTGCCCACCGAACGCATCCGCGCGGTCGAGACCGGCGCCTGCCCGCACACCGCGATCCGCGACGACGTCAGCGCCAACCTCGACGCCGTCGAGGACCTGGAGGAGGCGTACGGCCCGCTGGACCTGGTGCTCATCGAGAGCGGCGGCGACAACCTCACCGCCACCTTCAGCCCGGCCCTCGCCGACGCGCAGCTCTTCTGCATCGACGTGGCGGGCGGCGGCGACGTCGCACGCAAGGGCGGCCCCGGCATCACCGGCGCCGACCTCCTGATCGTCAACAAGACCGATCTGGCCCCCTATGTGGAGGTCGACGTGCCCGCCATGGTCGCGGACGCGGAGGAGGCCCGGGGCGGGCTCCCCGTCCTCGCCCTCTCCAAGAAGGACCCGGACTCCATCGCCGCGCTCGCGGACTGGGTACGGTCCCTGCTGGTGCGCCACCGCTCGGGCACCCACATCCCCACCGACCCCGGCCCGATGGCGCCGCACAGCCACACCCACCCGTGACCGATCCGACCGTCGTCGCCGCGGAGCGCGACGGCTCGGGCCGCCATCTCGTCCGCGAACTGCGCCCCGGCGCCTTTCTCGCCCCCCGCCCGCTGCTGCCGTGCCCCGGCCGGACCCGGGTCGCCCTGGTCGGCGTCCGGGCCGGACTGCTCGCCGGTGACGAGCTGAACCTGAGGATCTCGGTCGGTCCGGGCGCACACCTGGAGCTGGTCGAGCCGGCCGGACTCGTCGCCTACGACCACCGGGGCGGCTCGGCCCGCTGGCGGGCCCGCGTCGATATCGCCGAGGGCGGCGAACTCACTTGGCACGGACTGCCGTTCGTGGTGTCCACCGGGGCGGACGTCGAACGCGTCATGGACGCCCGGCTCGCGTCCGGGGCCCGGATGCTGTGGCGCGACACCCTGGTCCTCGGCCGCTCCGGGGAGCGCGGCGGGCGGGTCCGGGCCATGACCCGGGTGACGTACGAGGGCCGGGACCTCCTGGTCGAGGACCTCGACCTCACCGACCCGGACCTGCGCGAGCTCCCCGGCATCCTGGGCCCGAACCGCGTCATCGGCTCGGTCGCCGCATTCGGCGCGGCGCCCCCGGGACCACCGCACCCCTACCGGATGGACCTGGCCGGGCCGGGGGCGCAGGTACGGCTGCTGGACACGGTGGCACCGGCCGTGGACGCGGAGCTGACCGCGGTCTGGGAGTCCTGGCTCACCCGTTGATATGCACCATACATACAAGATGTATGGTGCATAGACAGGGTGCGGGGCGGGGGCGCCGCGCCGGGCACAGCGAGTCGGAGGAACAGCGCAATGACACTTGAGAACAAGGTCGCCGTCGTCACCGGAGGAGCCTCGGGCATCGGCGAGGCCGTCACCCGGGTCTTCGTCGAGCGAGGCGCGCGGGTCGTGGTCGTCGACCTCCAGCAGGAGGCCGGGGACGCCCTCGTCGCCGACCTCGCGGACGCGGTGGTGTTCATCCGGGGCGACGTCTCCGACCGGGCGGTCGCCGATCTGGCGGTGGCCACGGCCGTCGAGCGCTTCGGCGCCCTGGACATTCTGGTGAACAACGCCAGCGCCTCACGGGTGCGCCCCTTCACCGAACAGACCGAGGACGACTGGAAGCTCGCCCTGGACACCGGCCTCTTCGCCACCCGCAACTTCATGCTCGCCGCGTACCCCGAGCTCCGCAGGAGCCAGGGCGCGGTGATCAACTTCGCCTCGGGCGCGGGCATCGACGGCCAGCCGAACCAGGCGTCGTACGCCGCGGGCAAGGAGGCCATCCGCGGACTGAGCCGGGTCGTCGCCAACGAGTGGGCCGCCGACCAGATCCGGGTCAACGTCGTCGCGCCGATGGCGAGGACCGCGGGCGTCGCCGCCTGGGCCGAGGCCAACCCCGAGCAGTACGCCCTCTCCGCCGCCAAGGTCCCGCTCGGCCGCTTCGGCGACCCGCGCACGGACGTCGCCCCCGTCATCGCGTTCCTGGCGAGCGACGACGCCCGATACATCACCGGTCAGACCCTGATGGCCGACGGCGGCGCGATCAAGCTCCGCTGACCCGGCCCTTCGCCTCCGCCCCCGCTCCCGCGTGCCGGGAGCGGGGGCGCGCCAACGCCGCCGCGCACAGCAGCGCGGGCGCCGCGGCCAGGGCGAAGCACAGGGCGAGCGGCAGCCGCCCGACGAGCAGCCCGACCGCCGCGGTGCCGCCCGAGGCCCCGGCGTTGAACGCGGTGTTGACCCAGGCGCCCGCCTGGGTGCGCCGGGCGGCGTCCACGGACTCGTCCGCGATCAGATACGCGGTCGTGAGGACCGGGGCGACGAACAGCCCGGCGACCGCGACGACGGCGACCAGCACGTACAGACGCGGCGAGAGACCGGCCGCCATCAGGGCCGCACCCATCCCCGCGGCCGCGGCCACCAGCCGCACCCGGCTCGACAGCTTCCACCGGACCGCCCCGTACGCCAGACCGCCGACGGCGCTCCCGGCGGAGAGGGCGGCCAGCACCCAGGACACCGCCGACGCCTGGCCGAGCTGCTCGGTGAACGCCACGACCAGCAGTTCGAGCGCCCCGAGGCAGAGCCCCACGGCGGCCGTCACCAGCACCGTGTGACGCAGCGCGGGGATGCCGTGCAGCCGAAGCCGGGGAGCGGCGGGAGCATCGGGGGAGCCGGTAGCGGGCGGTTCGGGGCTCGCGTGCTCACGGGGCACCGCCGGTGACGACACCAGCGCAAGCGCCCCCACGAACACCAGCAGGGCGCCGGCCAGCACACCGGCCGCGGGCCGCCCGGCCGCCACGATCAGGCCCACCAGCAACGGACCGGAGACGTAGAGCAGTTCCTCGGCGACACCGTCCAGGCTGTACGCGCGCTGCAACAGCTCCCGGTCCGGGACGAGCGCGCTCCACAGCGACCGCATGACCGGACCCAGCGGCGGAGTGCAGACACCCGCCGCCACGGCCAGCGCCCCCAGGGCGAGGGACGGGGTGCCCGGCCGCCAGGTGGCCAGGGCGAGTACGCCGAGCACCGCCGCGTACAGCCCCGCCATCGGCGGCAGGGCGCGGCGCGGCCCGTACCGGTCGATCAGCGCGGCACGGGCGGGGGAGAGGAAGACACTGGCGGCCCCGAACAGGGCCATGGCGCCGCCTGCGACGGAGTACGAACCGGTGGCGTCCTTGATCGCCAGCAGCAGGGCGAGCGGGACCACCCCGTACGAGAGCCGCCCGAGCAGCGCGGCGCCGAAAGTGCGTACGGCATGGGGGGTGCGCAGGACAGTGGCGTACGAAGGCGCGCGCGAGGGCGCGGAAGAAGAAGAGACGAGCACGATGACATTCCTCGTGAGGGCGGCGCGCGGACACAGCGCTGCGGGTATGCGGGGACACCGGAGTGCCGCACCCGGGGTCACGGGTGCGGTCAGTGCGGGGTCCTATACGCGAGGAGGAGTCATGCGGGCAAGCTAGCAGAGCGGGCGGCGCTCCGGCAGGGGGTTTTCGGTCTCGCCGGTCATGTCACGGGCGGCCGCCATGATGTCCTCGGCGGCCGCCCACAGCCGGGGCAGGAACCGGACGACCTCCTCCCGGCGGGCCAGGATGTCCGTGGTGCCGGTGATCCCGGTCAGCTCGGCGACGGCCGCCTCGAACGCGGGCAGCCGTGCGGCGTGCAGCGCGGGGGCGTCCACGGCCAGCACCGTGTGGCAGCGGGCGAGTGTCGCGACGATCCAGAAGACCGCCTCGCGGTGGTCGCCGCGGGCCAGGAGCTCCAGACTGCCGTCGACGGCGATGGGACGTGCCTGTGCGGTGAGGTCGCTGCTGAAGAAGAACGGGGTGCGCGCGACCGGGACCGTGGCGTCGAACGTCCGGGTCAGCTCGGCCACATGGTGCCGCACCCGCCGCTCGGAGACGTCCGCGCAGCCGAGGAGCCCCAGCAGCTCCGGGTAGAGCTCCGGCCGCCCGTACGCGGTCAGGACGTCGCGCGCGGCCGGATAGCGCAGCCGGACGGTGGGGTTGCGCAGCGCGGCGACCAGCAGGACGTGCGTGGTGACCCCGGTGGGGAACATCCAGGCCGTCACCTGCTCGTGGAAGGGTACGGAGGCGTCGAACGCGGCGAGGCGGGTCTCGACGCGGTGCCGGGCGTCCAGACACCGGCGGCGCACCCAGCTCCGCTCGGCGAAGCGGGGCGAGACCTCCGCCTGCAGGGCGCGCAGCCGGCCGGTGGGATCGTCGATGACCGTGTCACTGCGGAAGCTGCCCGCCAGGTGGTAGGAGGAGAGCACCGCCGCGGGGTCGCGGAGCTCGGCCCACGGGACGTACGTGATCTCCAACAAGGCTTCTTCGTAAAGAAGTTTGCCGGGCTTGGCGGGCGGGTCGTCCTCCTCCGTGACGACCACGACGTCGACGTCGGACGAGGGGGCCAACTCGGCGTCGTCCGGCCGGCCCACGGTCGACCCGCTGAAGTACGCCCCGCCGTAGCCGGGGGCGGAGCGGGCGTGTGCGGCCACCCAGCGGACCGCGGCGGCGCGTGCCGCTCCGACTCTCACGTGCGCAACTCCTCGGGGGCGGGGGCGGGGGCGGGGGCGGGGTGCCGTATCTTCCCCCGACTCCTACGGGGTGCGCCCACCGTGCGTCAAGCGGTGCCTACGGGGCCCGGGTCCGCGTGCCGCTGAGTACGGCGGCGGCACGCGGACCCGGCTGCGGTCTGATTCTCGTACGGTGAATACCGCTCTCAGCCGTTCGGGCGGCCGGCGGCGACCGTCAGCAGCCCCGACGTGTCCAGCACCTGGCGGATCGCCCGGCCCGACGCCAGCTCCTCCATCGCGTGGTTGACCTCGTCCAGCGGGAGGGTCCCGGTGTGCATCTCCTCCACCGGCATCAGCCCGGCCCGCCACAGGTCCAGGAAGCGCGGGATGTCGCGGCGGGGGACCGCGTCACCCATGTACGAGCCCAGCAGGGACTTGCCCTCGCCCGCGAAGGCCAGGGCCGGGACCTCCAGCACCCGGTCGGGGGCGGGCAGGCCCACCGAGACGACCTTGCCGCCGCGGGCCACGGCGGCCAGGCACTCGGCCATCACCTTCGGGCTGCCCACGGCCTCCACCGCGACCTCCGCGCCACCGGACGTCAGGTCGCGGACCGCTTCGAGCGCCTCGTCCGGCGCGTACGTGTGGGTCGCGCCCAGGCGCATCGCCAGTGCGCGCTTCTCCGCCACCGGGTCCACGGCGACGATCGGGTACGCGCCGGCCGCCCGCGCACCCAGCACCGCCGACAGGCCCACCCCGCCCAGCCCGTAGACCACCGCCGACTGGCCGGGGCGCAGGGCCGCCGTGTTGATGACCGCGCCGGCGCCCGTCAGGACCGCGCAGCCGAACATCGAGGCCACGGTGAACGGGATGTCCCGGTCGATCGGCACCACGGACTCCTGCGCCACCACCGCGTACGAGGAGAACGCGGAGACGCCCAGCTGGTGGTGGACCGTGGCGCCGGAGGCGTCCGTCAGCAGGGACGGGCCGTGCAGCAGGGCGCCCGAGCCGTTCGCCGCGGCGGCCTGCGCGCACAGGGCCGGGCGGCCCGCCGCGCAGTCGGCGCAGAACCCGCAGCTCGGCACGAAGACCAGGGCGACGTGGTCGCCGGGTGCGATCCGGTGGACGCCGGGGCCGGTCTCCTCGACCACTCCCACCGCCTCGTGCCCGAGGGCCATCGGGAGCGGCCGGACCCGGTCGCCGTTGACGACCGAGAGGTCCGAGTGGCACAGGGACGCGGCGGCGACCCGGACCAGCACCTCGCCCTCGCGCGGGGCGCCGAGGTCCAGTTCCTCCACCTCGGCCGGCCGGGTGTCCGCGTAGGGCCGGGCCGTCGATATCCCACGCAGCACCACGGCCCGGGTCTTCACGCGCCCACCTCGTCACGGGGCGCGCAGCGCAGCACGTCGCGGCTCTCCAGCAGCGGGACGACCTTGCCGAGCACGATCTCCCGGAAGTGCGGGGTCGCGCAGTGCGCGGTGAAGTCGGCCTCGGTCGCGTACTCCTCGTAGAGCACGATCGCCCGCGGGTCCTCGGTGCCCTGGTGGACCCGGTAGCCGAGGTTTCCGGGCTCCCGGCGGGAGGCGGCGGCCATGGTGTCGAGGAGCGGGAGGACGGTGTCCTGCTCGCCGGGCCTGGTGCGGTACCTGGCCACTACTACGTACGTCACGGGGTTACTCCTGAGGTGGTGCGGGCCTCTTGAGGGCGGCGGGCGGGACCGGCGGCAGCTGGTCGCGGCGCAGGTGCCAGAGGCGGGGGTCGGACGTGGCGGCCGCGGCGGACCCGAGGACCAGGGCGAGCGCCACGTCGGCGGCGGATTCCACGAAGCCCGCGGCCACCGACGGGGACATCGCGCGCTGGGCCTGCGCGGTCATCCGGGCGACGATCGGGGCGGGCATGATCTCGACCAGGTCCGGCGCCCCGCGCGAGATCGCGTCGGTGGAGCGGCGCAGGTTGGACCGGTCGGTGACGAACACCTTCATCATCGTCAGCAGGCCGAGCGGGCGGCCCTTCTCTATGAGCGAGAGCCGGGTGCTGACCACGCCGTGCGCGCCCATGTTCTTGATGAACTCCAGCGCGCCCCGGTCCTGTGCCAGACCGGGGCTGCTGTCGACGTTCACGAACACGGTCTTCCCCGCCCGGCCCAGCGCCGGTACGACCTGGGGCAGCTGCCCCACCGCGAACGAGGCGAGGATGCACACCTTGGCCGGCGCGGTGAGGAACTGCCGCAGCGGCTGGGTGCCGACGACCGATGCGACGACCGGCACCTCGGCGAACGCCGCGGTGAGCCGGGGGTCGAGCGGGGCGCCGGACCGGGACGGGGAGGGGGTCATGGCAGGGCCTGACTGGGAAGGGTTCGCGGCTGCTGGGTCAGTTCAGCGGAGACGTACCGAATCGGCTGGGAAGGCCCAGTTTGCCAGGGTTGAGAATGCCGGCCGGGTCCAGGGCCGCCTTCACCGCGACGAACGTCGCGAAGCCCGCACCCAGGGATTTCTCCAGGTAGGGGCCGCGCAGCAGTCCGCAGCCGTGGTGGTGGCTGAGGGCCGCCGCATGGCGGATCAGGACGGCGTTGGCGGCGTCCCACACCGAGCGGTACCAGTCGCGCCGCGACTCCGGAGCCACGTCGCCGCGCAGCGAGAAGTAGACACAGGCGCCGTCGGTGTAGGCGTGCGACTGGTGCGCCGAGGCGGCCAGGGTGCCGGGCACCGACTGGATCGCGGCGACCACCTCGTCGTAGATCACCGGGAGGTCGGTCCAGGACGCGGCCATCTCCAGGGTGTCGGCGACGAAGCCCGGACCCGGCGTGAAGCCGTCCGCGGACTTGCCGACGATCATCCGCTCGTCCAGCCAGCGCTCGAAGACCGCCTGGGAGTCCAGCTCGGGCCCGTACGCGGAGCAGACCTCGGCCGCCACCTTGATCGAGGCGTCCACGATCGCCGGGTCGCCCTCGTCGGCGATCAGCAGGAGGTTGGTCTCCGGGTGGCCGAAGTGCGTTCCCGACTCCAGGGTGTCGTACAGCCGCAGCACGGCCGGGGTCGCACCGCGCTGCATGATCTCGCGGCAGGCGTCCAGGCCCTCCGCGAAGCTCTTGAAGCCGAACGCGACGGCGTTCGCGAACGTAGGCAGCGGGTGGACGCGCAGCCGGGCCGAGACGATGACGCCGAGGGTGCCCTCGGAACCGATGAACAGCTGGCGCAGGTCGGGGCCGACCGCCGCGCGGGCGTAGTCGCCGTACGTGGCGCGGGTGCCGTCCGCGTGGATCACGTCCACACCGACGACCATGTCCTCGATCTTGCCGTAGCGCGTGGAGAGCTGACCGGCGCCGCGGCAGGCGATCCAGCCGCCGACCGTGGAGACGGCGAACGCGGAGGGCCAGTGGCCGGTCGTGACGCCGTACTCCTCCTGGAGCTGCTTCTCGAAGAGGTCGCCGAACATGCCGGCCTCGACGTCCACGACGTTCGACCCGGCGTCGAAGCCGGTGATCCGGTTCAGCCCGCACACGTCCAGGACGACACCGCCGAAGACCGGCAGCGCCGCGCCCGTGACGTTCGAGCGGCCCGCCGACGGGGTGACCGGGATGCCCGCCTCGTGGCAGATCCGCAGCACGGCAGCGATCTGGTCCGCGTCGGCGGCCTCGACGACCACGGCGTCCGGCGTCGCGGGACGGCCCTCGGTCTCGCCGATCATCGAACCGGCCCACCAGTCACGGGTCCGGGTGACGACCTCGTCGCGCTCCACGTGCACGGCGTGCGCGGCCTCGCGCAGCGCCTCGATCACGGTCTCGGGGACCTGCACCGGGTCGACCTGGAGCGCGGCCTCGCCGTCCCCGACGGGGGTGTTCTGCGCCCACTTGGCGAAGCTGGGGGCGCCGATCGTGTAGTTGCCCCGGTTGAACGGGTGGGTGATGGTCTGACGGCTGATCATGCTGCTGCCCCTTCGAGGAGTACGGACTTTTCGTGACGGACGGCTGCGAGGTACTCGGAGACCGAGCGGTCCACCTCTGCCTCCGTGAGGTTCAGTTCCCGGCCGAGGATCGCGCCGACCTCGCCCGCCGCCTCGGCGGAGGCGTCCCGGGCGAAGAGCCGGGCGCGCGTCCGGCGGGAGAGGACGTCGTCGACCGAGCGGGCCAGCTCGGCGCGGGCCGCGTACACGACCTCGGCCCTGGTGTACGGGAGTCCCTCGACGACCGGCCGGGCGAGCGTGGGGTCCTCCTGGATCAGGTCGCCGACGAAGCGGGCCTCGGTGCCGAAGCGCTCGCCCAGGTGGGCGGCGATGCCGCCGGAGGCGGCCACGGCCTCGGCGTCGTACCCGGAGCCGCCGAGCAGCGGGAGGTCGCTGGTACGGCTCCGGCCCTTGCGGCCCAGGACCGTCATCACCTTGTCGATGACGAGCTCGCCCATGTGCCGGCTGGTGGTGAGCTTGCCGCCGGTCACGGTCACCATGCCGGTGCGGCCGACGCTGATGTGGTGGTCGCGGCGCATGTCGAGCGTCGCGCCCTCCTTGCCGCCGACCAGCGGGCGCAGCCCGCCGATGGAGCCGGTCACGTCGTCCGGGGTGAGCTTCCCCTCGAAGGCGGTGTTGGCGCCCTCCAGCAGGAAGTCCATCTCCTGACGGGTGCAGTGCACGTCGTCGGGGGAGCCCTGGTAGTCCTCGTCCGTGGTGCCCAGGACGACGCTGTTGCCCCAGCGGGTGCAGGTCGCGCGGCGGGCGCGGCCCGGGATCGGCACGGTGACCGTGCAGTTGATCCGGACCTTGTCCCACGGCACCACGATGTGGACGCCCTTGGCGGGCCGTACCTGCGGCTTGTGGCCGTCGACGGCCTTCGCGTCCAGCTCGTCGGTCCACACCCCGGTGGCGTTGACGACGGCGTCCGCCCGGATGTCGACGCTGTCGCCGTCCACCTCGACCCTGGCTCCGGCGACCTTGCCGGACCGCATCAGCAGCCCCTCGGCCTTCGCGCCGTTGAGGACCGTGGCCCCCAGCGCGGCCGCGGTCCGCACGATCGTGAGGACGAGGCGGGCGTCGTCGGTGCGGGCGTCGAAGTACATCAGCCCGCCCTGGAGGTTCTCCGACCGCAGCGTCGGCGCCTGCGCGAGGACCTCCGGCACGGTGAGCCGCTGGTGGAGCTTGCCGATCCGCCAGCCGCCGACCAGGTCGTACGTCCACAGCAGTCCCTCGAAGCCCTTGGCGAGGCGGGCGTCGAAGATGCCCTCCTTCTCCAGGATCGGGAAGAGGAACGGCAGCCGGTGCACCAGGTGCGGGGCGTTCTTGCGGAAGCGGTGCCGCTCCAGCAGCGAGTGGCGTACGAGGTTGACGTTGCCCTGCTCGATGTAGCGCAGGCCGCCGTGGACCATCTTCGAGGACTTCGACGACGTGCCGGAGGCGAAGTCGTCCTTCTCCACCAGCGCCGCGCGCAGCCCGCGCGAGGCCGCGTCGAGCACGGCGTACGCGCCGGTGATACCGCCGCCGATGACGAGCACGTCGTACGTGTCGTCGGCCAGCCGGCGCTTGGCCGCCGCGCGGTCCAGCAGCAGGGGCGTCCGGCGGGTGGCCGCGGCACTGCGCCGCGGCTTCCGGGCGGGCATGGTGATCACAACATCAACTCCTGGTGTTTCGGTGCGGCGGCCGCATGGTCGGGTACCGGCCGCCGGCTGACGGTGAGGGGCCGTCAGTGGGGGGTGAGGGGGGTGAGTGCGGGGTCCTTGAGGTGGGCGATCAGCACGTCGCGCCAGGCGGCCCGCTGGGCGGTCCGTTCGTCCGCGCCGAGCGAAGGCTCGAAGATCCGGCCGTGCGGCTGCGCCTCGACGACCTCTTCGAGCGAGCCCCACAGGCCCTGGGCGACCCCGGCCAGATAGGCGGTGCCGCGCAGGCTCGCGGTGGCCGAGTCGGCGACCCGCTCCAGCGGCAGGCCGGTCAGGTCGGCCTGGATGCGCAGCAGCGGGTCGCTGCCCGCGACCCCGCCGCCGACCCGGAGCCGGGTGAACGGGGCGTTCATCGTGGCGGCGACCCCGTCGACGAGGTCGCACACCGAGTGCGCGATGCCGTCCAGGACGGCGCGGGCCAGATCGGCCCGGGTGGTGGCGAGGGTGAGCCCGGTGAGGGCGGCGGTGGCCTCCGGATGCCAGACCGGCGTACGGACCCCGGCGAGTGCCGGGACGAAACGCGGGGTGCGGCCCGGCCGGGTGGGGACCCGGCCGGCCTCCTCACCGAGCTCCTTCGGCGAGGCGAACAGGCCCAGGTCGTCGCAGAGCCAGCGCAGTGCCGAACCCGCCGTGGAGGTGTAGGCCTCCAGGCTGTAGTGGCTGATGTCGCCCTGCCGCCGGCCGGGCTGGGCGAGCACCCCGGAGATGTCCGGCCGGGGCAGGGCGGGTGTGGTGCCGGTCGCCGCGTCGACGAACGCGCCGGTCCCGTACATGCACATGCCCTGCCCGGCGGCCAGGCCGCCGAGCGCGATCAGTGCGGCGTGCTGGTCGCCCATCGAGGCGGCCAGCGGGACGGCGATGCCGAGGGCGGCCGGGTCGGTGGTGCCGAATCCGGCGTCGTCCGAGCGGAGTTCGGGAAGCAGGTCGAGGGGGAAGCCCAGGTGGCTGATCCACTCCTCGTCCCAGGCGTGCCGCTCCAGCAGGTAGCCCCCGCTGGAGGCGGCGTTGGTCGGGGTGGTGGCGTGCACCGCGCCGCCGGTGAGCCGCCAGATCAGCCAGGTGTCGACGGTGCCGAAGAGCAGCCGGCCCTCGCGGTGGGCGGCGGCCGCCTCCGGGTGCGCGGCGATCTGCCGGGCGGCCCAGAGGAACGGTGCGCGGGCGCCGACCGGCCGGCCCTGGCGGGCGGTGAGGGTGGCGTCCCACTCCGCCTCGTGAGCGGTGAGTTCGGCGGCGTACCGCCGGTCCTGCCACACCACGGCGGGCAGCAGCGGCCGCCCGGTGACCCGGTCCCAGAGCATCGCGGTGGCCCGCTGGGTGGAGAGCGCGACCGAGGTGATCGCGATGCCCTCCGCCCGTGCGGCGCCGATGGCCCGGCGCGCCACCTCCAGGGTGGCGGTCCAGATCTCCATCGGGTCCTGCTCGACCGAGAGGTCGTCCGGATGGCTGACCTTGATCGACCGGTAGAACACCTCGTGCGCGGCGCCGGAGTCGAGGACGACTCCGGCCCTGGTGCCGGTGGTGCCCTCGTCGATGGCCAGCACACCGCGCCGTGGGGCGGCGCCGGGGAGCGTCTGCGTCATTGCAGCCCTTTCATTGCGAGCATCGCGAGCTGTGCGGAGGGGGAGAGGGACCATCGTGTGGTGCGGCAGGCGCGGCGGACGGTCAGCGCGCGGTCGCGGACTCCGCGGATTCCGGCTCGTCCGCCGCGGCGGTGCGCGGCGACGCCGCCTCGTCGGGCGACGCGGCCTTCATCGGGTCCCACTTGATGGCCAGGCAGGTGATCATGCCGAGCAGCGGCACGACGGCGAGGACCAGGAAGGTGTCGGCCAGGCCGAGCGACTCCTTGATCTGCGGGAAGAGGTACAGCCCGGCGACACTGCCGAAGCTGCCGACCATCCCGGTGACACCGGTGCCGAGCGCACGCACGTCACTGCTGTACGAGAGCGCCGCGATGGACTTGCCGTTGGCGCCGGGTCCCGCGGAGTGGCACAGGATGAACAGCACCGGCAGCAGGAACGCCACCGCGGTCGGGACCTTCTCGAAGGTCAGCCCCATCGCGATCAGGGCGACGAAGACCCCGCCGAAACCGGCGGCGGAGCTGAGCCGCAGCCCGAGCCGGCGGCCGAAGTACGCGGACAGCAGCCCGCCCGCGATGCCGAAGGCGTTGAACACCATCGAGCCGATCGTGGCCTTCTCGAAGCTCTCGCCGAAGATCGTCAGGCTGATCAGCGGCAGGTACCAGCCGACCGCGAAGTACTGCATCGACTGCCCGAGCGAGATCACAGAGGAGAGGATGGTGCGCGGCAGGTACTCGCCCTTGAAGAGCAGCCCGGCCTGCCGGAAGCCGATGGCGGGACCGGCGGCCGCGGCACGGGTCGCCTCGTCCGGCTTCCCGGCGACGGCCTTGATCCCGTAGATCCGGTCCAGGTTCAGGACGGCCTCGTCCAGCCGGCCCTTGCTGGCGAGCCAGGTCGGACTCTCCCTGAGCATCAGCCACTGGCCCACCAGCAGCGCGAGCGCCACGACCGCGGCGGACCCCACCGACCAGCGCCAGATGTCCGCGCCGACGTCCATGTTGAAGAAGAACAGGGCCAGCGCGAGGTTGCTGGTGGTGGCGACGTACCAGACGGCCTGCCACAGGTTCAGCCGGCCGCCGAGCTTGGCGGGGGTGTACTCGGCGAGCAGCGCCATGGCGACGGCGAAGTCGATGCCGTACGCGACGCCCACCAGGACCCGGCCGAGCCAGACGACGGTGAAGTCACCGGCGAACGCGGCGAGCAGGGCGCCCGCGATGGCGAAGACCTTGGCGATGAGCAGCGGGGGGACCCGGCCGATCCGGGTGGCGAGCCAGCCGCCGATGGGGTTGAAGATGATCGCCAGGGCCGGAGCGGTGGCCGTGAGGATCGAGACCTGCGTACTGGTCAGCTCCATCTGGGACGTCATCGGTCCCAGACCGGCGCTCAGCGCCGCGTTCGAGTAGGCGTCGAGGAACAGCCCGCCGAACACGAGGAACCAGATGACCTGCGCCCGGCCGGTGATCTTTCCCAGCCCATCGATGAGCGCAACGACGTCGGCGACGCCTTTGACGCTCGGACGTTGTGCCATGAATCCGCCTTCGAGGAAGACCCATCGGCGGCACGGGGAGCACAAAAAAACAGGCATGACGAAACCACCGACAGGTGGTCTATGTCTGTGCCTGTCAAAACACTGCGGAAAGCGCCGCAGCACGTGAAGTGCGACTACACGAGGAGATTAGGAAGACGTCAGGAGAAACGTCAAGGGTTTCCGGCGGGTTACCCAAACGTGACGTTCTGACGTTCCCGCACGTCACGGGCGGGGGCGGCCCGCCCCCGCCCGTGACCGGGTCCGTCAGCGGCCCGCCTGCAGCGCCGCCCAGGTGTCCGGCCCGACGACGCCGTCGGCCGTCAGGCCCCGGCTCGTCTGGTAGCCGCGCACCGCCGTCGTCGTCGCCGGGCCGAAGCTCCCGTCGATGCCGACGGCCGAGCCGAGCGTCGCGGTCAGTGCCCGCTGGAGCCGCTTCACACCGTCGCCCGTCGCGCCCTCCCGGAGCGTCGCCGTGCTGCCCGCCGACAGCAGGGCGGTCCAGGTCCTGGCTCCCACGACGCCGTCCCGGTCCAGCCCGTGCGCCGCCTGGTAGGCCGCGACCGCAGCCGTAGTGGCCGGGCCGAAGGTGCCGTCGGCCGCGCCGGCCGCCTGGCCCTGCTCGTTCAGAAGTTGCTGGACGGCCTTGACCTGGGCACCCGTCGAGCCGCTGCGCTGGGTGGCGTACACGGTGAAGCTCAGGCCGTCGGGGGTGGTGCCGCCCCCGGTGCTCCCGCCCACCAGCTGCATGTAGCGCGTCCAGTCCCAGTTCGGGCCGGGGTCGGTGTGGTCGTTGCCCGGCGCCTCGCTGTGGCCGATGATGTGCGCCCGGTCCTTCGGGATCCCGTACCGGTCGCACAGGTACGCGGTCAGGGCCGCCGACGACCGGTACATCGCGTCCGTGAACCAGGACGGGTCGTCGATGAATCCCTCGTGCTCGATGCCGAGCGCGGAGGAGTTGGCGCTGCGCGCGTGGTACGCGGTGTCGCTGTCGCGGACCATCTGGGTGATCTGGCCGTCGGAGGAGCGCACCACGTAGTGCGAGCTCACCTCGGACGCCGGGTTCTGGAACCAGCTGATCGAGCCCGCGTACGAGCCCTGCGTGACGTGGATGATCACCTTGTCGATCGCTGCCGAGCGGCCCGCCGCGAAGTTGTTCGCATCGGCCGGGACCCAGAGCGCGGCCGGGTAGTCGGCGCTGCGGGTGCCCGGCTCCGCGCCGGCGAGCGAGCCCTTGTGCGGGGAGACCGGGCGGCCCGTCACCGAGACCCGCTCGCCGTCCGGGGCGACGGTGTCGAGCCCGTCCGCGAGGAAGGTGTAGACCGTGTCCGCGTAGAGGGCGGCGGCCGGACCCCCGCTGCCGCTGTACCGGGCGACGGCCGGGTACCAGGCGTCGATGTCCGCCCGGTCCCGGGCGTCCAGGCCCAGCTTGTCGGCGTATCCGCGCAGCACCGCCGCGCCGCCCAGGATGTTGGCCCCGGTGTCGGTGCGGAGGTCCGCCAGGGGCTCGCCGGTGAGGGCGGCGGCCCGCTCCAGGGTCCGGTTCCCGGGGTTGCCGGCGAGGTGCATCACGCCGTAGCCGTTGGCCTGGCTGGGTTGTCCGGAGTGGCCGTCGAGACGGGTCTCGCCGTATCCGACGGCGGCGAGCAGATCGCGCGGCACGCCGAACCGGCTCGCCGCCCGCTCGAAGGCCTGGTTCATCGGGTGGCCGGAGTCCGGGGCGGCGAGGGCCGGAGTGCCGGTGAGGGCCAGCACGGTGGCGGTGAGGGCGGCCAGCGCGGATGCGCGGGCCTTGGTGCGGGCTGCGGGGCGGCTGGGCATACCTGCTCCTGCTCTGTGGGGGGAGAAGAACGGCCCCGGGCCCTGGGAGGGGTGGGCCGGGGGGCCGCCAAGCCCACTCAGGCTATCGATCTGGCGAGTGCATGACAATCATCGGCTTGTATGTCGAACTCCCTTTCGCTCCAGCGGAGTTGACGTGCGGTTACAGGTGCTTACGCCGGGTGCCGCCGAGTGGCGGCCCGGACCCGGGGGGTGCCCGGATCCGGGCCGGTGGGCCTGCCTACCAGCGGTCGCGGTGGATGACGTCCGCCACCGGGCGGCGCCGGACCGGACCGAAGTTGCCCTGCGGCCACCCGACCGGAACAGCGGCGAAGGTCTGCATGTCCTCGGGGATGCCGAGGGCCTCCTTCCACTCCTGCTCCAGCATCAGGTGCCAGATGGTGACGTTCGCCGCGAGCCCCAGCGCGCGGGCCGCGAGCAGCAGGTTCTGCACCCCCGGGTAGACGCAGGAGCCCTCGGCGAGCGCCTGGAACCTCGTCTGCGTGCCCGTCATGTGCTCCACGCCCGCCGGGCCGAGCGCCTGCGCGTACGCGACCAGGCCCTCCTCCTCGATCCGGGGCTCCGGGAACTGGTAGCAGGGCACGACCAGCGCGGGCGTATCGGCGAAGTGGTCGCGCTGGTACTCGATCGCGGCGACCATCCGGCCGTAGGCCGCGTCGTCCATGCCCTTCGGCGCGTACTTCCCGGTCGTCGCCAGATACGCGTCCACACACCGCTTCCACAGCGGTGCCAGACGCGCCATCACCTCACGGTCCGTCACCACGACGTACTCGTAACACTGCATGTTGCCGCCGCTGGGACCCCAGACTGCGGCCTGTATGAGCTGCTCCAGCGTCTCGTCCGGCACGGGTTCCGGTCTCAGGCGGCGCATGGCGCGCATCGTGGACATGGTGGAGAACAGGGCGCGGGCGTCGGCGGAGAGCTCGGCGGACGGTGCCGATTCGGCCTGCACCGAGGCGGCCTGTGTGGATTCGGTGTTCATGATCGCGGAGCATACGGGTGAACCCCCTCCAGGGGGAGCCCTGTCGGCCGGTCCCTGACGGCGGGCGGCGCCGTTCCGCCCCCCGCCGATCCGGCCCGGCCCGCGGCCCGAGGATTCGTACACCTGCCCAACCCCCCACCGCACGGGGGAACGCGGGCCTGAGCCACCGCCGACAGGGCGTATAAAGGGTGCCTCCGGACCGGCCGGCGTCCCCCGATGGCAGTGACCTCTCACGCGGCAAGGCGTCACCGCGTACGACAGCGGAGGAGTGCCCATGAGCACGGCAGACGAGATCAGCACCTTGCTGGTGGCGAACTTCGGAACCGATCCCGTGGCGATCCGCCCCGAAGCGTCGCTCCGTCAGCTCAGGCTGGATTCCCTGGCCCTGGAAGAACTGCGGCTCCTCATCGAGGACCGGATGGGCATCGACCTGGACGACGTCCAGCTCACCTCGCGCGACACCGTCGCCCAGTTGGTCGACGCCGTGCAACGCAAGGCCGCGGCATGACCGCCCGGTACCGCCCCGAGCCCTTCGCCGCCGCCGTCACCGGCATCGGCCTCGTCACCGCGGCGGGCGTCGGCACCGAGGCCACCTGGCGCGGGGTGTCCGAGGCCGCCACCGCGCCCTCCGTCCCGCACCTGCCCGAACTCCAGGGCCTGCCCTGCGACTTCATGTACACCATCACCGGCCTCGACACGCGGGCCGTCCTCGGGGTGGCGACCCAGCGCCTCATGGACCGCTTCTCGCAGCTCGCCGTCATCGCCGCCCGTGAGGCCGTCGCGGACGCCGGGCTCGACCCCTCGGTCTGGGACAGCTCCCGCGTCGCCGTCGTCATCGGCTCCGCCCACGGCGGTCTGCCCTTCTACGACGCGCAGCACACCGCCCTCACCGAGCGCGGCGCCCGCCGGGTCTCGCCCAAACTCGCCCCGCTCACTGTCGTCAACGGCGCCGCCAGCAGCGTCGCCACCGATCTCGGCGCCCACGGCCCCAGCCAGGCGGTCTCCACCGCCTGCTCGTCCGGCACCGTCGCCCTCGGCACCGCGCACCAGATGCTGCGCACCGGGGCCTGCGACATCGTCGTGGCCGGCGGCGCCGAATCGGTCCGTTCCCGGCTGCTGATCGCCAGCGCCTGCCAGCTGAAGGCCGTCTCCACCCGCCGGGACGACCCCGAGTCGGCCTGCCGCCCGTTCGACACCCACCGCGACGGCTTCGTCGTCGGCGAGGGCGCCGGACTCCTCGTACTGGAACGCCCCGAACACGCCCGCGCCCGCGGCGCCACCGTCCGCGCACACCTTGCCGGGTACGGCGCGTCCAGCGACGCGTACTCCGCCGTCGCACCGGACCCCGAGGGCCTCGGCATCGAACGGGCCCTGCGCGCCGCCCTCGCGGACGCCGGAGTCGCCGCGGCGGACATCGGACACGTCAACGCCCACGGCACCTCGACCGTGGCGAACGACCTGATCGAGACGACGATGCTGCGCCGGGTGCTCGGCGAGCACCCCCTCGTCACGTCCACGAAGGCGATGACCGGACACACCCTCGGCGCCGCGGGCGGCATCGAGACCGCGCTGACCGTCCTCGCCCTCCAGCACCAACTGGTCCCGCCCACCGTCAACCTGGACGCCCCCGACCCGGAGATCCCGCTCGAAGTGGTGAGCAAGGAGGCCCGGCCCGGAGCGTTCGACGCGGCCGTCAAGACCTCGCTCGGCTTCGGCGGGCACAACGCCGCACTCGTCCTCACCAGGGCCTGACCACGCAGCGCACCCCCAACCGCCGGACCTTCTAAGGACGGTCACCATGCCCGACGAGATCATCCGGAACCTGTCGGTGCACGGGCTGCGCTACAGCTACCGGACCCTGAGACAGCCCTCGCCCCGCACCGAGCCGGTCATCGTCCTCGGCGGCGCGCTCCAGGGGATGTACGGCTGGCCGCAGATGGACGAGCACCTCGGACCGCGCGCCGACGTCGTCACCGCCGACCTGCCCGGCATGGGCGGCGCCGATCCGCTGCCGCCCGGCACCGGCGACGACATCCTGTACGCGGCCGTCACCGGCATCATCGACGACCTGGGCGCGGCCCGGGTCAACCTCTTCGGCTTCTCCTACGGCACGTCGATCGCGTTCGGCTGCGCCCGGCAGAACCCCGGCCGCATCGCCCGGCTGGTGCTCGGCGGCGTACCGGCCCACATCAGCGACGCCCAGCGGGCCCACTGGGGCCGGGCCGTCGACCGGCTGGCCACCGGCGACATGGAGGGGCTCGCCACCCTGACCGCCGAGGCCCTGATGTGCCTGGACCCGGAGCGCACCGTGCACCGCAGGGAGCTCGCCCGGCGCTACGTCCGGCGCTCGTTCCTGCACGCGCTCACCCACTCCCCGCACGCCGCGCAGTCGCTGCGCCGGGCGCTGGGCCACCGGCCGGACTACTCCGGCGGGCTGAGCGGCGTGCCCGCGCTGGTCTTCGCGGGCGAGCACGACACGGTGACCTCGCCCGAACGGCAGCGGGCCTTCGCGGCGACGATCGAGGGCAGCCGGTTCCTGACCATCGGCGACTCCGACCACTGGGTCGTGCTGGAACGCCCCGATGACGTCGCGGACCTGGTCGCCCGCTTCTTCACCGACCGCCCGCTGGAGGCGGCGCCCGCCCTGGGGCCCCTCACGATGCCGCGTCCGCGTACGGGCTCGGCGGGAGCGGCCCTGCCGCGGGCGGGCGGCTGAGCCGCCCGCCCGCGCGGGATCAGTGGTGCCCGTGGTGTCCGTGGCCGGGTCCGTCGGCCCGTACCCGCACGATCTGCGGGTCGTGGTCGCTCGCCTGGTCCGCGAACTCCGCGTTGATGTGCACCACGTCGTAGTCGAAGCGCCGGATGCCCGGGCTCGTCAGGATGTGGTCCAGCGTCTGCGAGTTGCCCTCGTACACATAGCTGTACCGTTCGTTCGCCGGCAGCGTGTTGATCAGCGGCTTGAGCGCCTTCCCCGCGGTCAGCGCGGACATCGTCGGCGAGAACGCGAAGTCGTTCAGGTCGCCGAGCGTGATGACCCGCGCCGACTTGTCCGCCGCCAGCAGTGACTTGACGAAGGTGTTGACCTCCGCCGCCTGCTTGACCCGCTTCGTCTCCGAGCTGCGGGCCGGTGCCTGGTAGCGGCCGTGCAGCGGCTGGTCGCCGCCCTTGGAGGTGAAGTGGTTGCCGATGACGAACACCGGCTCCCCGCGGAAGCGGAACTCACCGACCAGGGGCTTGCGGCTGTCGGACCAGGACTCGTCCAGCGGGCTGATCCGGGCGGGCGAGGCAGAGAGGGTGACGCCCTTCCTCGTCCGTACGGCCTTCACCGCGGTGGTCGCGTCGCCACCGGCACGGTCCACGAAGGAGACCCGGGCGGGGTTGAAGAGGAAGACGTTACGGATGTTGCCGCCGGGCTCGCCGCCGTCCTTGCCGTCCTGCGGAGCGACATAGCGCCAGGAGTACCGGGGGCCGCCCGCCGCGACGATCGCGTCGGTGAACCGCTTCAGGGTGGCCTCGGAGCCGACCGTGCCGTCGTTGACCGCACCGTTGTCGTCCTGGATCTCTTCCAGCGACACGATGTCGGGGGAGGCCAGGTTGACCGCGACGCCCTTGGCGAGGGTGTCGAACTTGCCCTGGTCGTCGAGCGCGTCGAGGTTCTCCACGTTGTACGTGGAGACGGCGAGTTCGTCGCGCTTCTGCTTCCGGGTGACCTCGCGCTTCAGGTGCCGGTCGGTGAGCGTGCCGAGCCGGGTGGCCTGGAGGCTGTAACCGCCGAAGGAGTCGTAGTCCAGCACCCCGGTGGTGGTGCCGGACAGCACGTCACCCACGTTCGCGACCGGGACGGGCCGGGTGCTGTCGAGCGACATCACCTTGATCCGGCCGGTGTTCTGGTCGGTGTACGAGGAGTACAGCGTGCCGCCGCGCCGGGTCGGGTTCTGCTTCGGCTCGACGGTCACCCAGACCTCGCCGTACGAGCTCGTGGCGCCCGTGACCCGGGTGTCGGCGGCCTCGACCCGGGTGCCTTCCAGCGACTCGTAGAGATCGAGGGCGTACTTCGCCGGTTCGAGGGGCAGCGCGTCGATCGAGCCGCCGCCCGCGGAGGGGAGGTAGCCGCCGGGCACCGCGGCCGCGTCGAGCACCACCGGTGCCGGCAGCGCGTTGCCCGAGGAGAGGACCGTGATCCTGGGGGCGGTGATCTCGGTGACGGACTGGGTGGTGGCCGACGGGTAGTACTCGTCCACCGTGCCGCTGACCAGCACCGAGTCGCCCACCGAGACCGTCGGGGCGGCGGAACCGGTGTAGACGAGGACGCCCTCGGAGGTACGGGGGTCCGCGTCCGGCGAGGGGTCCTGGATCCAGAAGCCGCGTGAACCCGTGGTGCGTACCGCCGTGACGATGCCGGGGACCCCGGTCACCGCCTGGCCGTCCAGCGGGGAGACCCGGGTGGTGCCCTGGATGTCGTGCACGCGCACGGTGCCGGGCTCGGTCGGGTTGTCCGGGCCGGGGTCCTCGCCGCCGCCCGACGTCTCACCGGCCGCGTTCACCGGCGTGGGTGCGCCCGCGGACAGGTCGGCGGCGTTGTCGTCGGTGTCCGCCAGCGAGGCGGCACGCGCCACGGAGGCGGTGGCGGAGGCGCCGGCCGCCGGTCCGCTGCCCTCCCGGACGACCGCGGAGCCGTAGCCCACCAGGTCGACGACACGGGTGTCGGAGGCGCAGTCGGCCGCCGTCTTGCAGGTCAGCGGCGCGGTGCCGGAGACCAGTGCGACCGTGCCGCTCGCGGCGGCCATCGCGACGGTGCCGGTGGCATCCGGTGCGGGCAGGCCGACGGTACCGCCGGTGCCCGCGGCCTGGGCCACCAGATAGCGGCCGCCGGGCGCGACGGCGCCGGTGAGCGGGGAGACCTGCCACTGCGAACCGGCGGACGGCGCCCCGGGAAGGTACTGGACGCTGAACCCGGACAGGTCGTACGCGGCGGAGCCGGCGTTGGCCAGCTCGACGAAGTCGCGGGTGAGCGTCGCCCCCGAGTTCCCGCCGCCCCCGTACACCTCGGAGATCACGGCGGTCGAGGACGGGGCCGCGAAGGCGGCGGGCAGCGCGGTCGCCGAGAGGGTCACGGCGACCGCGCCGGCCAGCAGGACGGAACGTGGTCTGGATATGCGCACGGAAACTGCCCCTCAGAGTGTGATGAGGCAGCACAAGCTATGCGCGTAGAACCGGCGATGACAAGGCATCAGAGGTTAATTCCAGAAATCGCTACGCCATCTGGCCCAACGCGGCCGCCGACCGGGATCCGGACCCGCCCGGCTGAGTCAGGCGGACGGTACCCGGTCCAGGAATCCGCTCACCGAGCTGATCCGCCCGTCGTCGGCGAGAGTGATCACGTCCGAACCGGCGACGGGCGCCGAGCCGTCCGCCGCGGCGACCAGCTCCCAGCTGAAGCGGACGAGGGCGTGGTGCCCGTCGACAGCCCCGGTCTGGCGGAAGGCGAAGCCGGGGAACTGCTGCTGGGCGCCGCTGATCGCGGCCGCCAGCTCGTCGTGTCCCCGTACGGCGGCCAGCGGGTCGGTGTAGGTGGCGTCCTCGGTGAACGCCGCGGCGACGGCCTTCTCCAGCTCCTCGGGGGTGGCGGCGTTCCAGGCGGCGAAGTAGCGCTGGACGGCGTCGTCGTACGCGGTCATCGTGGGGTCCTCTCGTCGGTCCCGGCGGGTGCTCCGGGCGGGTTGTGCTCGTGAGGAACACGATGTCCGACATCGTGGAACCGGTCGATTACCTCCGGGGTAAGCGCGGGCCGGGCGAGCGTGAGGGCACCGGACCGGTCAGCGCCGGTGTTCGTCCAGGAAGCCCATCAGCGCGGTGTTGAGCTCCTCGGCATGGGTCCAGCCGATGTTGTGCGGACCGCCCGCGATCTCCACGAGGCGGCTGTCGTGGATGAGGTCCGGCAGCCGCCGCCCGGTGGAGTCGATGGGCAGGATGCGGTCCTCGTCGCCCTGCACGACGAGCGTCGGCACGTCGTTCTTCGGCAGGTCGTCGCGGAAGTCCGTCAGCCAGGTCGGCACGCACGCCAGCGTGGCGTGCGCCGAGGCGTCCGCCGCCACGTTCCACTGCATCCGCAGGGCCTGTTCGCTGATCCGGGTGCCCCCGAGCTTGTCGGTGTTGTTGAAGGCGTCGAGGAACTCCGTCAGATACGCGGGCCGGTCCGCGGCGGCGGCGCTCATGATGCCGTCGAAAACGCTCTGGTCGACGCCTGCGGGGTTGTCGTCCGTCTTCAGCAGGAAGGGCGGCACGGGCGCCACCAGGACCGCCAGGCCGACCCGGCGCGAGCCGTGGTTGCCGAGGTAGCGGGTGACCTCGCCGGTACCCATGGAGAAACCGGTCAGCACCGCGTCCTGGAGGTCGAGCGTCTCCATCACGGTGTTCAGGTCCTCGGCGAACGTGTCGTAGTCGTACCCGGTGACGGGCCTGCTCGACCGGCCGAAACCACGCCGGTCGTAGGTGATGACCCGGTATCCGCCGCCGAGCAGGACCGGGAGCTGCTTCTCCCACGACGCGCCGCTCAGCGGGAACCCGTGGATCAGGACGACCGGCCTGCCCGCGCCGTGGTCCTCGTAGTACAGCTCGATGTCGGCGGAGTTCTCCCGGCCGACGGTGATGTACGGCATGTTGACTCTCCTTCGGTACGACGCTGCCGCTGCGGACGGGCGACGTGACGGGGGAGCGCGGCGGGTTCCCCGGCCTCGGCCGTCGTTACACCTGGCCGTCCGGGACGACATGCATGGCGGCCTCCTCGGCCGATGCCGCCGCGCCGTCGATCCCGACGTCCTCGCCCGCCGTGGTGTCCGGGTCGTTCCGGTCCAGCTCCCTGGTGAGGCGTCCGGCACGTGCGGTGCCGACCTCGTCGTCCCAGGGCTCGCCGTCCCCGTCCGCGAGGTCACCCACACCGTCACCGGGCTCGTCGCCGATCTCGGGCAGCTCCCGGGCCAGCCGGCCCGCCAAGGCCTCGCCGCTGTGCTGCTCGGACGCGGTGGTTCCCTGGTCCTCCACGGCCCATGGCCGCTCGGGCGGGGAGTACCCCTCGTCGAGGACGTCGGCGACACCGCGGTTGTCCAGGGTGTCGTCCGCGTCGAGCAGATCGGCGGGGTCGGAGGCCTCCGGCTGCTGGGGCTGATAGACCTCGTCGCCCCGGTCGGCATCCTTCATGATGAGTCCCTTCCCGATGTCGGGGATCCCGGTCATGCCCACCGTACGACGCGGGAGAAGGGGGCGGAGCGGCCCAATCGCCTTCGAGCTTCCCGTACCTCTTCAGGATAGGGGGCCCCGCGCCGGGCCCGCAGCCGTGCGGCCGCGAGTGGGCGGTGACGGCCGGAGTGAGGGACGATGGAGGGTGTGGGCCGAGCGCCCCAGCAGGGCGGGACCGGCGCCGAGAGCCGTGTGGAGAGGCCGTCCGCACACGCAGCCACGGAGAGGCCGTCATGGATTACCCGGAGAGCTACGAGCTGGTGTTTCAGTCGTCCGCCGTCGAGGACGACACGGTGACCGTCCGGCGGACCGCACAGTCCGGGGCCGGCGGATACCCGGTCTACGAGGACGAGACCGGGATCGTCCGGGCGGAGATCAGTGAGCGCGAGGAGGTGCGGATGCTCGCCAGCGGCGGGCACCAGCGCCTCGGGACGCCCCTGGTGGTGCGTACACCGGCCGAATGAGCCGGAGCCGGCCCGCAAGCCACCGCGGAGGCCGGCCCGGAGAGCGGATCCGCACCCGCTCCGGGGCGCACAGCGCCCCGGAGCGGGTGCGCGAGCGCCCGGGGAGTCCTGGACACCTGTGGACGCCTATCACGTGCCATGTCCGGTGACATCGTGCCGACGCAGGACAATCCGCTCCGAGGCGTCAAACACTTGGTCGAAATTTTGCCCCTGGTGGGCTGCGTGCGGGAGACACCAGGCACACTCAAGCTGTAGGAATCTCGCCACGAAGAGGATCACGCATGATCACGTTGAAGAAGGAAGACGGCCCCGCGGATCTGGACGGGGTGACCCACCTGTCCATCGGGGCGTCCTGGGATCCCACTGTCGGCAGCAGTGGCGGGCTGATGGGGAAGATCCGTCAGAAGAAGGGCACGGACCTCGACCTCATCGCCATCGCGATGCAGGGCGCGGAGCCGGTGCGGCTGGCCGGGCTCGACTCGCTGGACCCGCTGGGCAACGGCTCGCTGGCGCACAGCGGCGACAACCAGACCGGGCGTGGTGACGGCGACGACGAGACCGTGACCGTCGACTTCGCCAGGGTGCCGTCCAACATCACGTCCATCGTCTTCATCGCCGCGGCGTACAAGAAGCACAGCTCCTTCCAGAACGCGCGCAACATCAGCTTCAAGGTGTACGACGCGACGGGCGGCTCCACCCAGCAGGTCGCCGACATCTGGCCGAGCCTGCTCAGCAACGACAACGGCTGCGCCGTGGCCAAGGCGTTCCGCGTCGGCGGGAGCTGGAAGCTCGAGGTGATCAACGAGACCGGGAAGATCAAGCAGGGCGACGAGCAGGCCCTGATGCGCTTCGCCGTGAGCAAGTAGCCGGCAGACAGCCGGGGCGTGTTCCTGGAACACGGGGTCCCCGTTCCGCGACCGCGGTGGTGTTCAGTTCACCCGACGCGCGCGGGGCGGGGGCGTCGCGTTTCCGGAGGCCAGCGGCGACCTGGCCAGTTCGACGCAGCCCGCGGTGATCAGGCCCAGGGCCAGCAGCTCGGGGAACAGCCACCAGCCGGTGCGCAGTTCCTCGCCGAACAGGGTCACCCCGTACAGGACGCTGATCAGGGCGTCGCCCAGGGTCAGGCAGGGCTGGACCGCGACCAGGGTTCCCGCCTGGAGGGCGTTCTGGAGGAGGAACAGCGCGCCGACGCCCGCCGCGGCGGTGGCGTACAGCTGCCAGGACTCGAAGAGCGCCACCACCCCGTCGCCGTCGCTGAGCCGTGCCATGGCGTCCTTCATGAGGGCGGCGGTGAGCGCGTATCCGCAGGCGGCGGCCAGTCCGAGCAGGGCGGCCCGGGGGTTGCCGCGGGTGACCCGTGACCCGGCGATCAGGGCCGCCTCGAAGAGACCCGTCAGGATCAGCGCCGGAACCCACGCCGCCCCGTGCACCGACGTGCTCCCGCCGCCCGGAGCGGCCGACGCCATGCCGAGGGCCAGACCGGCCGTGACGGCGGCCGCCCCGAACCAGACGGGCCGGGGCACCCGCACCCGCATCACGAACCCCGCCAGCAGCAGGGTCGCCGGCAGCTCGATCACGAAGATCGGCTGGACCACAGCGATCGGCCCGGTGGCCAGCGCCACGGCCTGGCAGACGGCCGCGACGATCGTCAGCGAGATCCCCGCGAGCCACACCTTCTGGCGCAGCAGATGGCCGATCAGCGACACATGCATCGCCTCCCGGTCCGGGACATTCATGGCGGCTCGGCGCTGGAGAACGGAGGCGGACCCGTTGCTGAGCGAGGTCAGGACGGCGAAGAGGACACTGATCACCGGTCCATGATGCGGGCGGAAGGCGCCGAGACCCGGGTACCGCGCCCAACGGCACGGCGGAGTCATCAGGACGGGATCAGACCCGACGGCCGCGTACCGTGCCGCCCATGGCCGTGAAGAAGAAGACCTCCGCCTCCGCCCCCGCGGTGCTCTCGCCACGGGCACTGGGGCGCGCGACCCTGGAACGCCAACTGCTGCTCCGCCGCGCCCCGATGACGGCCGCGGAAGCGATCCGGCACCTCGTAGGCCTCCAGGCGCAGAACACCCGGCCGCCGTACTTCCAGCTCCTGGCCCGCATCGAGGGCTTCGACCCGGCCGAGCTCGCCGCCCTGATGGAGTCGCGCGAGGCCGTCCGCATCGTCACCCTGCGCTCCACCATCCACACCCACACCGCCGACGACGCCCTCACCCTGCGCCCCCTCGTCCAGGAGGCCCGCGACCGCGAGCTGAGGATCTTCCGGAAGCGGCTCGTGGGCGTGGACCTGGACCGGCTCCGCGACATCAGCCGGGAGTACGTCGAGGAGGCGCCCCGCACCCCGAAGGAGATCCGCGAGAGGCTGCTCACCGAGTGGCCCGACGCGGACCCGCAGGCACTGAGCACGGCGGCCCGCTGTGTGCTGCCGCTGGTCCAGGTGACCCCGCGTGGGGTGTGGGGGAAGAGCGGCCGGGTGGCGCTGACCACCGTCGAGCACTGGCTCGCCAGGCCCTCCGAGCCGGTGCCCGCGCCCGACACCACGGTGCTGCGTTACCTCGGCGCCTTCGGGCCGGCGTCGGTGCGGGACATGCAGACATGGGCCGGTCTGACCCGGCTGGGGGAGGTCTTCGACCGGCTCCGTCCGCGGCTCGTCACCTTCCGGGACGAGAACGGCGTCGAGCTCTTCGACCTGCCCGACGCCCCGCGCCCCGACGAGGACACCCCCGCCCCGCCACGATTCCTCCCCGAGTTCGACAACGTGCTGCTCGGCCACGCGGACCGCACCCGCGTCATCCCGCCACGGTTCAAGGGGCGCAACGGGGTGGGAAACCAGAGCTACGGAAGCGTCCTGGCCGACGGCTTCCTCGCGGCCCTCTGGCGGCTGGACGCCGGGCGGGGCGGCGCACCGGCCACCGTCACCGTGCAGGAGCTGCGGCGCCTAGACGCGGCCGGGCGCGACGCCGTCACGAAGGAGGCCGTCGCCCTGCTCTCCGTGATGACGGAGGCGACCAGGGACGGCAGCGGGTACGACATCAGGTTCGCCTCGTTCGTCGACTTCGACGGGTGACGGCGCCACCGTGCGGCCGGGGCGCCGGGCACGGAAACCAGCTCCGGCCCCGCGGCTACGGCAGCAGCCCCGCCCGCCGGGCCGCGACGACCGCCTCCAGCCGGGTGTGCGCGCCGAGCTTCCGCATCGCGGAGCGCAGATAGCCCTTCACCGTCTCCGGGCGCAGCCCGAGCCGGTCCGCCGCCACCGCGTTCGTCGCGCCCGCCGCGACACAGGACAGGACGTCGAGCTCGCGCGGCGCCAGCTGCACCTCCCGGGACCCCGGCACCCGGGTTCCGGCCGCGGAGGCGAGCCGCCCGCACACCGCGAGCAGCTCGTCGCGCAGCGCCGGATCGAGGACCTTCGGCACCAGGGCGCGCAGTTCCCGGTGCGCCTCCCGGACGCCCTCCCACGCCTCCGGGGCGGCCCGCGGGTCGGTCACCTCCTCGCGGGTCACGGCCAGCAGCAGCTGCACCTCGTCCCGGACGGCGAGCGCCTGCTCCACGTCGCGGGCCGCCGCCACCGCCGCGTCGAACGTCCGGTCCCCGAGCGTGAGGGGCTCGCGCAGCGCCCCGTACAGCACCCCCCGCACCTTGCGGCGTACGACGACGGGTACCGCGACCACCGAGCGCAGGCCCTCCGCGGCCACGGCCGTGTCGTACTCGTGGCTGATGTGGCGCGAGGAGTGGTAGTCGGTCACCGCGCACGGCCGGGACAGGGCGATGGCCTTGCCGCCCAGTCCGCTGCCGGCCGAGATCACCAGCCCGCGCAGCGCCGCGGTGTGCGCCCCGTTCAGCTCGGCGATCCTGGCATGGCGGGTGTCGGAGAGCAGCCCCCCGAACGCCACGGGCAGCCCGCTCGTCCGGCGCAGCCGCAGCAGCGCGGCCTGCATCTCCACCGCATCGACGGATTCCGGCACGATGACGCCTCTCTGCCCGGCCCCAGGGGTGAAGCCGCCTGTGCGGCACCCCCGTTCGGGGGTGGTGAGACCTGGGTCACTGTTTACATCATGTTAAGAGACCGGTCCGGTCCGCAATGAGGAGGGCACATGTCGGCAACCAGTGCGACGGAGACGTTCCGGGCCGCCCGGGACTTCCTGCTGGAGCACCGCGAGGACTACAACGCTGCCTACGAGGGCTTCCACTGGCCCCGGAGCGCCCACTTCAACTGGGCCCTGGACTGGTTCGACGTCATCGCCCGGAACAACGACCGCACCGCCCTGCACATCGTGGAGGAGGACGGCGGGCGCACCGAGATGTCCTTCGCCAGGATGTCCGCCCGCTCCAACCAGGCCGCGAACTGGCTGCGCGCCCAGGGCGTACGGGAGGGCGACCGCGTCCTCGTCATGCTCGGCAACCAGGTGGAGCTGTGGGAGACCGCCCTCGCCGCGATGAAGCTGCGCGCCGTCGTCATCCCCGCGACCCCGTTGCTGGGCCCGGCCGACCTGCGCGACCGGGTGGAGCGCGGCCGGGTCCGCCATGTGCTGGTCAGGGACGCCGACACCGGCAAGTTCGACGACGTGCCCGGCCGCTACACCCGGATCGCCGTCGGCGCGGACACCGAGGGCTGGCTCTCCTACAGCGGGGCCGACGAGCAGCCGGAGACGTTCACGGCGGACCGGGAGACCGACGCCGACGAACCGCTGATGCTCTACTTCACCTCGGGCACCACCGCCAGCCCCAAGCTGGTCGAGCACACCCATGTCTCGTACCCCGTGGGCCACTTGTCGACGATGTACTGGATCGGGCTGAAGCCGGGCGACGTGCACCTCAACATCTCCTCGCCCGGCTGGGCCAAGCACGCCTGGTCCAACCTCTTCGCCCCGTGGAGCGCCGAGGCGACCGTCTTCATCTTCAACTACACCCGCTTCGACGCGGGCCGGCTGATGGCCGAGATGGACCGCTCGGAGATCACCAGCTTCTGCGCCCCGCCCACCGTCTGGCGGATGCTCATCCAGGCCGACCTCTCCCAGCTGAAGACCCCGCCGCGTGAGGTCGTCGCGGCGGGCGAACCGCTCAACCCCGAGGTCATCGAGACGGTCCGGCGCGCGTGGGGCGTCACCATCCGGGACGGCTTCGGCCAGACGGAGACGGCCGTCCAGGTCGCCAACACCCCCGGCCAGACGCTGAAGGCCGGCTCGATGGGGCGCCCGAGCCCCGGCTTCAAGGTGGTGCTCCTGGACCCGGTCAGCGGGGAGCCCGGCGCCGACGAGGGCGAGATCTCCCTCGATCTGTCGGCCCAGCCGGTCGGTCTGATGACCGGCTACCACGGCGACCCGGACCGCACCGCTGAGGCCATGGCCGGCGGCTACTACCGCACCGGGGACATCGGCTCCCGCGACGAGGACGGCTACATCACCTACGTGGGCCGCGCGGACGACGTCTTCAAGGCCTCCGACTACAAGATCTCCCCGTTCGAGCTGGAGAGCGCCCTGCTGGAGCACGAGGCCGTCGCCGAGGCCGCGGTCGTACCGGCCCCCGACCCGGTGCGGCTCGCCGTCCCGAAGGCGTACGTCGTGCTGGCCGAGGGCTGGGAGCCCGGACCCGACACGGCCAAGGTGCTCTTCGCCCACTCCCGTGCGGTCCTCGCCCCGTACAAGCGGATCCGGCGGCTGGAGTTCGCCGAGCTGCCCAAGACCGTCTCCGGCAAGATCCGCCGGATCGAGCTGCGTGAGGCCACGGCCCGGGGCACCGGCGCCGAGTACGCGGAGGGGGACCTGACGTGACCGAGCTGTCCTACGCCCACGGCACCGGTACCACCGCCCTGCTCGGCGACACCATCGGACGCAATCTCGACCGGGCGATCGACGCGTTCGGCGCGCGCGAGGCGCTGGTCGACGTGGTCTCCGGGCGACGCTGGACGTACGCGGAGTTCGGCTCGGCCGTCGACGACCTGGCCCGTGCGCTGATGGCGTCCGGGGTGGCCAAGGGGGACCGGGTCGGCATCTGGGCACTCAACTGCCCCGAGTGGGTGCTCGTCCAGTACGCCACCGCCCGTATCGGCGCCGTCATGGTCAACATCAACCCCGCCTACCGGGCGCACGAGCTGGAGTACGTGCTGAGGCAGGCCGGGATCTCGCTCCTGGTCGCCACCCTCGCGCACCGCACCAGCGACTACCGGGCCCTGGTGGACGAGGTCCGCCCGAACTGCCCCGCGCTGCGCGCCGTGCACTACATCGGCGACCCCACCTGGGACGAGCTGCTGGCCGCCAGAGGGGCAGTGACCCCGGAACAACTCGCGGCTCGCGAGGCGGAGTTGTCCTGCGACGACCCGATCAACATCCAGTACACCTCGGGCACCACGGGCTTCCCCAAGGGGGCCACCCTCTCCCACCACAACATCCTCAACAACGGCTACTTCGTGGGGGAGCTGGTCGCCTACACCGAGGAGGACCGGGTCTGTCTGCCGGTCCCCTTCTACCACTGCTTCGGCATGGTCATGGGCAACCTCGGCATCACCTCGCACGGCGCCTGCATCGTGATCCCGGCCCCCGCCTTCGAGGCCGCCGCCGTGCTGGCCGCCGTCCAGCAGGAGCGCTGCACCTCGCTGTACGGCGTCCCCACCATGTTCATCGCCGAGCTGAACCTCCCCGGCTTCGCCTCGTACGACCTCTCCTCGCTGCGGACCGGCATCATGGCCGGATCGCCCTGCCCGGTCGAGGTGATGAAGCGGGTCGTCGCCGAGATGCACATGGACGAGGTGTCCATCTGCTACGGGATGACGGAGACCTCCCCGGTCTCCACCCAGACCCGCCGTGACGACGACCTGGAGCGCCGCACCGGCACCGTCGGGCGCGTGATGCCGCACGTCGAGGTCAAGGTCATCGACCCGGCGACGGGCGTGACGCTGGAGCGCGGCGCCTCGGGCGAACTCTGCACCCGCGGCTACAGCGTGATGCTCGGCTACTGGGAGCAGCCCGAGCGGACCGCCGAAGTGATCGACGCGGGGCGCTGGATGCACACCGGGGACCTCGCGGTGATGCGCGAGGACGGCTATGTGCAGATCGTCGGCCGGATCAAGGACATGATCATCCGCGGTGGTGAGAACGTGTATCCGCGCGAGATCGAGGAGTTCCTCTACGGCCACCCCAAGATCGCGGATGTGCAGGTCGTGGGGGTGCCGGACGAGCGGTACGGCGAGGAGATCCTGGCCTGCGTCATTCCCGGGGACCCGGCGGACCCGCCGACCCTGGAGGAGGTGGCGGCGTTCTGCCGCGGACAGCTGGCGCACTACAAGGTGCCGCGGCTGCTGGAGATTCTCGAAACCTTCCCGATGACGGTCAGTGGGAAGGTCCGGAAGATCGAACTGCGTGAGAACTACGGCCGGTAGAGCCCCGGCCGGGTCCGTGCGAGCGGCGGCCGGGGCGCTGTCAGGCGGCTTCGATGATGTCGCCCGCGGCGGCCCGGGTGGCGGCCGCCCATTCGATGAGGAGCACCTCGTACGCCGCGGACTCCACGGAGGACCAGTCCTGTCCTGCGCGTGCGTCCACGAGCGCGCGGATCGCCTCGTTCGCCTCGACAGCGGCGGGGTGGGCCGGCTGGGCGAGGTGTGCGGGCTGGGAGGCGTGCGCCGGCGCATTGGGTTGAGTGAGCCGTGGAGTTAAGACCATGCGCCCCACTGTAAGGCCCGCCACCGACAACGGACCGAACATCTGTTGCCCCTGGCTCGAACGTGACCGATAGCACTCACTGTGGCCGGTTGATTTCTGTGAGGTGCGGCACGTTCCGGCGCATACAGACCCTCGGCCACCGGTCCAGGCCGTGTTCCGCCTCCTCGGCGCGGATCTTCCGCAGCCCGTCGGTGAGTTCGGCCTCCGTCAGTACGCGGAAGCCGAGCCGGGCGTAGTACGGCGCGTTCCACGGAACGTGGGAGAACGTGGTGAGGGTGAGCGCGGTCAGCCCCTCGGCCGCCGCCCAGCCGTCCGTATGGCCGATGAGGCCGCCGCCCAGCCCGCGCCGGGCGGCCGAGGGATGGACCGAGACCTGCTCGATGTGGGCGGCGCCGTCGACCGGATCAGCGACGAGATAGCCCAGCGGCCGGTCGTCGGGGCCGACGGTCACCCAGGCGCGGCGGGCCCGGCGGTACTCGTCCAGAACGTCCAGGGACGGCGGCTCGTCGTCGGCCACGCGGGACATGCCGACGGCGCGGAACGGCTCTCCCGCGGCGCGCTCGATGTCCTGAAGCAGGGGAAGATCCGAGCGTCGGGCGGGGCGGATGCGCATACCCCAAGTATGGGGCGAGTCGCCCGCCCGGCGGTACGGGGAGGGGGCTCAGGCGCCCGTGCCGACGAGTTCGTCCGCCGGGCCGTTCACCGGCTGCGGGCTCCCGGTGAGGTCCATGACGAAGAGCGGGATGCCGAGCCCGTCCGCGCGCTCCCGGGCGTCCGGCGTGTATCCGGCGAGCGAGAACAGCACCGCGGAGACCGAGGTGCTCAGGGCGTTGAGCCACAGGCATTCGACCTCGCGCAGCGCGGTCGCCCTGGTGGTGGAGTCGACCTGGGCGATCAGGCCCGCCGCCCGCAGGTCGATCCGGGAGGCGGGGCGCCCGGCGGGCTGGACGACATCCCGGTAGCCGAGCCACTTCAGATACAGCGCGGCGGCGCCGACCGCGTCGCGCGCCGTACGGATCGTCAGCGGCCGGAACGCCGGCCTCGGGGCCGCGGCCGTACGCGGCAGTGGGATGTGCGACGGGCGCACCGGCCGCGACCCGGTCCCCGGCGGGCGGCCGGGGGACGCCACCGGGCGGACCGGGATCCGCAGCACCGCGCCGCACGGGCAGCACAGCTCGGGCTGCGGCCACTGGTCGTGCCGCCCGCAGGCGCGACAGCGCACCGTCACCCAGTCGTCGTTCCAGGTGCGGTGGGTGATCGTCGTGACGGGGGCGCCGCGCATCAGCGGCGGGGCGGTCGGGGAGCCGCACGGGCACGGGTAGGCGGGTGTGGCGTACGTGTGGTCGCGGCGGCAGGCCGGGCACCGTACCGGCACTGACTCCACCATGGCCTCCTTCGCCGCACGGACCGCGGGCGGCCCGGGTTCCGGGCCGGCTCCGCTCCGTACCCCCATGCTCCACCAAGAGCGAGGTCCGGGGGAGGGACTTGAGCGACTTCGCGCGACCGCCTCGGCTCGGGCCGCACTGAGCCGCCTCCCTTGACGGCTGTCCGGGCGCACTTTAGATTTGCTTCCGTATAGCAGAATCAAGTTTCCGTAATGCGGAATTGGTGCTCTCAGGTGGCGCGACAGAGCCCGACTCCACCCAGGTCCGAGCAGGAGCACTCAATGCCTCGAATGACCGCTGCCCGAGCGGCAGTTGAGATCCTCAAGCGCGAAGGCGTCAGCAACGCGTTCGGTGTGCCGGGCGCGGCGATCAACCCCTTCTACGCGGCTCTCAAGGCCTCCGGCGGGGTTCATCACACGCTCGCCCGCCACGTCGAGGGCGCCTCCCACATGGCGGAGGGCTACACCAGGGCCCGCCCGGGGAACATCGGTGTCTGCATCGGTACGTCGGGACCCGCCGGCACCGACATGATCACCGGCCTTTACTCCGCCATCGCCGACTCCGTCCCGATCCTGTGCATCACCGGCCAGGCCCCGACCGCGGTCCTGCACAAGGAGGACTTCCAGGCCGTCGACATCGCGTCGATCGCCAAGCCGGTCACCAAGGCGGCGACCACGGTCCTGGAGGCCGCGCAGGTCCCCGGCGTCTTCCAGCAGGCGTTCCACCTGATGCGCACGGGCCGTCCCGGCCCGGTCCTCATCGACCTGCCGATCGACGTGCAGCTCACCGAGATCGAGTTCGACCCCGACCTCTACGAGCCGCTGCCGGTGCACAAGCCCGCCGCGAGCCGCAAGCAGATCGAGCGCGCGCTGGAGATGCTGAACGCGTCCGAGCGGCCGCTGCTCGTCGCGGGCGGCGGCATCATCAACGCCGACGCGTCCGCACTCCTGGTGGAGTTCGCCGAACTGACCGGCGTCCCGGTCGTCCCGACCCTGATGGGCTGGGGCATCCTCGCCGACGACCACGAGCTGAACGCCGGCATGGTCGGCCTCCAGACCTCGCACCGCTACGGCAACGCGAACTTCCTGGAGTCCGACTTCGTCCTCGGTATCGGCAACCGCTGGGCCAACCGCCACACCGGCAAGCTGGACGTCTACACACAGGGCCGGAAGTTCGTCCACGTCGACATCGAGCCCACCCAGCTGGGCAGGATCTTCGCCCCCGACCTGGGTATCGCCTCCGACGCCAAGGCGGCGCTGGAGCTGTTCGTCGAGGTGGCGCGCGAGCTGAAGGCGGCCGGCAAGCTGAAGGACCGCTCGCGCTGGGCCGCGTCCACCCAGGAGCGCAGGGCGACCCTCCAGCGGCGCACGCACTTCGACAACGTGCCGCTGAAGCCGCAGCGGGTGTACGAGGAGATGAACCGGGCCTTCGGCCCCGAGACCCGGTACGTCACCACGATCGGCCTCTCCCAGATCGCGGGCGCGCAGATGCTGCACGTGTACCGGCCGCGCCACTGGATCAACTGCGGCCAGGCGGGCCCGCTCGGCTGGACCATCCCGGCCGCGCTGGGCGTCGCGACGGCCGACCCCGAGGCCTCCGTCGTCGCGCTCTCCGGCGACTACGACTTCCAGTTCATGCTGGAGGAGCTCGCGGTCGGCGCGCAGCACCACATCCCGTACGTGCACGTCCTGGTGAACAACTCCTACCTGGGGCTGATCAGGCAGGCGCAGCGCAACTTCGACATCGACTTCCAGGTCAACCTGGAGTTCGAGAACATCAACTCGCCGGAGCTGGGCGCCTACGGCGTGGACCACGTCAAGGTCGTCGAGGGCCTGGGCTGCAAGGCGATCCGGGTCACCGAGCCGGACCAGCTGCTGCCGGCCTTCGAGGAGGCCAAGAAGCTGGCGGCGGAGTTCCGGGTGCCGGTGGTCGTCGAGGCGATCCTTGAGCGGATCACGAACATCTCGATGAGCGGTACGGACATCGCGTCGGTGAACGAGTTCGAGGACGTCGCGTCGGAGCCGGGGCACGCGCCCACGGCGATCCGGCCGTACGTGACGGCCTGACGGCCGTAGGGCCCGCAAGCCCGTTCCGGAAGAGCGCCTACGGGGATCCGTAGGCGCTCTTCCGGCTTGCGCCCCGGCAGGAGTCGAACCTGCGACGCGGTCGGCTGGCTGGTTGGCACCGTCCTCGCTCGTCTGTGCCAGAATCCGGGGGTGCAGATGACCGACATCACGCGTGCGATCGCGGCGGCGACTTCGCTCGCCGCATCGCTGGATCTGCCGGCCGACGACGCGATCGTTCTCCACAACTCGAACAAGTTGGCACTGCGGCTGACACCGTGCGACGTCTTTGCCCGGGTCGCCTTCGTGGGGCAAGAGGTTGCACAGTTCGAAGTCGATCTCGCTCAGCGGCTCGCCGGGGCCGGATGCCCGGTGTGTCCCTTGGAGCCTCGGGTGGAGCCTCGTGTGTACACGCGGGATGGCTTCGCAGTGACGCTGTGGACCTACTACGAGCCCGTGACACCTGACACCCCACCAGCCGGCTACGCCAAGGCGCTGGAGCAGCTGCACGTCGGCATGCGCAGGGTCGCCGCGCCGAGCCCGCGGTTCACGGACCGGATCACCGAGGCGCAGCAAGTTGTCGCCGACCCGGCTCGCTCACCGGAGCTCGCCGACGCGGACCGCGTGTTCCTGGGCGGCAGGCTGGCAAGTCTGCGACGAGCGATCGAAGACCGCGGCGCCGCGGAGCAGCTGCTCCACGGCGAGCCGCATCCGGGCAATGTGCTCAGCACGAAGAGCGGCCCGTTGTTCATCGATCTTGAGACGTGCTGCCGCGGCCCCGTCGAGTTCGATCTCGCCCATGTTCCCGAGGCGGTCTGCGAGTACTACCCAGGCCTTGACCACGGGCTGCTGGATGAGTGCCGACAACTCGTTGTCGCGATGGTCGCCGCATGGCGTTGGGAGATCGGCGACCAGTTCCCGAATGGGAGGAGATTCGGAGAAGAACTCCTGCGCTTGTTGCGCGAGGGGCCTCCTTGGCCGACGCTCGACACATTGACCAGGCGACTGGAAGGTCCCTAGTCATCACCGCATGGCGGGACCGTGGCCGTTCGCTGAACCCGGAAGGCGGGTTGTCTTGACCTCGCTCGTGCGGTTGCGGAGCGCCGGTGGCCGAAGCGCCGTACTGAGCCTGGGGACGGAATGCGGACTGCTACCCCCATTGCCAGCGCGCATGAACAGCAGGCTTCCCCGCACTGCGGAAGGACCGGATGGACTTTCGGGCGGGTGCAGTAACGCGTCAGCGGGTCGATCACCAGCCCGGCCACCAGGAGCTGAGTGTGAACGGTGCCGCTGCCTCCCACTCTCAGCCCCTGGCCGTCGTACACGTCGCCCAGAGCATCGAGACTGGGGCCTGAGGTTCAATTTCGGCGGTGCCCGTCTCCTGGCTCAGCGGTGTCACGGATCATCACAGTGAGGACCGGTGAGGCCGGTGACGGCTGGCTATGTCCGATGTCCTTGTAGCCCCATGACTTGTAGAGCGCGCGGACCTTTCCGTCGCCTGCGGCCCCGTTGACCATGAGCGTCACGTACGGCTCGTCGCGGGTAGCGAGGAGGGCGTCGTGGATGCGGCGGGCGGTGCCGGTCTTGCGCCAGGCCGGGCGGACGCCGATCTCCTTCAGGGCCATGGCCGGGCGCCCGGTGTATTTCTCCGTCGGCGTCGGGCTGGTGCGTTGCCAGTAGCGGTCCCCGTGCTCGATGGTGTTGCTGTACGCGTAGCCGACCGGCTGGTTGTCCGCGTACGCGAGGACGGCTGTGAACCCCCGTTCGGTGGAGTGCCGGTCGATACGTTCGCCGAACGCGGTCACCGCGTAGTTCGGCAGGTGGAGCAGCGGGGCACGTACCTCGGCGTACACATCGAGGAGGTCGTCGCGGATGGTGTCCAAGCTGGTGAAGGTGCGCAGCTCGGTGGTGGGTGCGGTGGTCATGCGGCCGTCCTCCAGGTGATGGTGTGCTCGGTCCAGGCACGGGTGGTGGTGCTGCGCGGTGCGGTGGCGCGGAGGGCGGCCCCGAATTCTTGGAGCATGCGCGACACGCGGGCGTGGCGGGTGGCGGCGTCTGCGGGGACCCGCATGGCGGTGGCTGTTGCGGAGTCGGCGGCGCCCTGCGAGAGAAGGGCGTGGGCGAGACGAGTTGTGGTGATGGCGCGAGACCTGAGCATGTGGGGCCGGAGCGAGGCCAGGCAGCGGTGGGCGTGGTATTCAGCGGTGGAGTAGTCGCCGAGCGCCAGGTAGGCGGAGAGAGCCAGTGAGTCCAGTTCGGCCTGATCGTAGAAGGCGAGCAGCCAGACCGGCCGGTGGTCGGCGGGATCGGCGCGCAGCATTGCGTCCTGCGCCTGCTCGAACGCCCTCCGTGTCTCGGTCCGGTTCTGGGCCGTGCCGTGGATGGCTCCTTGGCGGGCCAGGCCGAGGGAGGCGAACAGTGGGTCCCGGCGGGTGAGATGCAGGTGGCGGGCGACATCGTTGGCGGCGATCGCGTCGGCAGGGCGGCCCATGTGGCGGTACATGGTGCCCGCATGACTCCAGATGCGGAACTTGATCGCCTGGTCACCCGACATCTCGGCGAGGGCCTGGGCCTCGCGCATGTGAGCCTTCGCTACGTCGTAGCGTCGGCCGTCGATGGCCGCCCACATCGCGGACGACCGGAATGCGGCTCCGGAGGCGTACAGACTGTTGCGTACCCGCTGCGTCGCACTGCCCGAGTTCTGGAGGTTGAGCGCCTCGTGGGCGAGCACGGCGGCCTGTTCCTCGATGCGGGGTTGTCCGCCGTGGCGGTGGTCGTTTGCGATGATCTCGGCGAAGCGCTTATTCAGCCGGTTGACGTCGCTCATGCCGATTCGGCGCGGTGACGCGGTCCCTGGGGCTGCTGCTGCGGCAGCTGCCGCAGCGATGCCGCCGACGAGGGTGCGGCGCTTCATGTCGGACTCCTCCTGCTGCGATGACACCGGGGTTGGCGAAGGTCGGCCCCGTGGCACGAACCCTAAGGCGACGGCGGGTAATCCGGTGACGCTCTCAAGCGCGGTACGGGTTGCTGACTTCGGCCAAGCAACTCGGCCCGCTTTCCACGCCCGGACCGATGACCCGTCGAGGCCGCCCGCACGTCCCGTCAGCTCTTCGACAGCGCTGTTAACAGCATCGGCAAGGCTGTTGGAGCTGTGGCCATGCTCGGTCATCCACGCCTCAAGGACGGTGTTGCGGATCGCGTCCATGGGGGCACGGTAGCCGCCGTGCTCCCGCCCCACCAGGTAAAGACCGGGTCAAAACGCCCTAGGTGAGTCCGCTGGGCGAGCGCATGAACGCCCTAACCAGCCGTCTGCGTACAGGAGTTACCTGGGTGTCAGTCGCACTTTGCGAGCGACTGGTCAGTCGTTCCACTCATTCATTGCTCAACTCAGGAGGCTTGCCATGCCCCACGAACGGTCCCGGAGAAACCGGCTCGGGTTGGCGGATGCGCCCAACGCCGTGCGGCACTTGGAGGAGGGCGCGGCGCCGACGCCTCTGTTCTCGTCGCAGAACAGCGTGCAGACCGTCGAGCTGTTACTGCAGTCCGTGTCCTGCGCTGTCAGGTTGTCGTCGGCCGACTGTCCGCCGCCCGCATCGATCGTTGTCCGTGGCTCTGTACGGAGCCCCGAGTCATTGACCAGCACGCATGCCGCACGCCAAGGACCTAAGGCATGCGAAACCGGCCGGATGAACCACACGCAGGTGTTCCACCTACCTCACGAGGACATCCGATGACGACCTCGCTGACGACTGCGGCGGACGACGCCGATACGACGACCTGGGCGGCCACGGTTCACGCGCTGAAACTGGTCCTAGAGTACGCCGGCCTCTGTTTCGAGCTGGAGGAAGCCCCCGCGCCGGGTGGTTGCCGACTGCGGTTGACTGCCTCGGCCGCCTGCCCTTGGACGTGCGGGGACGTGCGGGCCCACTTGCTCACCGAAGGCGTTGCCGCTGAGGTGGTACGCATCGAACAGCCCCTGCCGTGCCCTGGCCACGAGCTGATTCTCACCCTGACCTCGGAACAGGAAATCTGGTCCCTGATGCGGCTGTTCGAGACCCGTCTCACTGAGGTGCAGAATGCTGCGTTGCAGCTGCATCGCGCGCTTGCGCACATCGGCGTCGTTCGGCGCCTGGACATCCAGATCATGGGGGACCGGGCCCTCATCGACATCGGCATGTTCGATGCAGACGCGGCCACGCTCCTCTATCGCAGCCTCGGCGGCGACGAGTCGGTCTTGTGCGCCCTCGACCTTCCCGGCGACTGGCATGACCACGAGCGGTTCGCCCGGGAACTGGAGCGGTTGATCTCCGCGACAGGCCAGGCGCTGCTCGTCGAGTCGGTACCTAACTGCGGACATTGCCGGAGTCGGCACGGCGGCAACCGCATCCGCTTCGACTACCTGGATACCGATGACGCGCTGCTCCTTGCGGACACGCTGCACCGGGCCGCCGCATCGGCAGGCTCGGCCCGGCCCAGCAACTGATGCGCACGTGGGCAAGCCGCCCTGCACGGCCTCTCATGGCGGGGCAGGCAGGTGGCGCCCATGTGCCGGTTGACCCGGAAGAAGAGAGGACCCCGTGTTCCACCCCGCCACGAGCCCCTTGCGTTTCGACGTCGTACGACCACCCACGCCGGAAATGGTGGCCGGCTACGCGGCCGAGCACATCGCAACGGCGGCACGCGACCTATGGCCGACATCTCCTGTTCGGCTCGGCCCCGTCGTTCCGAGCGTCACCAGCCATGTGCAGCAGCTCACCGTCGACGGCGGCTCTCTGTACGCGAAGGTCGAGTTGCTCGGAATGTCGCTGGTTTCCGTCATTCGCGGGACGGGTGGTGACTGGCCCACTGTCGAGGCTGCTCAGCGTGCCTACCTCGCCAGGCCGGGCACCCTCCTCGAACGGGAGGCAAATCAGCTCCGAGCGCTCGCCGCCGCAGGGCTGCGCGTACCGAAGGTTGCCGGTTATCGGCCCGGGGTGTTGTTCACTGAGCGCGTTCACGGAGCGACCCTTGCCGAACTGGTCGCGGCGTCCCCAGAGAGCACAGTCGGCCTCCTGCATCTCGTGCACGAGGAACTCGCGCCGGTGCTGCGCGGACACGACCTCGTTGCGCTGGTCGACCGTGCGCCGATCGTTGAGAGGTCGATCCCCGGGACGTTTCTGCGGAAGTTCAACGGCACAAGTGGCGCCGCGTACTTGAGGAGGTCCCCGCACGGGGAAGTTCTTCGGGACATCGTCCTCCGTGTCCGTCGAGCCAACGCCGCTGCCGGATCTTCGTCGCCGCGGCTGGTCATCTTCGGGGACCTCAAGCCGGAGCACGTGCTGTTCCCGCCCGGAGGCGGCCGGCCTTCGTTCATCGACCCGGGCCTCATGCGAAACCCGCCATGCGCCGACCTTGCCAAGCTGCTGTCCCGCCTCGTCCTCGACATGGTCGCCCGCAGGCCGGGGGAAGACAGCGTGCGCGTGGTCCTGGACCAAATCACGGCCTATACGGACGCCGCAGCGGCTCATCTGGCCGCCGTGGACGAGAGTGCGCTTCTGCGGCAGCTCGTCATCCTGTGGCTGATGGACACCACCAACATCCTGACAACGTACCTCTCCCACCCGGCGGGTCTGCCGATGACCCGGAACGGAGCAGTTGTGGTCGCCAGGACCGGAGCTGTCTGCCGGATGCTCGACCTCTGCACCTCCGCGCTCGTTCCCCTACATGCCGGGCGTGACCTGTGGCGTCTGTGTCTTGCCTACGTCGCGCAGGCGGCGACCCGGTGACGGCCATCGGAATCATCGGTGCGGGAGCCGTCGGCCAGGGCGTAGGCACACTCCTGGTCCACGCCGGCTGGTGCGACACCGTGATGGTCTCCTCCCTCCACGGACGCAGCGCCGACGGCCTTGTCACCGACCTGGAGGACATGAGCGCCGTCAGTGCGTCATCCGTTCGAGCGCACCGGGTCGACCCTGCCCGGATGAAGTCGTGCGATGCCATCGTGCTCTGCCCCCGAGCTGCCTTCGCCAACGACCACACGACAGACATCCGCATGGCCGGCCTCATCGCCAATGGGGCGATGATCCGGCACCTCGCCCACGAACTGGCCGGGTTCACCGGACCGGTCGTCGTGGTGACCAACCCCGTGGACGTGATGACCCGTTTGTACGCGGAGGCGTCCGGCAGCACACGGGTGTGGGGGATCGGCTCAAGTACCGACACCGCCCGCTACAGACTCATCCTGGCCCGAACGATGGGGGTGCCGACCCAGTCTGTGCACGGGCATGTGATCGGCGAGCACGGAGACCTGGCGGTGATCTGCGCCTCCTCCACCACGGTCAACGGTCGGGCCGCCCGCATCCCCGTCCAGGCGATCCGGGCCGAGATGGCCGCCCGGCCCGGCCGCATCGCAGCCGGTATCGGCCGGGTCCGCTCCGGTCCTGCCGCCGCCACCGTGGCCGCCCTCGCCTGTGTTCTGGGCGTCACGGACGGCGTCATCGAACTGTCCGCCCCGAGGGACGGTACGTATCTCGGAATGCCGTTGCACTTCACCTCCGGGCACCCCACCGTGTGTCTCCCGCGTCTGGGCGCCGACGAGAGACGCGACCTCGCGGCGGCAGCAGCCAAGTTGCAGGCCGCCTACCACCACCTCTACTCGACACTCAAGGAGATGTCCCGTTCATGACCTTCGCGACCCGCATCACGACGGCCGACAACCAATCGGTCACCGTCATCAGCCGGACTTCGGCCATCACCGACTGGGTCAGTCGGTACCTGGGCCTGTGGTGGACGGCTGCGGATGTCGGCCCGGGTGGTGCGACCGGCCCGGTGATCCGCGCCGACGTCGACGAGGAACAGCACGCAGAGCTCGGAGCCCGCGTGTTGGCCGGGCGGCCGGAAGAGGTCACCTATGCCACCGCCTCGATGCTGGTCACCCGTGACGAGGCCGGCCTCGTCACGGCGACGCAGCAGGAGGACGGGCTGTCCTACGTATGGGAGCCGGCCGCCAGCCGTATGCGCATCGTTGGAGTCGATGAGACGGCCGTCGCCACCGCTACTGCCCGCCTCGCCAGGGAGGTCGTCCGAGGTCAGCTCCTCGCCGACGGCTGGCAGATCCTCCACGCATCGGCCGTCACCCTCCCCTCCGACGGCGCAACGCTCCTCACGCTGGGCAACAAGGGGGCCGGCAAGACGACCGCCGGATTCCTGCTCGCCCGTACCGGCCTCCATCTCCTGGCCAACGACAGGGTGTTCGCTCGCTTCGACGGCGAAGTCATCCGTGTCCTGCCCTGGCCGAGCGCGGCGGCAATCGGCTTCGGCCTGCTTGACGCCCTCGGCTGGTACGAGCCCGTACGTGCCCGTGTCCGGGCCGGTGAACTGATGCATCCCACCCAGAAGCAGCAGGTCACCGACGCGCTCCTCGCCGGTGACCGCACCCCGCTGTGGAAGATGTCGGGGGCCGAGATGAAGCCGCAGTTCTTCCCCGACCAGCTGGAATCCTTGCTCGGGCTGACGCTGGCCGCAAAAGGGTACGTTGTCGGAATCCTCTTCCCGGAAATCGCTCCGGACGCCGCCCCCGTACTGACTGCGGCAGCGCGAGGCGTGACCGATGCCGACTTCTTCAGCTCTGCCACAGAGGACCGGTACCCGGACGTCTTCGGACTCCTGCCACCCGAGGCGTCCAACCAGGACCTCGTCGGTCGCCTGACCCAGCTCCCCCATCAGGCGCTCACCATGAACCACGATCCCGAGGCAAGCACCGCCGTGCTGCTGGAGGCCACGAGGTCCGTCCGCTGAAACCGGAAAGGGCGTGGAGTACGGGACCGTAATCCGTACTCCACGCCCTGGTTCAGGGAGTGACAGGGGCCGCGGCGGGCGTGTGACGGGGGCGGGAGGTCCCGGCTCCTTCAGGTCAGGAGACGGGACCACCACCCGCACCACCGCACTGGCGTCGCACACCCGCCGCGGCCTCGTCCTGCCCGCGCCCCGCGCAACCCCTCATCCGGGCGGGCGCGGCGACGCGGGCAGGGCTTGGGGGCCCAACGAGAGGGTTCAGTCCTCGCGCAGGGCGCGGACGGCCTCCTCCACGCGCTTGCCGTACTCGGTGTCGGCGGCGTGGAAGTGGGCCAGGTTCCTCTCGATCACGTCGTCCCGGGTGACCTGGGACAGGCCGCCCGCGATGTTGGCGATCAGCCGGCCCTTCTCGTCGTCCGACATCAGCCGGTACAGCTCGCCCGCCTGGAAGAAGTCGTCGTCCTTGGTGTGGGCGGGCGCCTCGTGGGTGCCGGTCCAGCCCTGGACGGCCATCGGCGCGGAGAACGCGGAGTCCGTCTGGGCCGGGCCCGCGTACGAGTTGGGCTCGTAGTTCTTGTCGTGCCGCGCGCCGTGACGCGTGGCGTGCAGCCCGTCGCGGCCGTAGTTGTCGACGACGGCGGTGCGCGGGGCGTTCACCGGGAGCTGGGTGTGGTTGACGCCCAGGCGGTAGCGGTGCGCGTCCGCGTAGGCGAACAGGCGGCCCTGGAGCATCTTGTCCGGCGAGGGACCGATGCCGGGCACGAAGTTGTTCGGGGAGAACGCGGCCTGCTCGACCTCGGCGAAGACGTTGTCCGGGTTGCGGTCCAGAACGAGCCGGCCCACCCGCTGGAGCGGGTAGTCGCTGTGCGGCCACACCTTGGTCAGGTCGAACGGGTTGAACCGGTAGTCCGCCGCGTCGGCGGCCGGCATCACCTGCACGTGCAGGGTCCAGGACGGGTTCATGCCGCGCTCGATCGCCTGGAGCAGGTCCGTCTGGTGCGAGGAGGCGTCCTTGCCGACGAGCTCCGCGGCCTGCTCTGCGGAGAGCGAGCGCACGCCCTGGTTGGTCTTGAAGTGGTACTTGACGAAGAAGGCCTCGCCCGCCGCGTTCGTCCACTGGTAGGTGTGCGAGCCGTAGCCGTTCATGTGGCGGTACGAGGCGGGGATGCCGCGGTCGCCCATGAGCCAGGTCACCTGGTGCGTGGCCTCGGGGGCGTGGGCCCAGAAGTCCCAGACGTTGTCCGGCTCCTGACGGCCCGTGAACGGGTCGCGCTTCTGCGAGTGGATGAAGTCGGGGAACTTGATCGGGTCCTTGATGAAGAACACCGGGGTGTTGTTGCCGACCAGGTCGTAATTTCCCTCGTCCGTATAGAACTTGAGGGCGAAGCCGCGCGGGTCGCGTACCGCGTCCGCGCCGCCGAGCGAGTCGGCGACCGTGGAGAACCGTATGAAGGTCTCGGTGCGGCGGCCCACTTCGGAGAGGAAGTCGGCGCGGGTGAAGCCGGTGACGTCGTCGGTCACCTCGAAGTAGCCGTACGCGCCGGAGCCCCGGGCGTGCACCACGCGCTCCGGGATGCGCTCCCGGTTGAAGCGGGCGAGCTTCTCCAGGAGGTGACCGTCCTGGAGGAGGATCGGGCCACCGGCGCCGGCGGTGGCGGAGTTCTGGTTGTCGGCGACCGGGGCGCCTGACTCGGTCGTAAGCACACGCTGCGTCATGGTGTCGGGGCGACCTTCCGTACGGGGAGCTGCTGAACTGCGACGTCCTGGGGGCTCCAGGAGCGTAGGTACGCCCCGAACCCGACGTCAACAGTTTGTTGAAATCTTGCTGGAGAGGTGTTCCGGACGGCGCCGGCGCCTGGGCGCGACAGGACAGGTGTCAGCGCCGACGCCGCCCGGAAGTCTGTGGGCCGGGGGAGAAGGTCACCCGGCGGGGTGGTGCCGGCCGGACCCGCTCGGGGCCCGGCCGCATCGGATCAGTCCTGGACGGGCTGACCGGAGAGCCGCTCGACCGAGCGGAGCAGTGCCGAGTGGTCCAGGCCGCCGTCGCCCTGTGCGCGCAGCGAGGCGACGAGCTGGGCGACGACTCCGCCGACGGGCAGCGCGGCACCGACGGCGCGGGCCGCGTCCGTGACGATGCCCATGTCCTTGTGGTGCAGGTCGATCCGGAAGCCCGGGGCGAAGTCCCGGTTCAGGAAGTTGTCCTTCTTGCGGGTCAGCACGGTCGAGCCGGCCAGTCCGCCGTTGAGGACGTCGAGCGCGGCGGCGAGGTCGACCCCGGACTTCTCCAGGAAGACGACGGCCTCGGCGCAGGCCTGGATGTTGACCGCGACGATGAGCTGGTTGGCGGCCTTCACCGTCTGGCCGGAGCCGTGCGGACCGCAGAGCACGATGGTCTTGCCCAGCACCTCCAGTAGCGGCCGCGCGGCGTCGAAGTCCGCCTGCTCGCCGCCGACCATGATGGAGAGCACGGCCTCGATCGCACCGGCCTCGCCGCCGGAGACGGGGGCGTCCAGGACCCGGATGCCCTGCTCGGCGGCGTTCTTCGCGAGGTCCACGGAGGTCTGCGGGGTGATCGAGGACATGTCGACCAGCAGCGCGCCGCGCCTCGCGTTCTCCAGGATGCCGTCGGGGCCGTACGCGATGGCCTCGACCTGCGGGGAGGCGGGCACCATCGTGATGATCACGTCGGCGTCCCCGACCGCCTCGGCGATCGAGGAGGCGCCGGTGCCGCCGGCCGCGGCCAGCCGGTCGACCTTGTCCTGCTCCAGGGTGTGACCGGTGACGTCGTAACCGGCCTTGATCAGGTTCTCGGACATGGGCGAGCCCATGATCCCGAGGCCGATCCACGCGACCTTGGGGAGGTTGTTGCTCATGAGGGTGCCTTCCGGTAAGCGTGTGTACGAGGGGGAGTCCGCCGCTATCGGCGGGCGGCCCGCGCGGTGGCCGGGAGCCACTCGACGGACTCGGCACTCGGCCGGTCCCCGGGCTTGTACTCCAGGCCGACCCAGCCGTCGTAACCGGCCTTCGCCAGCTCGTCCAGGAGCCGCTCCAGGGGGAGCGTGCCGGTGCCGGGCGCGCCGCGCCCCGGGTTGTCGGCGATCTGGACGTGACCGGTCCGGTCGGCGTACGCGGTGATGACCTGGCTGAGGTCCTCACCGTTCATCGACAGGTGGTACAGGTCCATCAGGAACTTCGCGTTGCCGAGGCCGGTCGCCGCGTTGATCCGGTCGACGACCTCGATCCCGGCCGGTGCGCTGACGAGCGGATAGCGCGGTGACTCCGGCGCGTTCAGGGTCTCGATCAGCAGGACCGCCCCGATCCGGTCCGCCGCGCGGGCGGCCAGGGCCAGGTTCTCCAGGGCGAGTTCGTCCTGCACGTCGGGGTCCACGCCGTCGATCCGGTTGCCGTAGAGCGCGTTGAGCGCCTTGCAGCCGGTCGAGGCGGCGAAGTCGGCCGCCACCTCGATGTTGGCGCGGAAGCGGTCCGACTCCGTGCCGGGCACGGAGAGCGCGCCGCGGTCGGGGCCGGGCAGCTGTCCGGCGTAGAAGTTCAGCCCCACCAGTTCGGTGCCCGCGTCGTCGAGCGCCTTCTTGAGGGCGTCGAGTGCGGCCTGCGGAGGGGTGGGGGTCTCGATCCACGGCCACCACAGCTCGACCGCGGTGAAGCCCGCCGCGGCGGCTGCCGCGGGGCGCTCCAGGAGCGGGAGTTCCGTGAAGAGGATCGAAAGGTTCACATCGAAGCGCTGGTCCGGGTAGCCCATGAGGGTTTCGGCGCTCCTTCCGTATTGCGGAAGTTAGTTTCTGCTCAACGGAAGATTGCCCGGGGGGCGGGCGGGCTGTCAAGGGGGTGCCCGGAATTCGGGCCGGTCGGACCGGTGGCGCCGACTGCTGTTGCGTCCTGCGCAATGACCGGTGCACCTCTTGCGGCAGCTGTCGGGGCAGGCCACTGTGGCTGACACATCCGACGCAGCCGACCCCACGAGGTGCCTCGCATGACCACCCCCACAAGCCGCCGCACCCTTCTCGGAGCACTCCTGGCGGGCGGTGCCCTCGCCGCCGCCCCCTCGCTTCCCCGCTCCGGACATCAGGCACGGTCCCCGCGCACCGCCGGAGAGGGGGCGCGCGGGATCGCGACGCTCTTCCTCGGCACCTACACCTCGACCACCCCGGGAGGCACCGGAATCGGCGTCGCCGCCTACGACCCGGCCGCCGGCACCATCGCCGGCCGCACCGTCGTCACCGGCGTCGAGAACCCCTCGTTCCTCGCGCCGCACCCCACGGGCGCCACGCTCTACGCGGTCGACGAGCAGCAGCGGGGCGGTGTCACGGCGGTGGCGCTCGCCGCCGACGGGACCTTCCGGGTGCTGGCGACGCGGGACACCGGTGGCGCCGGACCCGCCCATCTCTCCGTCCACCCCGGCGGAAAGTGGCTCTTCAGCGCCAACTACACCTCCGGCAGCGTCGCCGTGCACCCCCTCGCCGCCGACGGCACACCGGGGGAGCGCACCGACCTGGTCGCCCACACCACCCCCGCGCCCGGACCGGGCCAGGACGGCCCGCACGCCCACCAGGTCATCACCGCTCCCGGCGGCCACATCCTCGCCGTCGACCTGGGCAACGACACGGTGTACACCTACCGGCTCGACGAGGACCGCGGCACCCTGGAGCAGCTCTCGTACGCCGCGCTGCGTCCCGGCGCCGGACCGCGTTCGCTCACCTTCCACCCCGGCGGCCGCTACGCGTACCTGGCCTGCGAGGTCGACAACACGGTCGTGGTCTGCGGCTACGACCCCGCGACCGGAGTGCTGACCCCGGGCGCCCCGCAGTCCACCGGAACGGGCAGCGGCACCAGCTACCCCGCCCAGCTCCTGGTCACCGGTGACGGCCGCTTCGCCTACCTCGCCAACCGCGGGCACAACAGCCTCACCAGGTACGCCGTCGAGGACGGCGGGGCCACGCTGCGACTGCTGGACACCGTGCCGGTGGGTGGCGACTTCCCCCGGCACATCGCCTTCTCCCCGGACGGCTCGCTGCTCCTGGCCGCCAACCAGAAGTCCGGCACGGTGACGGTGTTCCGGGTGGACGGGGAGAGCGGCACGCTGGAGTCGGTGGGGACGCCGTTCGCCGCCCCGGCGGCGGTCTGCGTGCTGCCGCTCTGAGGGCCGTGCGGTGGCGCCCGTCCGTTAGTGTCGTGCCCGAGCCGCGGGGTTTCCCGCCGCGGTGACACGCACCATGGAGGCACCGTGCGCTTGAGAGTGGAGTTCACCACCGAGCCCTTCGATCTCGACGAGGCGCCCGCCCACGCGGTCGTCGCCCGTGAGGTCGTCCAGTCCGCCGATCTGGACGCCGTGGACGTCGGCCCGTTCGGCAACACGGCCGAGGGCGGCGCCGACGAGGTGCTCGGCGCGGTGGACTCCCTCCTGCGCAAGGCCCTGGCATCGGGTGCCACCCGGGTCTCCCTCCAGGTCAACGTGATCGGGGAGGACTCCAAGTGACCGAATCCGCGGACCACCCCCTCGTCGCCGCGGTCAAGCCGCTCGTCGACGCCATGGGGGCCGAGCTGCTCGGCCCCGAGCAGGCGCAGCCCGACGATGTCGTGCTGGCCTGGGAGGGGCTGGACGTCATAGCGGTCCGGCTGCCGCAGCTCTCGGACTCGCTGGATCACATCCTGGCCGCCATGGAGCGCCGGCACGGGATGCCGCTCGCCGAGCTGGACCGCAGGACCAAGCAGACGGTCGTGCGGAGCCTGGAGGCACGCGGTGCCTTCTCCGTACGCCATGGGGTGGAGACGGTGGCGGGGGCCCTGGGGGTCAGCCGGTTCACCGTCTACAACTACCTGAACAGGGATATCGGGCCGAAGAGCGAGTAGTTGGGCCCGCGGACGGGTGCGGTCCGCGCAGCGTCACGGAAGGCCGTCGTCCGGATCATCGGGCGACGGCCTTTTACATGAACGTAATTTCAACAAAGTGTTGACGTGGTGTTGTGGAGGGCGTTAGCTATCCGCAGCCCGACCGACGCACAGCGAAAAACAGCCACGGAGGCTCCCGTGACTTCGAGCTCCACACCGGGCCCGGCCCGGTTCAACACCCTGGCGGACCACGAGGCGGCCGCCGCGCTGCACGAGGTCTGTGCCAGTGCGGCCTGGGGAAGAGCGATCCTCTCCGGGCGCCCCTACGCCACGGCCGAAGCCCTGTTCTCCGCGAGTGACGCCGCCACGGCGGCCCTCGACGCGCAGGACCTGGCCGAAGCCATGGCCGGCCACCCGCCCATCGGCCGCCCGAAGCCGGGGGACCCGACCTCCTCCCGCGAACAGCGGGGGATGGCCGGCGCCACCGAGGAACTCAAGGCCGAGATGCTCGAACTCAACCTGGCCTACCAGGAGCGGTTCGGACACGTCTTCCTGATCTGCGCCACCGGGGCCACCGGTGAGCAGATGCGCGACGCGGTGAAGGCCCGGTCCGGGAACTCGCCCGAGCAGGAGCGCGGACACGTGCGCACCGAACTGGGCAAGATCAACCGCATCAGGCTGACCCGTCTCGTCACAGAAGGAGAGTGAAGGCCTTGAGCACCTTCGCCACCGCATCGGTGTCCACCCACATCCTGGACACCAGCACCGGCCGCCCCGCCGCGGACGTTCCCGTCTCGCTCGCGGCCCGCACGGGCGGCGACGCGCGGTGGGTGGCGCTCGGCGGCTCGGCGACCGACGCGGACGGGCGCTGCAAGGACCTGCCGGCCCTGCCGGAGGGCACCACCCACGTACGGCTCGACTTCGACACCGAGTCGTACTTCACAGCCAAGAAGCAAGCCGAGGCGCAGCAGGACGCCCCCCGCGTAAGGGACAGCGGTGCGTTCTTCCCGGAGGTGGCGATCACTTTCGCCGTCACCCCGGGCGAGCACTATCACGTACCGCTGCTGCTCAACCCGTTCGGCTACTCCGTATACCGAGGGAGCTAGCAGACACATGCCCACGATTCTCGGCCAGAACCAGTACGGCAAAGCAGAGAACCGCGTCGTCAGGATCACGCGGGACGGCGACACCCACCACATCAAGGACCTGAACGTCTCCGTCGCCCTGTCCGGCGACATGGACGACGTCCACTACTCGGGCTCCAACGCGAACGTCCTGCCGACCGACACCACCAAGAACACGGTGTTCGCGTTCGCCAAGGAGTACGGCGTCGAGTCCGCCGAGCAGTTCGGCATCCACCTCGCCCGGCACTTCGTGTCGTCGCAGGAGCCGATCCAGACCGCCCGGATCCGGATCGAGGAGTACTCCTGGGAGCGCATCGAGACCTCCGGCGGCAACTCGCGGTTCATCGGCGCCGACGAGGTGAAGCACTCCTTCGTGCGCAAGGGCCAGGAGACGCGCACCTCCCAGATCACCTACGACGGTGAGAAGTGGGAGGTCATCTCCGGCCTCAAGGAACTCTCGGTGATGAACTCGACCAACTCCGAGTTCTGGGGCTACGTCAAGGACAAGTACACGACGCTCAAGGAGGCGTACGACCGCGTCCTGGCCACCGACGTGTCCGCCCGGTGGCGGTACAACTGGACCAGCGACGAGGCCCGCATGCCGAACTGGGAGAAGTCCTACGAGCAGGCACGCAAGCACATGCTCGAAGCCTTCGCGGAGACGTACTCCCTCTCCCTCCAGCAGACCCTCTACCAGATGGGTTCGCGCATCATCAACAGCCGCAGCGAGATCGACGAGATCCGCTTCTCGCTCCCGAACAACCACCACTTCCTGGTGGATCTGGAGCCGTTCGGACTGAAGAACGACACGGCCGACGGCGCAGTCTACTTCGCGGCCGACCGTCCGTACGGGCTCATCGAGGCCACCGTGCTGCGGGACGGCATCGAGCCGCAGATCCCGGTCGACATGACCAACCTCTGACGCGGCGCCGTGCCGGTTCCCGTCCGTCCACAGCGGACGGGAAGCGGCCGGGCCGGAGGGAACTCCCATGGCACAGCCTGCACGTGGGCCTGCAGAAGCGATAGGTCCATGTCCCACCCAGCCGGACGGCTCGATCCATCCGGTGGACGAAAAGCCTGCTCCGTCGCGGCTCCTGCCCGCCGCGCTCCAGCACATCGCCGCCATGTACGCGGGCGTCGTCACCCCACCGCTCATCATCGGACAGGCCGTCGGACTCGACCCGGCCGGCATGACCCGCCTGATCGCGGCGAGCCTCCTCATCGCCGGCTGCGCCACCGTCCTGCAGACCCTCGGCATCGGGGGCTTCGCCGGCAACCGGCTCCCGTTCGTCAACGCAGCCTCGTCCGCGGGGATCGCCCCGATGCTCGCCATCGCGGAGACCAGTGCGCCGGGCCACCAACTCCCGGCGATCTACGGGGCGGTGCTCGTCGCAGGCGTGTTCTGTCTGCTCATCGGTCCGTTCTTCGGCCGGCTGCTGCGGTTCTTCCCGCCGCTCGTCACCGGCGTCGTCATCACCCTCATCGGCGTCACCCTGATGCCGGTCCCGGTCTCCTGGGCACAGGGCGGCGACAGGACCGCGGCAGACTTCGGCGCGATGAAGTACCTCGCACTGGCCGCCTTCACCCTGGCCGTCATCCTGGTCATCCAGCGGTTCGGCCGCGGGTTCCTCAAGCAAGTGGCCTTGTTGATGGGGCTGTTGATCGGAACCCTGGCCGCCATCCCCTTCGGCCTCGCCGACCTCTCCGCCCTGCGCTCCGCACCGCTCGCCGCACTGCCCACCCCCTTCGCCTTCGGCGCACCGGAGTTCCGGCCCGCCGCGATCCTCTCCCTCTGCATGGTGATGCTCGTCCTGATGACCGAGTCGTCCGCCGGAATGCTGGCGCTCGGCGAGATCTGCGACCGGCGCACCGACGGCCGCACCATCACCCGCGGGCTGCGCACCGACGGCATCGCCACCCTGATCGGACCGGTCTTCGGCGGCTTCCCGACGAGCGCCTTCGCGCAGAACGTCGGCGTGGTCTCCCTCACGAAGGTACGGAGCCGCTACGTCGTCGCGGCAGCCGGCGGAGCCCTGCTGATCCTCGGCGTCTTCCCGGTGCTCGGCGCGGTCGTCTCGCTCGTCCCGATGCCCGTGCTCGGCGGCGCCGGCATCGTCCTGTTCGGCTCGATCGCGGTGAGCGGCATCCGTACGCTCTCCGAGGCCGGGCTCGACGACAGCTCCAACATCATCCTGGTCGCCGTGGCGCTCGGCGCGGGCATCATCCCGCTCGCCGCGCCCGGTTTCTACGCCGGATTCCCGTCCTGGGCGCAGACCGTACTGGGCTCCGGCATCAGCGCCGGGGCGCTCGTCGCGGTCCTGCTCAATCTCTTCTTCCACCATCTCGGCACCCACAGCCGCACGGCCGTGGCACTCAAATCCTCCTAGGGTCCTGCCGTGCCCACATCGCTGATGAGAGAAGGAAGCACCATGGCAGCACAGGCAGTGCCCGAGCGCGTGGACCGCATCGTCATCGAGAACTGTTCGATCGCCACCGTCGACGCCGACGACACCGAGTACGCCTCGGGCCATGTCGTCGTCGCGGGCAACCGCATCGAGTCCGTCGGCGCCGGCCGGGCACCGGAGGGTCTGGAGAACGTCGTACGCCGGATCGACGGCACCGGGCATCTCGTCACGCCCGGTCTGATCAACACGCACCACCACTTCTACCAGTGGATCACCCGCGGCCTGGCCACCGACCACAACCTCTTCGAGTGGCTGGTCGCGCTGTACCCGACCTGGGCGCGCATCGACGAGCAGATGGTCCGCGCCGCCGCGCGGGGCTCGCTCGCCATGATGGCCCGCGGCGGTGTCACCACCGCGATGGACCACCACTACGTGTACCCGCGGGGCTCCGGCGACCTGACCGGCGCGATCATCGGCGCCGCCCGCGAGACGGGCGTACGGTTCACCCTCGCCCGCGGCTCCATGGACCGCAGCGAGAAGGACGGCGGGCTGCCGCCGGACTTCGCCGTGGAGACCCTCGAAGGCGCTCTGGCCGGCACAGAGGCGGCCATCGACGCGCACCACGACGCCTCCTTCGACGCGATGACCCAGATCGCCGTCGCGCCCTGCTCCCCGTTCTCCGTGTCCACCGAACTGATGCGGCAGGGAGCCGAGTTGGCCCGCCGCCGCAGAGTGCGGCTGCACACCCACGGCTCGGAGACCGTGGAGGAGGAGAAGTTCTGCCACGAGCTGTTCGGCATGGGCCCGACCGACTACTTCGAGTCGACCGGCTGGCTCGGTGACGACGTGTGGATGGCGCACTGCGTCCACATGAACGACTCCGACATCGCCGCCTTCGCCCGCACCGGCACCGGCGTCGCCCACTGCCCGTCCTCCAACGCCCGGCTCGCCGCAGGCATCGCCCGGGTCCCGGACATGCTCGCCGCGGGCGTCCCGGTCGGCCTCGGCGTCGACGGCACCGCGTCCAACGAGTCCGGCGAGCTCCACACCGAACTGCGCAACGCCCTCCTCGTCAACCGCCTCGGCCCGCACCGCGAACGCGCCTTGAACGCCCGTCAGGCCCTGCGCCTGGGCACGTACGGCGGCGCCCAGGTCCTCGGCCGGGCCGAGCAGATCGGCTCCCTGGAGCCAGGCAAGCTCGCCGACCTGGTCCTGTGGAAGCTGGACACCCTCGCCCACGCCTCCATCGCCGACCCGGTGACCGCCCTGGTCCTCGGCGCCGCGGCCCCCGTCACCCTCTCCCTCGTCAACGGCAAGCCGGTCGTCGAGGGCAACCGCCTCATCACCGTGGACGAGGACGCCCTCGCCCGCGCCACCCGCGACGAGGCCCGCCGCCTCGCGCAGATCGCCGCCGGAGCCTGACGGCCCGGCGCCCCCCGAACCGGCCGGCCGAGGGGGACGGCCCTCGACCGGCCGCCGTGGACCCGAGCGGGGCCCACGGCAACCGGTACGGGGGCGCGTACCCAGACGTACGCGCCCCCGTACCGCTGAACCGAGCTGCCCGCACCAACTGCACGACCTGCACCAACGCACCACCTCCCTGATACCCACGTCGCCGCAGACGTGTACCCGACCGGAGGAACCGCCGTGGCAGCTACGCCCAGGTTTCGCAATGACGCAGACGCAGCACCCGACCCCGAAGACACCTCGGAGCCGGCCCGGTCCGACCGCACTCATCCGGTCGACGAGACGCTCCCCCCACTGAAGATGTTCACCAGCGGCCTCCAGCACGTGGCCGCGATGTACGCGGGTGTGGTGGCCCCGCCCATGATCGTGGGCCCCGCCGTGGGCCTCAGCCCGAAGGAGACGGCCTTCCTGATGGGGGCGAGCCTGTTCACCGCGGGCATCGCCACCCTGCTCCAGACCCTCGGCTTCTGGCGCATCGGCGCCCGGCTGCCGTTCGTCAACGGCGTCTCGTTCGCCGGGGTGACGCCCATGGTGGCGATCGGCAAGGACCGGGGACACGACGGCATCGCCGTCATCTTCGGCGCGATCATCGTCGCGAGCCTCCTCGGCTTCGTCCTCGCCCCCCACTTCTGCAAACTGGTCCGTTTCTTCCCGCCCGTCGTCACCGGCACGGTCATCACCCTGATCGGTGTCTCCCTGCTGCCGGTCGCCTTCAACTGGTCCCAGGGCGGCAACGCCACGGCCGACGACTACGGCTCCACCACCAACATCATCATGGCGGCGGTCACCCTGGTGATCGTCCTCGCGCTGAGGAAACTGCTCCGCGGCTTCCTCCAGCAGATCGCGATCCTGCTCGGACTCATCGCCGGCACACTCATCGCGATCCCGGTCGGCATCACCGACTTCGGCGCCATCAAGGACGCCGACGCGGTCGGCTTCCCCACCCCGTTCCACTTCGGGGCACCGCAGTTCGAGATCGCCGCGATCGTCTCGATGTGCATCGTCATGCTGGTCTGCATGACCGAGTCGACCGCGGACATGCTGGCCCTCGGAAAGATCGTCGACCGGCCGGCCGACGAGCGGACCATCGAGGGAGGTCTGCGCGCCGACACCCTGGGCAGCGCCATCAGCCCGCTGTTCAACGGCTTCATGTGCAGCGCCTTCGCCCAGAACATAGGACTGGTCGCGATGACCAAGGTCCGCAGCCGCTTCGTCGTCGCCGCGGGCGGCGGCATCCTCATCCTGCTCGGTCTGTTCCCGGTGGCCGCGTCCGTCATCGCGCTGGTACCGCTGCCGGTGCTCGGCGGCGCCGGAATCGTGCTCTTCGGGTCGGTCGCCGCGAGCGGCATCTAGACCCTGGCGAGCGCCGCACTGGAGAAGGGTGAGAACGCCCTGATCGTGGCCGCCGCCGTCGGCATAGGCCTGATACCGATCGCCGCGCCGGAGTTCTACCACGCGTTCCCCAAGGACCTGCTGGTCGTGCTCGACTCCGGGATATCCACCGGATGCGTCGTGGCGATCGTCCTCAATCTGGCCTTCAACCACCTGGGCCGGAAGCCGGACGCCGAGGCGGATGCGGGGGTGAAGGAGCTGGAGGCGGTGAACGCGCCTTCTGTCGGCGTCCACTGACGGACTGTCACAGCGCCGTGGCGCGTACGGTCCCACCCGTGAGGGGAACCGTACGCGCCACAGCCGTGCCCGGGTCCGTCAGCCGATGTGGAAGCTGTCGCCGTACACCTTCCAGTCGAGCGGCGGGTTCAGGTTCAGATTGCCTTTCTTCAGGAACACCCGCTGTGCGGTGTCCACCCGGCTGGTGTCCGAGTGTGCCTCCTCCTGCTGCATGGCCCAGACCCGCGCGTCCAGGAAGGCGTTGAGGTAGGTGACCTCGTTGCCGCCCTGGGCCGGCGGCTTCGCCTTCGCGAGGGCCCGCTTGCGGATGCTGCTGAAGCTCGTGCTGTCGCCGCCGTCGCCGTGCATGACGATGGCGTCGTAGTACGCGAACTGGCCGAGCGTGCCCAGTCCGTCGCTCTTGCCCCGGCTGACCGCCGGGTCGAAGTACACCCGGTCGCGCTCGTCGTTCTGCGCCTGCTGGAACGCCGAGTCGGCCGCGGCCTTCTTCCAGGCGGCCTGGAAGCCCGGGTCGAGTCCTTCGTGCGAGTCGCTGCCGTCCACCTCGCGCAGGGCGGGCAGGTACTGGGCGAGCGGGTTGCCCGGCTTGCGCTGCGTGTACAGCTCCACCAGGTCCAGCATGTCGCCGGTGCCGGAGCAGAAGCCGATGATGCCCGCGGTGTAGCCGCGGCCGTCGTCGATGTCCTCGATGTACTTGTACTGGGACTTCCAGTCCAGCGAGGAGTTCTCCGCGCTGGAGACCAGTTGCATGGCGATGTCCTTCTTCGCCGGATCGTCGAGCCCGGTCGCGGCGGCCTCCTGGTGGTGAGCGGCCGGCGGCGCGGGGGCGGTGCCGGCGAATGCGGTGGCGGGAACAGCCGTGAGTGTCAGCCCGAGTGCGACGAGCGCGACACGCAGGGTACGGGTGTTGCGACGTGCGGTGCGCTTGTGGGGAGCGTTCACCAGTCCTCCAAAGGAGTTCGTCGTTCCGATTCTTCTGTTAGGAAGCTTTCCTATCAGAGTGGAGCGACTGCCGTACACCCCTGTGACGCAGATGAGTTGGGAACGGCGCGGGGCCGGGGAACGGAGAGGCCGGCCGGCTACGGGCCCTCGATCCGGTAGCTGTCGCCGTACACCTTCCACCGCAGTGGTGTCTCCAGGCCGAGCCTGCCCTCGCGCACGAACACCCGCTGGGCCGTCTCGACCCTGCTGGTGTCGTGGTGCGAGGGCTCCTCGCGCATCGCCGCGACCCTGGCGTCCAGGAACGCGTCGAGATAGGCCACCTCTGCGCCGCCCCGCGAGGGCGCGCGGGCCTTCGCGAGGGCGTGCCGGTGCATCGTGCGGAAGCCGACCGTGCCGTCCGCGTCGCCGGACCCGTGCATCACATAGGCGTCGTAGTAGATGAACTGGCCCAGCGCGCCGAGCCCGTCCGCCTTGGCCTGCGCCACCGCGGGGCCGAAGTACGAGGCGTCCCGCTCGGCGTCCTGCGCCGACCGGAAGGCCGCGTCGCCGGCCGCGTGTGCCCACGCTTCGGTGAACCGGCGGCCGAGCCCGGTGTGCGCGTCGGTGCCCTCCACCGCCCGCAGCGCCGGCCGGAACCGCGCCAGCGGATTCCCGGGCCGGGCCTTCGCGTACCGCTCGACGACGCGTCGCATGTCGCCGGTGCCGGAGCAGAAGCCGATGATGCCCGCGGTGTAGCCGCGGCCGTCGTCGATGTCCTCGATGTACTTGTACTGGGACTTCCAGTCCAGCGAGGAGTTCTCCGCGCTGGAGACCAGTTGCATCGCGATGTCCTTCTTCGCCGGATCCTCCAGACCGGCCGCCGCGGACCCCTTGCCGTAGGCGGTGTCCGGTCCGGCCGCCGAGCATCCGGAGAGCACGGCCGCGGCCATGACGAGGGCGGCGGCCGAGGCGATCAGGGAACACGTGCTGAGCTTCACCGCTCCAGCCTGCCAGGTCGCGGGAGGGATCCTCGCCCGTACACGGCGTTCTTCGTCCGCTGGTCAGACGGCCGCCCGCCGCCGCGGCCGGCCCTTCAGCCGCCGGGCCGCCAGTCGGGGCGCCGGCCGCTCCGGGCCACCGCCCGGTCCAGCAGCGGCGCGTCGTCCGGCACCGGGACCGGCGGGCCGAACGGCGAGCCGGCCGGCGGGCTGTCACCCAGGGCGGCCAGCAGTGCCAGCGTGGACTGCAGATACGCCTCCTCGGCCCGGAACGGCTGCCCGGTCGACCGCGCCAGGTCCCAGCCGTGCAGCACCAGCTCGTTGAGCGCGACCATGCCCGCCACCTCGCCCGGCAGGTCCACGCTGCCCGCCCGGCTCATGCCCTGCCAGGCGTCGGGGGAGCGCCAGGCGGTGACCATGGCATCCAGCGCCTCGGGCAGTGTGCCGCGCCAGTCGTCCTCCAGCACCATCTCCGCCACCGAGGGCGCCGTGTCGGTCGTGGGTCCCGGCTCCTTGCGCGCGGCATCGCGGAAGGCCACGGCGAGCCCGCCGATGTGGGCGAGCAGGGCGCTCACCGTGACACCGGGGCACGGGGTCGGCGCGGACAGCCAGGTGTCGTCGACCGCGTCGAGCAGCGCGGTCATTTGCCGGGCCGCGGGTTCCAGATCCTGCGGGGGAGCGGTGTCCGTCTCGTCGTCCGTCTTCGTCTTGTCGTCCATACAGTGCAGACTCCCCGCGCGCCCCGAACTCATCGCCCGGCGACGCGCCGGGTGCCCCGGACTCCTCGCTCCGGGCGCGGTGCACACCGGCACATTGCGGAACGTTCCGCTCCGTCCTCTTGTCGGCGACCCCCACGCCGTGCGATACAGGTCTGGACCATTGCTGCCGGACGGAAGGCAAGACCGTGCAACGCCCCCACGCACCCGCCGCGTTGGCCTGCTCAGCCGCCCTGCTCCTCGCCGCGCTCACCGCCTGCGGCGGCTCCGGCGCCGAGGCCGACACCAGTAGTCCCACAGCGCCACGCGGGGTGACCGTGCAGGCCGGCAGCGCCACCTCCGCGCATGTGATGTGGGAGGCGGCCTCCGACGACAAGGCCGTCACCGCGTACGAGATCTACCGCAAGGGCAAGAAGGTCAAGACCGTCCCGGCGACCAGGTTGATGATCGACGTCGACGGCCTGACCGCCTCGACCGCGTACACCTTCACCGTCCGCGCCCGCGACGCGGCCGGGAACCTCTCCGCGCCGAGCGCCGCCGCCTCCGTCACCACGCCCGCCCCGACCCCGGCCGACCATGAGGCACCGACCCGGCCGGTGAAGCTGCGCGGCAAGGCCGACGGCAGCCGGGCGGCCACGCTGTCCTGGGGCGGCTCCACGGACGACGTCGGCGTCACCTCGTACGACATCTACCAGGAGGGCTCGCGCATTCACAGCGTGTCCGGCACGCAGACCACCGCCCGGCTGACCGGGCTGCGGCCCGGCACGATATACACCTTCACCGTCCGCGCCCGCGACGCCGCCGACACCTCCTCGAAGGACAGCAACGCCTTCGACCTCACCACCGCGTCCGCCCCCGGCGCGCCCGCCGCCACCGCCCCCACCGACCTGCGGATCACCAGCACCGCCCACGGCGAGGAGTACGCCGTCGACCTGGACTGGAAGCAGCCCGTGACCGGTGGCGAGATCCCGGCCTACCAGCTCTACCTGGACGGCCGGCTGACCACCACGATCGTCTGGGGAGGCAAGCCGCCCACGGGCCGGGCGCACTACCGGCTCACCGTCAGCGATCCGCGCGGCACCCGCTACGCCATGAAGATCCGCGCCAAGCTCCCGGACGGCAAGTGGGGGGACTTCTCCGCCTCGCGGACGGTGGTGCTGGGCGGCTGACCGGCCCTCAGGCGTGCGAGCGGCCGCCCCCTATTCTCGCCCGCGCTGGTCATCGTGCTGGCCCGCGGGGTCACCGTCATCATGAACAGCTCCCGGATCACCGACACCGTCCTGCACTCCATCGAGGGCCTGCTGTCCGGCACCTCCTCCGCGGTGTTCGCCGTCGTCGTGTTCGTCGTCAACCCCCCCGCTGGCCTTCCTCATCCCGTCCACCTCCGGTGGGTGCCCGCGACGGCGGTCACGATCGGCGGGGTGGCGCTGGCCAAGGTGGGATACGACAGATACCTGCGTTTCGTGTGGCCGCTGCTCGCCGTCCTGGCCGTGCTGATCTGCGGGTTCGTCGCGCTGGGTGCGGTGTGGACGTGACCGCGGGGCCGGCGTGCGGACGGCCGGCCGACGGTAAGTGGTCTGTACCTCTTGACGAGTTGGTCCAGACCAATTAGTTTCCCGTGTGCTCCATGGAACGAAGGACACCCGCTCCCCCCTCAGGACCCCCTCACGGGTCCCTGCCACAAGGGAGAACCATGTTCGAGCACATGCCCCTCAGACGGAGAACGGCGACCGCACTGGTCGCCGCCCTCGCCCTCCTGCTCGCCCTGCTGTCCCTCCAGGCCACCCCCGCCCACGCGGCGGGCAAGCTGACGGCCACCTTCACCTCGGCCGACAACGGCCCCTGGTGGAAGGGGACATACATCCTGCACAACGACACCGACGCGGCCGTCACCGGATGGAGCCTCGAATTCGACCTGCCGTCCGGAGTCGCGATCAGCAGTTCCTACAACGGCACCGTCACCACCCAGGGCAGCCACATCACCGCAGTCAACGCCCACTACAACGGCACGGTCGCCGCACACAGCACCACCGAGCCGTACAGCTTCTGGTTCGTCGCCACCGGACCGATCACCGCGCCCACCGGCTGCCGGATCAACGGCGACAAGTGCGACGGCTCCGCGGACGCCCCGCCGGGCGCGCCCGCCGGGCTGAAGAAGACCGACGTCACCGCCCGCACCGCCTCGCTGTCCTGGACGGCCGCCACGGCGGGGGACTTCCCCGTGGCCTCGTACGACATCCTGGCGGGCGGCAAGGTGGTGGGTTCGGCCACCGCGACGACCTCCGCCACGGTCACCGGTCTGACGCCCGCCACCACCTACTCCTTCACCGTCCGGGCCAAGGACACCCGGGGCAACGCCTCCGCCGAGAGCGCCCCGCTGGCCGTCACCACCGTCGACCCGGCCACCGACACCTCCCCGCCGACGGCCCCCGGCGCCCTGCACTCCACCGCGGCCGACTCCTCGTCCGTCACTCTGGCCTGGACCGCCTCCGCGGACAACCAGCGGGTCGCCGCGTACGACATCTACCGGGGCACCACCCTGGCCACCACGGTCTCCGGCACCACGACCACCGCGACCATCGGCGGGCTGTCCCCCTCGACCTCGTACACCTTCACGGTCAAGGCCCGCGACCCGGCGGACAACTCCTCGCCGGCCAGTAACACGCTCACGGTGAAGACCGACGACATCGTCGGCGCCGGCAACTACGCGAAGGTCGGCTACTTCGTCCAGTGGGGCATCTACGGCCGCCAGTACTTCGTGAAGAACCTCCAGGACTCCGGGGCCGCCGGCAAGCTCGACGTCGTCAACTACGCCTTCGCCAACATCGATCCCAACAACCTCACCTGCCTGAACGGCGTCACCAAGGGCACCACCGCCGACCCCGAGGACCCCGAGCAGGGCACCGGCGCCGGTGACGCCGACGCCGACTACACCCGCCCCTTCAGCGCCGCCCAGTCGGTGGACGGTGTCGCGGACGACGGCTGGGGCAAACTGCGCGGAAACTTCAACCAGTTGAAGAAGCTGAAGAAGCTCCACCCGAACCTGAAGATCGTGGTCTCGCTCGGCGGCTGGACGTACTCGAAGTACTTCTCCGACGTGGCGGCCACCGACGCGGCCCGCAAGAAGTTCGTCTCCTCCTGCATCGACATGTACATCAAGGGCAACCTGCCCGAGTACGGCGGCGCGGGCGGCCCCGGCACCGCGGCCGGCATCTTCGACGGCTTCGACATCGACTGGGAGTGGCCGGGCACCGGCACCGGACACCCCGGCAACCACTACTCGCCGAACGACAGGAACAACCTCACCCTGCTGCTCGCGGAGTTCCGCAAGCAGCTGGACGCGCTCGGCGGCGGCCACCGCCTCCTCACCGCCTTCACCCCCGCCGACCCGCAGAAGATCGGTGACGGCTGGGACCTGGGCAAGGTCTTCGACTCCCTCGACGTGGCCAACGTCCAGGGCTACGACTTCCACGGCTCCGGCAGCGACAACTCCTGGGAACCGAACCGCACCGGCCACCAGGCCAACCTCTACGCCGACGACCAGGACCCGTACGACTTCCACTTCAGCGCGGACGCCGCGATCAAGGCGTACACGGACGCGGGCGTAGAACCCCGCAAACTGACCCTGGGCATCCCGTTCTACGGCCGCGGCTGGCAGAACGTCACCGACGGGGGCGCGGCGGGCGAATGGCAGTCCGCCGGCGGAGCCGCCCCGGGCCAGTTCGCCGAGGAGGCCGGCACCCGCGGATACTCCAACCTCATCGGCGCCTACCCGACGATGACGGTCCGTCACGACGAGCAGTCCGTGTCCACGTACGGCTACACCGGGAACCAGTGGTGGTCCTTCGACGACACCTGGTCCATCGGCAAGAAGACGGCCTACGTGAAGAACAAGGGCCTGCTGGGCGTCATGGTCTGGGAGATGTCGGGGGACACCCCGCAGGGGACGCTGCTGGGCGCGCTCGACACCGGGCTGAAGTAGGGCCCGCCAGGACATGGCTCCGCCCCCGGTGCCGTGCGGTACCGGGGGCGGAGGTGTACGCGGGAGCCGGGCTCAGCGCAGCTGCTCGTACGCCGGCAGCGTCAGGAAGTCCGCGTAGTCCTGGTCCAGGGAGACCTGGAGCAGCAGGTCGTGGGCCTGCTGCCACTTGCCGGCGGCGAAGGCCTCGTCGCCGGTCTCGGCGCGGATCGCGGCCAGTTCCTCGGCCGCGACCTTGCGGGCGAGGTCCGCCGTGGCGTGCTCGCCGTTCTCGAAGACGACGTCCGCGTTGATCCACTGCCAGATCTGCGAGCGCGAGATCTCGGCGGTGGCCGCGTCCTCCATCAGGTTGAAGATGGCGACCGCGCCCATGCCGCGCAGCCAGGCCTCGATGTAGCGGATGCCGACCGCGACGGCGTTGCGCAGGCCGTCGTAGGTGGGCTTGGCGTGCAGGGTGTCGATGGCGATCAGATCGCCCGCGGCCACCGAGACGTCCTCGCGCAGGCGTTCCTTCTGGTTCGGCTTCTCGCCGAGGACCGCGTCGAAGGAGGCCATGGCGATCGGGACCAGGTCGGGGTGGGCGACCCAGGAGCCGTCGAAGCCGTCGTGCGCCTCGCGGTCCTTGTCGGCCTTGACCTTCTCGAACGCGACCTTGTTGACCTCGGCGTCGCGGCGGGACGGGATGAAGGCCGCCATGCCGCCGATCGCGTGGGCGCCGCGCTTGTGGCAGGTGCGGACGAGAAGTTCGGTGTACGCCCGCATGAACGGGGCCGTCATCGTCACCGCGTTGCGGTCCGGCAGGACGAACTTGGCGCCGCCGTCACGGAAGTTCTTGACGATGGAGAAGAGGTAGTCCCAGCGGCCCGCGTTCAGCCCGGAGGCGTGGTCGCGCAGCTCGTAGAGGATCTCCTCCATCTCGTACGCGGCGGTGATCGTCTCGATCAGGACCGTCGCGCGGACGGTGCCCTGCGGGATGCCGGTGTAGTCCTGGGCGAAGACGAAGATGTCGTTCCAGAGGCGGGCCTCCAGGTGCGACTCCGTCTTCGGCAGGTAGAAGTACGGGCCCTTGCCGAGGTCGATGAGGCGCTGCGCGTTGTGGAAGAAGTAGAGGCCGAAGTCGACCAGCGCGCCGGGCACCGGGGTGCCGTCGAGCTGGAGGTGGCGCTCGTTCAGGTGCCAGCCGCGGGGGCGGGTGACGACGGTCGCGAGCTCGTCGGCGGGCTTCAGGGCGTACGACTTGCCGGACTTCGGGTCCGTGAAGTCGATCGCGCGGTCGTAGGCGTCGATCAGGTTGAGCTGGCCGAGGATGACGTTCTCCCACGTGGGGGCGGACGCGTCCTCGAAGTCGGCGAGCCAGACCTTGGCGCCCGAGTTCAGGGCGTTGATGGTCATCTTGCGGTCGGTCGGGCCGGTGATCTCCACCCGGCGGTCGTTCAGCGCGGCGGGGGCCGGTGCGACCTTCCAGGAGTCGTCCGCGCGGACCGCCGCGGTCTCCGGCAGGAAGTCCAGCGTGGAGGTGCGGGCGATCTCGGCACGGCGCTCGCCGCGGCGGGCGAGCAGCTCGTCACGGCGCGGGGTGAACCGGCGGTGCAGCTCGGCCACGAACGCGAGAGCCGCGGGGGTGAGGACCTCGTCCTGCCGGGGCAGGGGCTCGGCATCGACGATGGCCAGCGAGGACGGCGCTGGTGCGGACATGAGCTGTCACTCCTTCAGCGGGCGGTGCGGGCGGCGTCTCACGGCCGCCGGGTCGCCTGAGACGGCACGGCGTGCCATGGCTCCGGGATACGGCCGTGGCCGCCGTCTGAGGTGCAGAGGGCTTCTGACCAGTGGATAGTAGTTTCCTCATGGTGGAAGTTCAATGGTTTGTTGATGTCGAGATTCTCCGGGTCGACAGAAGTCGCCCCCTGCTGGCGCAGCGTGCCAGTGTGTTCACTCCAGGTGGGACAGATCCTCGGCCGTGTCGATGTCGTACGCCTGAGCCACATCGGAACACTCGACGAGCGTGATCGCACCGCGGTGCGCCCGCAGATAGGCGCGCGCCCCCTGGTCGCCCTCCGCGCCCGCCGCGATGTCCGCCCAGAGATCGGCCCCGAACAGCACCGGATGGCCGCGTTCCCCCGCGTACGAGGCCGCCGCGAGGCTCGTCCGGGAGCGGTACGCCGACCGCACCCGCGCCACCGCCTCCGCGCCGATGCCGGGCTGGTCGACCAGCAGGACGACGACCGCGTCCGCCCCCGTGCCGGCGAGGGCGCCGAGGCCCGCGCGCAGCGAGGAGCCCATGCCCCCGGTCCACTCGGGGTTGACGGTCACGGTGCAGCCGACCAGCTCCGTCCTGGCCCGCACCTCGTCGGCCGCGGCGCCGAGCACCACGTGGACCGGGCCGCAGCCGCCGTCCCGCAGGGTGCGTACCGCGTGGTCGGCGAGGAGGCGGCCGCGGTGTTCGAGGAGCGCCTTGGGACGGCCGCCCAGCCGGCGGCCGCCGCCCGCGGCGAGGAGCAGCCCGGCGACGACCGGGGCGGCGGACGGGGTGGAGGGAAGCGGAATGCTTGTCATGCGGACTGGATACCGCAGACGGGCGGTTCCCGCACCGGGCGGACCGTTTCTGCAACCGCCTGTGATCGCCAGGGACACACCGAGTTCCGTCCGTGGAGTGGCGCCCGGCACCTTTCATGGCGTTAACTTGCCCGCACCCCCGGACACTTGACCACGGTTCGGGACCCGGTCGGTACACCGGCACAAGGATGTGTGAGGGGGAGTGCTTTGTTGAAAAGCGTGGGGCAGGCTCGGGTGACCAGCAGCAATGAGGACCCGAGGGTGACGGAGTTGCGTACGGCCGTCTCCCGGCTCCGGAGGGAGCTGGCCGGACATCCCGCGGAGTTCCCGGACCGTGCGATCGCCGAGGACGAGCTCGCGGCGCTGGACACGATGGCGGTCAGCGGCGCGCCCGAGATCCCGCGGCTCCGCCGGTCGCTGCTGCTGATCGCGGGGGCGATCGGCTCGGTCAGCGCCCTGGCGTCGGCGCTCAGGGACGTACGGGTCGCCGTGGACCTCTTCGGAGAGCCGCCGCGCCGCTGAACCCGGGCGGCCGGTAAGCGGCTCGGTGCGGGCCGCGGTTCAGCGGCGGATGAGCCTTCGGGCCGTCGCCGCCGCGACCGCGGCCGTACGCGAGTCGACGCCCAGCTTGGCGTAGATGTGCACCAGATGGGACTTCACCGTCGCCTGGCTCAGGAACAGCTTCTTGCTGATCTGCAGGTTGGACAGGCCCTCGCCCACCAGCTGGAGAACCTCCAGCTCGCGCTTGGTGAGGGCCTCCGCGGGAGTCCTCATCCGGTCCATCAGCCGGTGCGCGACGGCCGGGGCGAGAGCGGACCGGCCGGCCGCCGCCGTACGGACCGCGGCGGCCAGTTCCTCGGGTGGGGCGTCCTTCAGCAGATAGCCGGCGGCGCCCGCCTCGACCGCGGCGAGGATGTCGGCGTCCGTGTCGTACGTGGTCAGGATCAGCACCCGGGGCGCGTCCGGCACCGCGGTGATCGCGGCGGTGGCCTCCGAACCGTGCAGACCCGCGCCGAACTGCAGGTCCATCAGGACGACGTCGAACTCGCCGGTCGCGGCCAGGGCGACGGCCTGCTCGGCGGTGGCGGCCTCGGCGGCGACATGGAAGTCCGGCTCGGTGTCCAGGACGGCCCGCAGCCCCGCCCGGACCACCGGGTGGTCGTCGGCGAGCAGCAGCCTGATCGGTGCGGTCATGCGGAGTCCTGTCCGTTCGGGGCGACGGGGAGCGGCAGGGTGAGGGCGACGGCCGTGCCCTGGCCGGGCGCCGACTCGACGCTCAGCGTGCCGCCCAGGGAGCGGGCCCGCGACCGCATGGCGGGCAGCCCGAAGCCGCCGGTGCCGCTGCCGCCGGCCGGGACGGTGTCCGGTGCGAAGCCGTGGCCGTCGTCGACCACGTCCAGCGACACCGAGGTGTCCATGAAGCTCAGCGTGATCTCGGCCCGCCGCGCCTCGGCGTGCCGCACGGTGTTGGCCAGCGCCGACTGCGCGGTACGCAACAGCGCCACCTCGTACGGTGTGGGCAGCTCGACGGGGGTGCCGCTGACGGCGAACTGCACCGTGAGGGCGGAGTCCGTGGTGCGGGCCGAGAGCCGTTCCAGGGCGGCCGTGAGGGAGCCGTTCTCCAGGTCGGGCGGGGTCAGGGCGCGGACGAAGCGGCGGGCCTCGGCGAGATTGTCCTGGGCGGCCTCGCGGGCCTGGCGGACATGGGGGGCGGCGGGGGCGTCCGGCTCCAGGGTGCGTTCGGCCGCGCGCAGCAGCAGCTGAATGCTGGACAGGCCCTGCGCGAGCGTGTCGTGGATCTCCCGTGCCAGCCGTTCGCGTTCGGCGAGCGTGCCGGCGGTGCGTTCGGCGGCCGCCAGCTCCGCCCGGGTCGAGACGAGCTCCTCGATGAGTTCGCGGCGCCGCTCGCTCTCCCGGAACAGCGCGTCGTAGCCCAGCACCGTGGCGACGGCCACCGCCGCGCCGAGCAGCGGGCCGATGAAGGTGCCGGGCGTGACCGCCTGCCCGTGCACCAGGAAACTGGTGATGGCGGCGGCCGCGGTCACCACGACGGCGGGCAGGCCCCAGCGCATCGGCAGCAGATGCAGCTGGAGGAAGTACAGCGGGAAGGCCACCCACAGCCCGTCCGGCGAGAGGGCCAGCAGCACCAGCCAGAGCGCCCCGAGCACGGCGAGCCAGCACGCCCCCGCCAGGGTCCCCGGCTGCACGGCAGGGGCGAGCGCACCCGCCGCGTACACCGCGGCCAGCACGCAGGAGACCACGACGACGGCGGTGGCGTGCGGATCCCCGGCACTCACGGCCTTGACGGCCGCCAGCGCCAGCAGCCCCAGCAGCAGGGCGTGCAGACACAGCCGCAGCGCGGCGGCGACCGGGGGGTGGACACGTGATTCCATGATTCGTCCAGCGTAGGCGCGGGGTGCCCGGCGCCGGTCAATCGAAAGGTTGATGTCGGGCCCAGCCGGCGGCCGATGTTTCTCCGGCCGCGCGGACCGACGCTGGAGTCATGTTCGTTGCATGGAGAGATCTTCGGTTCGCCAAGGGCCGGTTCGCGCTCATGGGCACGGTCGTGGTGCTGATCACGCTGCTCGTGGGCCTGCTGTCCGGTCTCACGGCCGGACTGGCCCGGGAGAACACCTCGGCCGTCACGGGGCTGAGCGCCGACCACCTGGCGTTCGCCGCCCCGCCCGACGGCCAGTCGGTGTCCTTCACCAATTCCACCGTCAAGGAGACCGCCTGGCAGAGCTGGGCACGGCAGCCCGGCGTCGAGAAGGCCCAGCCGCTCGGCATCCGCACGCTCAACGCCGCCGCGGTGGCGGGGGAGCGGACGGCGGCCGTCTCGGCGTTCGGCGTCGAGCCCGACGGCGGACTGGCGCCCTCCGGCACACCGGTGGCACCGGGAAAGGTCGTGCTCTCCGAGCAGGCCGCCGAGGACCTCTCCGCCCGCACCGGTGACCGGCTGCGCCTCGGCGGCGGCGAGGTCACCGTCGCCGCGGTCGCCGGCGACGCCTCGTACAGCCACACGCCGGTCGTGTGGACCGCGCTGGCCGACTGGCAGCGGCTCGGGGCCGACGGCTCGGGCGGTACGTCCCACGCCACCGTGGTCGCCCTGACCACCACCGACGGCGCCGACCTGGCGGCGGGCGACCGCGCGGCCGGCACCAGCACGCTCACCCTGGACGGCTCGCTCACCGCCATCGGCTCCTACCAGGCCGAGAACGGTTCGCTCCAGCTGATGCGCGGCTTCCTCTTCGCCATCTCCGCCCTGGTCATCGGCGCCTTCTTCACCGTCTGGACGATCCAGCGCAGCGGCGATGTCGCCGTCCTCAAGGCGCTCGGCGCCTCCACGCCCTATCTGCTCCGGGACGCACTCGGGCAGGCCGTGGTGATGCTCGCCATCGGTACGGGGATCGGCACCGCCCTCGCGTCCGGCATCGGCGCCCTGGTCAGCGGCGGGGCAGTGCCCTTCGCCCTGGAGGCGTCGACCGTCCTCGTCCCGGCGGCCGTCATGATCGTCCTCGGTGCCGTCGGGGCGGCCCTGTCCATCCGGCGGATCACCGCCGTAGACCCGCTCACCGCACTCGGGAGTGCCCGATGACCCTCACGCTCACCGATGTCACGCTCACCTACCCCGACGGCGACGGGCGGCTCACCGCCCTGGACCGGGTCTGCCTCGACGTGCCCGCGGGCACCCTCACCGCGGTCGTCGGCCCCTCCGGCTCCGGCAAGTCGAGCCTGCTGGCCGTGGCCGCCACGCTGGTCACCCCGGACGAGGGCGCCGTCGCCGTCGCCGGGACGGACACCGTGGGACTCAGCCGCGCCGACAAGGCGCAGCTGCGCCGCGAACGGATCGGCATCGTCTTCCAGCATCCCAACCTGCTGCCGTCCCTGACCGCGGCCGAGCAGCTCCAGGTCATGGCGCACCTGTCGGGCGGCGCGGCCCGGACCGCCCGGACCCGGGCGCTGGAACTGCTCGACGCGGTCGGTCTCGCCGACAAGGCCGACCGCAGGCCGCACCAGCTCTCGGGCGGCCAGCGCCAGCGGATCAACATCGCGCGGGCCCTGATGAACGACCCGGCGGTGCTCCTGGTCGACGAACCGACCAGCGCACTGGACCACGAACGGGGTGCGGCCGTGCTGGATCTGCTCGTCTCGCTGACCCGGGAGCGGTCGACGGCGACCGTCATGGTCACCCACGACCGGACCCATCTGGACCGGATGGACATGACGGTCTCGATGCAGGACGGCCGGCTGACCGCCCCGGCACTCACCTGAGCCGGCGGTGCGCCGCTACGGCGGAGGGGTGGGGGGGGGGGGTGGGGGGGCGCCCCCCCCCCCCCCCCCCGGCGGGGGCCCCCCCACCCCCCCCCCCCCCACGAAGGCCCAGGCCCCGGCAACGCCAATTGGGCCAACAGGCAACACCGGCCCATA
>NZ_JBIVTZ010000007.1:0-95465 GCF_044756945.1 Streptomyces sp. NPDC091387 | reverse complement strand
GGCCCGTTGGTACTGGCGGGTCGGGTTGCTGGCCGGCCGGGGGCCCGCCCCGCCACACCCGTGCGCGGGGGGGGCGCCGCTCGGGGGGGGGGGGGGCGGGGAGCTTTCGCGCTCCGCGCCACCCCTGCGCCGTTCGGTCGAGCCGTCTCAGCCGGACGTCCCGCTGCTGGCCAGTGCCTCGGAGAGCTCCTTGGCGGCCTGCTGAAGCATCGGCACGATCCGCTCGGTGGCCGCCTCTGTCACCCGGCCCGCCGGACCCGAGATCGAGATCGCGGCCGAGGTGGGCGAGTTGGGTACCGAGACCGCGAGGCAGCGCACCCCTATCTCCTGCTCGTTGTCGTCCACCGCGTAACCGGCCCTGCGGACCTGGTCCAGCGCGTCCAGGAAGCCGTCGGGGGTGGTGATCGTCTTCTCGGTGGCGGCCGGCATTCCGGTGCGCGCGAGCAACGCCCGTACCTCGTCCGGCGGGGTGTGCGCGAGCAGTGCCTTGCCGACGCCGGTGGAGTGCGGCAGCACCCGCCGGCCCACCTCGGTGAACATGCGCATCGAGTGCTTGGACGGCACCTGCGCCACGTACACGATCTCGTCGCCGTCGAGCAGCGCCATGTTCGCGGTCTCGCCGGTCTCCTCGACCAGCCGCGCGAGATACGGGCGGGCCCAGGTGCCCAGCAGCCGTGAGGCGGACTCGCCGAGCCGGATCAGCCGCGGGCCGAGCGCATAGCGCCGGTTGGGCTGTTGGCGTACGTATCCGCAGACCACGAGCGTGCGCATCAGCCGGTGAATGGTGGGCAGTGGCAGTCCGCTGCTCGCGGAGAGCTCACTCAGACCGACCTCGCCCCCCGCGTCGGCCATCCGCTCCAGCAGATCGAAGGCGCGCTCGAGGGACTGCACACCCCCGCTGGATCCGGCGGGCTTGGAGTCGGATGTGCTGGCGTGGGACGGCGGCACGTCAACGGTCCTTTCGAAGCGGAAGAGCAAGGCAGCAGCCTACCGGGCGCTTCCCGATCGGCCCACTGTTCCAGGGCGGCGTCCTGGCCGGTCAGGGCCCGTATGTCCGGTGGCCCGGCGGTTCCGCGACACCGCGTCCGGCTTATTCTACGTTCCGCTCTGTGAAATTAGTCTTTTGCTTTGTGGAAATCTCTAGTCGACGCCCTGGGTGGTCCGCTGGGTGTCCGACGCGGAGAATGGGGTCTTGACGGGTCGCTTCCGCGAGTGAAGACTCCTTCAACAGTTCGTTGAATTTTTGGAGTGGGGAGTCACGGGTGTCCGGTACGGACGTGAAGCTGGTTCTGCGCTCGACGCGCGTCGTCACCCCCGGGGGGACACGGCCCGCGGCGGTCGCCGTCGCCGGCGGGAAGATCGACGCCGTCCTGGCGTACGACGCGGAGGTGCCCGCGGGCGCCCGGCTGGAGGACTTCGGGGACGACGTCCTGCTGCCCGGCCTGGTGGACACCCACGTCCATGTGAACGACCCCGGCCGCACCGCGTGGGAGGGCTTCCACACCGCCACCCGGGCCGCCGCGGCCGGCGGGATCACCACCCTGCTCGACATGCCGCTCAACTCCCTCCCGCCCACCACCACCGTCGAGCACCTGCGCGTCAAGCAGCGGGTGGCCGCCCCCAAGGCGCACATCGACACCGGTTTCTGGGGCGGCGCGATCCCGTCCAACGTGAAGGACCTGCGCCCGCTGTACGAGGCCGGGGTCTTCGGCTTCAAGTGCTTCCTGTCGCCCTCCGGTGTGGAGGAGTTCCCCGAGCTGGACCAGGAGCAGCTGGCCCGGTCCATGGCGGAGATCGCCGGTTTCGGCGGGCTCCTGATCGTGCACGCGGAGGACCCGCACCACCTGGCGTCCGCACCGCAGCGCGGCGGCCCCGCCTACGCCGACTTCCTCGCCTCCCGGCCGCGCGACGCCGAGAACACCGCGATCGAGGGGCTGATCGCCCAGGCCAGGCGGCTGAACGCCCGTGTCCACGTGCTGCACCTGTCCTCCAGTGACGCACTGCCGCTGATCGCCGCCGCCAGGCGCGAGGGCGTACGCGTCACGGTCGAGTCCTGCCCGCACTTCCTCACCCTCACCGCGGAGGAGGTCCCGGACGGCGCGACCGAGTTCAAGTGCTGCCCGCCCATCCGTGAGGCGGCCAACCAGGACGCGCTGTGGGAGGGGCTCGCCGACGGCACCATCGACTGCATCGTCTCCGACCACTCGCCCTGCACCACCGACCTCAAGACGCCGGACTTCGCCTCGGCGTGGGGCGGCATCTCCTCCCTCCAGCTCGGACTGCCCGCCATCTGGACCGAGGCCCGCAGGCGCGGGCACTCGCTCGACGACGTCGCCCGCTGGATGTCGGCGGCGCCCGCCGAACTGGCCGGGCTGCGCGACAAGGGCGCGATCGAGGCCGGCCGCGACGCCGACTTCGCCGTCCTCGCACCCGACGCCACCTTCACCGTCGACCCGGCCGAGCTGTTCCACCGCAACCAGGTCACCGCGTACGCCGGCCGGACCCTGCACGGTGTCGTCAGGTCCACCTGGCTGCGCGGCGTACGGATCGCTTCGGACGGCATCCTGGCCGAGCCCACCGGCCGCCTCCTCGAACGGAGCCGCTGAAGGGCGACCCGGCCGGCGGACCCGCCGGCCGGCCGGCCGGACCCCTCCGGAACCTGTCCGTATTCGGGGGATACGGTAGGGATGTGGGGCCCGGACCGGGTCGCCGTACGTCCCGAGCAGGAGTTGTCATGATCTTCATCGCCGTCAGGTTCACCGTCCGCAGCGCCGACCGCGAAAAGTGGCTTCCGGCGGTCGAGGACTTCACCCTCGCCACCCGGCAGGAGCCGGGCAACGTGTTCTTCGACTGGTCGTGCAGCGTCGAGAATCCGGACCAGTTCGTGCTGCTGGAGGCGTTCGCGTCCGCAGAGGCGGGCGCGGCCCATGTGAAGTCCGAGCACTTCGCCGCGGCCATGGACCGGATGGCGGACCTGGTGGCGGAGACGCCCGAGATCATCAACGTCGAGGTGCCGGGAGAGGGCTGGTCCCGGATGGCGGAGCTTCAGCCGCGCACGCGCTGAGCGGCCTGCCGCCGCGCCGTTCAGAACTCCTCGTGCGTCTCGGGGTCCCCGCCGAACCGCTCCCGCGGTCCCGACGAGATGCGGGCCAGCTCGTCCGCCGTCAGCTCGAAGCCGAAGAGGTCCAGGTTCTCGCGCTGCCGTCCAGGGTCGGCGGACTTCGGGACCGGTACCGCCCCGAGCTGGGTGTGCCAGCGCAGGACCGCCTGCCCCGGCGTCACACCGTGCGCCCCGGCGATTTCGACGAGCCCGGGATCGGCCAGCAGATCGCGGCCCCGGCCCAGCGGGCTCCAGCTCTCCGTGACGATGCCCTTGGCGGCGTGCACGGCCCGCAGTTCCTCCTGCGGCAGCCGCGGATGCATCTCGATCTGGTTGACGGCGGGCAGCACCCCCGTCTCCGCTTCCAGCCGGGCGAGGTGGTCCGCGGTGAAGTTGGACACCCCGATCGACCGTACGAGGCCCTCTTCGCGGAGCCGGATCATCGCCTTCCAGGTGTCCACGTACAGATCGACGCGGGGCAGCGGCCAGTGGATGAGGTAGAGGTCCACGTAGGAGAGGCCGAGGTTGCTCCGGGACTCCTCGAACGAGGCCAGCGTCTTCTCGTACCCCTGGTGGCGGCCCGGCACCTTGGTGGTGACGAAGACGTCCTCCCTGGGTACACCGCTGCGGGCGATCCCGCGCCCGGTGCCGGTCTCGTTGCCGTAGTTCAGCGCGGTGTCGACGAGCCGGTAGCCGAGCCCCAGGGCTCCGGCGACGGCCTGTTCCGCCGCGTCGTCGTCCAGCGGCCAGGTGCCGAGTCCGACGGCGGGAACGGTACGGCCGTCGTTCAGGTCGTGCACCGGGGTCTCGGACATGGTCTTTCCTCTCGCCGACGGCTGCCTGCCCTGCCCGGCCAGCCTAGGCCGGACAGGGACGAGGGGCAGCGCGGGGAGGGGCGGCCTACCGGCCCCGGCCCGCCTCGCGGTGCAACTGGGCGATGACCTCGTCCACCCGGCTCCGCTCGTAGCCGCGGCGGACCAGCTCGAAGCCCACGGCCTCCGCCGGCGGCGAGCCGCTGCGGAGCCGGGTGATGTAGGCGTCGACCTGATCGCGGTCGTATCCGCGCCGGGCGATACGGAATCCGAACTCCTCGTGCAGCGGTGGTTCGTAGCCCCCGCGTGACGCGCCGAACATGGGTGCCCCCTCCGGACGGAAATGGTCCGTCCCAGCCTGGCACGGACCTCAGGCGGCGTGGCCACCGTCCACCAGGATCTCCGCGCCGGTGATGTACGCGGCCTCGTCGCCGGCCAAGTAGGCGATGAGCGCGGCCACTTCACCGGCCGTGCCGAACCGGTCCAGTGCGGTCGCGGCGCGCTGCCCGGCGGCGAACGGGCCGTCGGCCGGGTTGAGGTCGGTGTCCACCGGTCCTGGCTGGACCAGATTGACGGTGATCCCGCGCGGGCCGAGCTCGCGGGCGAGCGGTTTGGTGAGTCCCGACAGTGCCGACTTGCTCATCGCGTAGAGCGTGCCGCCCGGCCCGCCCGCGAACCGGCTCAGGGCCGTCCCCAGGGAGATGATGCGGCCGCCGCGCTCCATCACCCCGGCCGCGGCCCGGCAGGCCAGGAAGACGGCCCGGACGTTGACGGCGAGCACCCGGTCGACATCGGCGGTGGTGAGGGTGCTGATGGGGCCGAGAACGCCGATGCCCGCGTTGTTGACCAGGATGTCGAGCCGGCCGAAGGTCTCCGCCGTCCGGTGCACCGCCGCCGGGACGGCCGCCGGGTCCGCCGAGTCGGCGCGCAGGGCGACCGCGCGGCGGCCGCACGCCTCGATCTTCCGCACGGTCTCCTGGGCGGCGGCTCCGTCCCTGGCGTAGGTCAGTGCCACATCGGCGCCGTCCCTGGCGAGCCGCAGGGCGGTCGCCGCGCCGATGCCGCGGCTGCCGCCGGTGACGAGAGCGACTCGGTTCGAGCTGGTGCTGCTGGTGCTGTTCATCAGGGGTCCTGTCCGTTGCCGGTGGCGCCGCCGGTTGGCTGACAAGGACCAGGAAAGTGCTTCGGCGGACCGGGCACCGGCGGTAAACGGACGCCCACTCCGCTACGGCGGCCGGGGGCCGGCCGATGAGTTGCGGCCGGCCCGGGGGTCGTAACAGATGGAAGCGGAATCCGCGGGCATTGCCGAAGGAGCAGGATCATGGCGAAACTGACCCTCATCACCTTTCTGACGCTGGACGGCGTCATGCAGGCCCCCGGCGGCCCCGAGGAGGACCCGAGCGGAGGTTTCGCGTACGGCGGCTGGCAGGCCCCGGTCACGGACGAGGGCCTGGGGCGGTTCATCACGGAGGTGTTCGACCGCTCGGCGGCCTTCCTGCTGGGCAGGCGTACCTACGAGATCTTCGCGGGGTACTGGCCGGGCATCACCGACCCCGGCAACGCGATCGCCTCCCGGCTCAACCGGTATCCCAAGTACGTCGTCTCGACCACGCTGGAGAAGGCCGACTGGGAGCACACCACCGTGATCTCCACCGATGTCGCCGCGGAGGTCGCCCGGATCAAGGAGCGCACGCGAGGGGGCGAGGTGCAGATCTGGGGCAGTGGCGAGCTCGCCCGGTCCCTGATGGCGCACGGCCTGATCGACGAGTACAACCTGCTCGTCCACCCGGTCGTGCTCGGCGGCGGCAGGCGGCTGTTCACGGACGGCGGACCGCCGACCGCGTTCGAGCTGACCGGTTCCCGCATGACCCCCAACGGCATCGCGATCAACACCTACCGGCCCACCGGTCCGGCCTCGTTCGGTTCCGTCGGGGACGGTACGTGAGCGGCCGGCGCCGTCAACCGCTGTGCGGCGGGCGCCACATCCGGCCGGGTGCGGGGCGTCTGCCGTCGGACCGGTCCCGGGGATCGCCATTCCAGGAGGGTGGCCGGTACCGTGATCGCTCCGCGTGCGAGCCAGTGAGGTCTCCACACCACGCCTGTGGAGAACCAGGAGATCCGGGTGTCCTCAGTCGCCCTGCCCGCCCTCGCACCGCCGCGCCGGGCGTGGCTCACCGATCTGCCCGTGCTGCTGGTCGCGGTGGTCTGGGGTTCCAGCTATCTGGCCGCGAAGGACATCACCACGGCGCAGACCGTCATCGCCGTGCTCGTGCTCAGATTCGCCGTCGTGCTGCCCGCCCTGGTGGTCGTCGGACGGCGCCGGCTGTCGGCGCTGAGCGCGGCCCAGTGGCGGGGCGCGGGGCTGCTGGGCCTGGTGCTCAGCGGGATCTTCCTGGTGGAGACGTACGGCATCGTGCACACCTCGGCGACCAACGCCGGGCTCATCATCAGCCTCACCATGATCTTCACCCCGCTCGCCGAGGCCGCGGTGACCCGCGTCCGGCCGACCGGGACCTTTCTCGCCGCCGCCGCGCTCTCCGTGGCCGGCGTGGTGCTGCTGACCCAGGGCGGCGGTTTCACCAGCCCCTCCGCGGGCGATCTGCTGATGCTCGTCGCCGCCCTCGCCCGCACCCTGCACGTCCTGCTGATGGCACGCATCAAGTCCGTCCGGTCGGCGGACTCGCTGTCGCTGACGACTGTCCAGCTCGGCAGTGCGGTCGCCGTCTTCGCGCTGCTGGCCGCCGTCCCCGGAACCGGCGAGTCGCCCTGGTCGGTCGCCGCCGGATTCGGTGTCCGTGAGTGGGGCGGACTGCTCTTCCTGTCGGTCTTCTGCACGCTCTTCGCGTTCTTCGTGCAGATGTGGTCCGTACGCCGCACCTCGCCGTCCCGGGTCAGCCTGCTGCTCGGTACGGAACCCCTCTGGGCCGCCGCCGTCGGCATCGCCATCGGCGGCGAACGCCTCGGCCTCCCCGGAGTGGCGGGCGCGGTCCTGGTGCTGGCGGGTACGGCCTGGGGCCGACGCAGCATGGCCGCGACCGCTTCCTGACCGTGCCGCCCCGGCACGCGGGCGCCTACTCCTTGATCGCGTCCGACGCGATCATGACGGCGACCCCCGTCACCACCAGCACGATGCTGACGAACAGCGAGTACCCGCCGATGAACGGCAGCCGCTGCACCAGACCGAAGAGATGGAACCAGCCGAACCATTCGTGGAGCAGCCCCGCCGCACCCTGGACGAAGACCAGGAAGCCGACCGTCTCGCAGATTTTCTTCATGGCAGCGAGCCTGGCGGGCCGGACACCGCCGCCGCGTCGGCCGGTTGTCTGCGCTGCCCGGCCGAAAGTCTTCCCTTCCGCGACTTTGGTCGCCTCCTGGGTCCCGAGCGCCGGAAGCCGCGAATCCACTGCGTAGCTTTGTCGATATGACGCGCACGGAGTACCCCTGGCTGCAGCCCTCGGCGATGGCCGACCCCGAGCTGCCCGGGGACCGGGACGCCCGTTCGCGCCGTACCGTCCGCGACTGGATCGTCGACATCATGGCGTTCCTCTGCGCGGCGGGCCTCGGGCTGGCGACCATCGCCACGATCGAGGCCGACCCCACCACCTCCGAGGGCGTCGTCTTCGTCGACTCGCTGGTCGGCGCCGCGGCCTGCTGCACCCTGTGGTTCCGGCGGCGCTGGCCGGTCGGGCTCGCGGTGGCGATGACGCTGCTGTCCATCGTGGAGCCCGTCGCGGCCGGAGCGCTGCTGGTGTCCCTGTTCAGCGTGGCCGTGCACCGGCCGTTCCGCCCGGTCGCCCTCGTCGGCGCGGGCGCCCTGGCCATCGCCCCGATCCAGCCCTACCTGCGCCCGGACCCGGGCACCTCGTTCGTCGCGTCCACGATCATCGGGGTGCTGCTGATCCTCCTGGTGCTCAGCTGGGGCATGGTCGTACGGTCCAGACGCCAGCTCGTCGTCACCCTGCGCGAGCGCGCCCGGCGCGCCGAGACCGAGGCCGGACTCCGCGCCGAACAGGCCCAGCGGCTGGCCCGCGAGGACATCGCCCGCGAGATGCACGACGTCCTCGCCCACCGGCTGACCCTGCTCAGCGTCCACGCCGGAGCCCTGGAGTTCCGGCCCGACGCACCCCCGGCCGAAGTGGCCCGCGCCGCCGGAGTCATCCGGGACAGCGCGCACGAGGCGCTCCAGGACCTCCGCGAGATCATCGGGGTGCTGCGCAGCCCCCGCGACAGCGAGGGCGACCGGCCGCAGCCCACCCTCGCCACCCTGGACGCCCTGATCGCCGAATCCCGCCTGGCCGGGATGAAGGTCGCCCTCGACAACCACCTCGACGACCCGGCCGCGGCGCCCGCCGCCACCGGCCGCACCGTCTACCGCATCGCCCAGGAGGGCCTGACCAACGCCCGCAAGCACGCACCCGGCGCCGAGGTCACCGTCACGGTCAGCGGCGGCCCCGGGCAGGGCATCACCGTCGAGGTGCGCAACCCCGCCCCCACCGAACCCTTTGAGCAGGTGCCCGGATCCGGCCAGGGACTCATCGGCCTGACCGAACGGGCCACCCTCGCCGGGGGCCGTCTCGACCACGGACCGGAGCCGGGCGGCGGGTTCGGGGTCCGGGCCTGGCTACCGTGGCCCTCATGACCACACCGACTCCCACTCCTCCCGCGGCCCGGCCCGTCCGGCTGCTCATCGTCGACGACGACCCGCTCGTACGGGCCGGGCTCACCCTGATGCTCGGCGGCGCCGACGACATCGACATCGTGGGGGAGGGGGCCGACGGCAGCGAGGCGGCCGGACTCGTCGAACGGCTCGGGCCGGACGTGGTCCTGATGGACATCCGGATGCCCGTCATGGACGGGCTGACCGCCACCGAGGTGCTGCGCGGCCGCCCGGACGCACCCGAGATCATCGTCCTGACCACGTTCCACGCCGACGAACAGGTGCTGCGCGCGATCCGTGCCGGGGCGGCCGGCTTCGTACTCAAGGACACCCCGCCCGCGCAGATCGTCGACTCCGTGCGCCGCGTGGCGGCCGGTGACCCGGTTCTCTCGCCCGCCGTCACCCGCCAGCTCATGGCCCGCGCCGCCGGCCCCGGCCGGGAGGAGAGGGCGGACCGGGTGCAACGGGCCCGCAGGCTGCTCGCGTTGCTCGCCGACCGGGAACGCGAGGTGGCCGTCGCCGTCGGGCACGGCCGCTCCAACGCCGAGATCGCCGCGGCGCTCTACCTGAGCGTGGCCACCGTGAAGACCCAGGTGTCGCGGATTCTCGCCAAGTTCGACTTCAACAACCGCGTCCAGATCGCCCTGCTGGTCCACGACGCGGGCCTCCTGGACGACGGTGACGGACACGGCCTGTCCTGAACCCTTCGCCGGGGCCGGGACCGGCGGCATACCCTGAACCGGCCGGTCCTGGCGGTCGGCCAAGGACCAGACCGGGAGGGGCGGGCCCATGTCCGATGTCGACGCGGATCTCCGAGGGGTCGCGGACTTCACCGCGAATCCGTACCCGTACTACGCGAAGATGCGTGCCGCGGGCCCGGTGCACGCGGTCCGCACCGACGACTTCGACCGGGTGTGGCTCGTCGTCGGGTACGACGAGGGGCGCGCGGTCCTGGCCGACCAGCGGTTCGCCAAGGACTGGCGGACGCTGCCCGGCCAGACGGGCACGGGCGACCCGATCAACGCCAACATGCTGGAGATGGACGCACCCGACCACACCCGGCTGCGCAAGCTGGTCGCGCGGGAGTTCACCGCCCGCCGGATCGAGGCGCTGCGGCCCCGCGTGCAGCAGATCACCGACGGACTGCTCGACGCGATGCACCCCGCCGGGCAGGCGGATCTCCTCGACGCCCTCGCCTTCCCGCTGCCCATGACCGTCATCTGCGAACTCATCGGCGTGCCCGACCTGGACCGGGACGCCTTTCGCAAGCTGTCGAACAGTGTGGTCTCTCCGGCCGGCGCGCAGGAGGAGGGCGACGCGGTCCGCGCCATGGGCGCCTACCTCACCGAGCTGATCGAGGGCAAGCGCCGCTCGGCGGGCGACGACCTGCTGAGCGCCCTGATCGCCGCGCGGGACGAGGAGGGCGACGCGCTCTCGCCCGACGAACTGGTCGGCATGGCCTTCCTGTTGCTCGTTGCGGGCCATGAGACGACGGTCAACCTGATCTCCAACGGGGTGCGCGCCCTGCTCGATCACCCGGATCAACTGGCCGCCCTGCGTGCCGACCTGGGGCTGATCGACGGAGCCGTCGAGGAGATGCTCCGCTACGACGGGCCGGTGGAGACCGCCACCTTCCGGTTCGCCCGGGAGGCCGTCACGATCGGCTCCGCCGCCATCGCGGCCGGTGATCCGGTCCTGGTCGCCCTGGCGGGCGGCGGCCGCGACCCCGGCCGGTACCCGGATCCGGACCGCTTCGACATCCGTCGCGACGCACAGGGGCACCTGGCCTTCGGCCACGGGACGCACTTCTGCATGGGCGCGCCGCTGGCCCGGATGGAGGGCCGCATCGCGATCCGGTCGCTGCTGGAGCGGTGCCCCGGACTCGAACTCGACCCGGAGGCCGGCGAGCCCGACTGGCTGCCCGGGATGTTGATCCGCGGGGTGCGACGGCTCCCCGTGCGCTGGTGAGACAGAGAGGAACGTCATGACCGTACTGGACCTGGAGATGGCCCAGAAGGTGCTCGACAGCCAGCCGTTCAGCGGGCTCGTCGGCGCACGGATCACCGAGTTCGGCGGGGGCGCGGCCACGCTGGAGATCGACGGCCGCGAGGAACTCCAGCAGCAGAACGGTTTCCTGCACGGCGGGGTGCTCGCCTACGCCGCCGACAACGCGCTCACCTTCGCCGCCGGAACCACACTCGGCCCGGCCGTGCTGACCGGCGGCTTCTCGATCCAGTACCTGCGGCCCGCCATCGGCGCCGCACTCGTCGCGCGGGCGGCCGTCGTCCACACCGGCCGGCGGCAGGCGGTGGCGCGCTGCGATCTGTTCGCCGTGGGCGAGGACGGCGCGGAGACCCTCTGCGCGGTCGCCCAGGGCACCGTGCTGAGCGCCACGTCATCCTGAAGGAGCCTGACATGACGACTGAAGCGATGGTCGACCTCGGGGCGCTCGGTGAGCGGTACGTCCGCGATCCGTACCCCGTGTACGCGGAGTTACGGGCCCGGGGTCCCGTGCACCGGATCCGTATCCCGGAGGGCACACCCGGCTGGCTCGTCGTCGGGTACGAGGAGGGCCGCGCCGCGCTCGCGGACCAGCGGCTCTCCAAGCAGTGGAGCAGTGCCTCGCCCGCCCTCGGCGTGAGCCAGGTCGCCGCGGGGACGTCCATGCTCAGCACGGACGCACCCGTGCACACCCGGCTGCGCAAGCTGGTCGCGCGGGAGTTCACCCAGCGCCGGATGCAGCAACTCGTCCCGCGCGTGCGGCAGATGACGGACGAGCTGCTCGACACGATGCTGGCGGGGCCCGGCCGCGGCACCGATCTCGTCGAGTCGCTGGCGTTCCCGCTGCCGATGTCCGTCATCTGTGAACTGCTCGGGGTGCCCTTCCTGGACCGCCAGGCCTTCCGGGCCTGGTCCAACATCGCCGTGTCGTCCATCGACGCCGCGGAGCGCCGGACGGCGACCGCCGAGATGTCCGGCTTCCTGGCCGGACTCCTCGACGCCAAGCGCGAACGGCCCGGCGACGACCTGATGAGCGCGCTGATCCACACGGCCGACGAGGAGGGCGACCGGCTCTCCGCCGAAGAACTGATGGGCATGGCCTGGCTGTTGCTCGTCGCCGGCCACGAGACCACGGTCAACCTCATCTCCAACGGGGTGCTCGCCCTGCTCACCCACCCGGAGCAGCTCGCGGCGCTGCGGGCGGACCCCGCCCTCATCGACAACGCGGTGGAGGAGACGCTCCGCTACGCGGGCCCGATCGAGACACCCACCTACCGCTTCACCACCTGCCCGCTCGACATCGGCGGCACGGTGATCCCGGGCGGCGGCGAGCTGGTCCTGATCGCGGTGGCCGACGCCAACCGCGACCCGGACCGCTACCCGGACGCGGACCGGTTCGACATCACCAGGGACGCCCGGGGACACGTCGCCTTCGGGCACGGAATCCACTACTGCCTGGGTGCGCCGCTGGCCCGCATCGAGGCGGCGCTGGCGATCGGATCACTGCTGGAGCGCTGCCCCGGGCTGGCACTGGACGCGGATCCGGACACACTGACCTGGCGTACGGGGATGCTCATACGGGGACCGGAGGGACTGCCGGTCAGGTGGTGAGGGCCCGCCGCTCACCTCGTGCGCGGCCGCCCTCAGCCCCCGGGGATCTCCGACAGCTCCACCGGCCGGTGCTCCCGGCGCGAGACCTCGCACGCCTCCGCGATCCGCAGGGCGTGCAGGGCCTCCCGGCCGTCGCACGGATTGGCCGCCTCGCCCCGCACCAGCCGGACGAAGGCGTCGAGTTCGGCCTCGTACGCCGGGGCGAAGCGCTCCAGGAACCCCGGCCAGGGCTTGGCGGGGGCGGCGGGGCCCTGCGGCTCGGCGGAGGTGAGCGGGGTGCGGTCGTCCAGGCCGACCGCGATCTGGTCCCGCTCACCGGCGAGCTCCATCCGTACGTCGTACCCGGCGCCGTTGCAGCGGGTCGCCGTCGCCGTGACGAGGGTGCCGTCGTCGAGGGTCAGCAGCGCGGCCGCGGTGTCCACGTCGCCGGCCTCGCGGAACATCGGCGGCCCGCCGTCCGAGCCGGTGGCGTACACCCGCGTCACCTCACGGCCCGTCACCCAGCGCACCATGTCGAAGTCATGGATCAGGCAGTCCCGGTACAGCCCGCCGGAGAGCGGCAGGTAGGCCGCGGGCGGCGGCGCCGGATCGGAGGTCACCGTCCGGACGGTGTGCAGCCGGCCCAGCGCCCCGCCGCGCACGGCGGCGCGCGCCGCCGTGTACCCCGCGTCGAACCGGCGCATGAACCCCAGCTGGAGCACGCTCCCCGCCTCCCGCGTCTCGCGCAGCGCGTCCAGCGTGCCCGCCAGGTCGAGGGCGACGGGCTTCTCGCAGAACGCGGGCAGTCCGGCCCGCGCGGCCCGGCCGATCAGCTCGGCGTGCGCGGCGGTGGCGGAGGCGATCACCACGGCGTCCACGCCCGCGCCGAACACCTCCCCGGCGGAGCCGACGGCGCCCGCTCCGGTGCGGCGCGCGACCCCGGCCGCGCGGGTGGGGTCGGTGTCCGTCACCACCAGGGCGTCCACCGAGGGGTGGCGGGACAGCACGCCCGCGTGGAAGGAGCCGATCCGGCCGGTGCCGATGAGTCCGATGCGCATGGACCCAACGTGCCGGTCACCGGCAACGCTGTCAACTATATGTCCTGACAAAGTAGGTTCTGTGTCCGAATGCGGCCGCTGCCGCGACCGGGAAATCCCGCACCCACCCGCCACTCCTTCGATTTCCGCCTCCCCGCACGGTGACAGCGCCCCGCGACTTCCGTACGGTGTCGGAGGCTTCCCGGCTTCTCGTACGGTGACGACGGCGGCACGCGGCCGCCCCGGCCCGACACACGCGCCACGCCCTGCCGGGCGACGGCGGCGACGCCTCGGGGATACTTGCCCAGCCGGACCGGGACCGTACGGGCCCCGGCTCCACCAGCAGCACAACGAGCAGCACGAGAAGGGCACGGAGTCGTGGCAAGGGTTCGGACAGGGGTACGTGCGATGGGTGCCGTGCTTGCGGCGGTGCTCGGGGCCTCCCTCATGGGATGCAGCAGCACCGGTGGCAAGCGGGCGGAGGACCGGGCGGCGCAGGCCGCCGCCGAGGGCCGGTCCGCGGTGAACACGCCCCGCTGGACCTTCGCCATGGTCACCCACTCGGGCGACGGCGACACCTTCTGGGACATCGTCCAGAAGGGCGCCAAGATGGCGGCCGGCAAGGACAACATCAACTTCCTGTACTCGCACAACGACGAGGCGCAGCAGCAGGCCCAGCTCGTCCAGGCCGCCATCGACAAGAAGGTCGACGGGCTGATCGTCACGCTCGCCAAGCCCGACGCCATGAAGGACGTCGTCGCCAAGGCCACCCGGGCCGGCATCCCGGTGATCACGGTGAACTCGGGCTCCGCGGAGTCCAAGCAGTACGGCGCGCTCACCCACATCGGCCAGGACGAGTCCATCGCCGGCGAGGCCGTCGGCGACGAGCTCAACCAGCGCGGCCGCAAGAAGGCCCTGTGCATCCTGCACGAACAGGGCAACGTCGGCCATGAGCAGCGCTGCGCCGGAGCGAAGAAGACCTTCGACGGCCAGCTGCAGAACCTGTACGTCGAGGGCACCAACATGCCGGACGTCCAGGCCTCCATCGAGGCGAAGCTCCAGGCCGACAAGGACATCGACGCGGTCGTCACCCTCGGCGCGCCGTTCGCGGACGCCGCCGTCAAGGCGAAGCAGACCGCGGGCAGCAAGGCCGAGATCGACACCTTCGACCTGAACGCCAAGGTCGCCGCCGAGCTCAAGGCCAAGACCCTCGGCTTCGCCGTCGACCAGCAGCCCTACCTCCAGGGGTACGAGGCCGTCGACCTGCTCTGGCTCTACCGGTACAACCGCAACGTCCTCGGCGGCGGCCGGCCGGTCCTCACCGGCCCGCAGATCATCACCTCCAAGGACGCCGCCCAGCTCGCCGAGTACGCCGACCGGGGAACCCGATGACCGCGGCACCCGGGCAGCCCGCCCCCGCCGGGGCCGACGAGCGGCTGCTGCGCACCTCACCGCTGCGCAGGCTCCTCGGCCGCCCCGAGCTCGGCTCGGTCGTCGGCGCCCTGGCCGTCTTCCTCTTCTTCGCGATCGTCGCCGACAGCTTCCTGCGCGCCACCAGCTTCGGCACGGTGCTCTACGCGGCCTCCACCATCGGGATCATGGCGGCTCCGGTCGCGCTGCTGATGATCGGCGGCGAGTTCGACCTCTCGGCCGGTGTGATGGTCACCAGCTCGGCACTGGTCTCGTCGATGTTCAGCTACCAGATGACGGCCAACGTCTGGGTCGGCGTCTTCGTGTCGCTGCTGGTCACCCTGGCCTTCGGCGCGTTCAACGGCTTCATGCTGACGCGTACGAAACTGCCCAGCTTCATCATCACGCTCGGCACCTTCCTGATGCTGACCGGACTGAACCTCGGCTTCACCAAGCTGATCAGCGGGACCGTGTCGACGAAGACCATCGGCAACATGGAGGGCTTCGACTCGGCCCGCAAGCTCTTCGCCTCGCACTGGACCGTCGGCGGCGTCGAGCTCAAGGTGACCATCCTGTGGTGGGCCGTCCTCGTCGCTGTCGCGACCTGGATCCTGCTCCGCACCCGCTTCGGCAACTGGATCTACGCCGTCGGCGGCGGCGCCGACGCGGCCCGCGCGGTCGGCGTCCCGGTGATCCGCACGAAGATCGGGCTCTACCTCGGCGTGGCCTTCGCCGCCTGGGTCTCCGGGCAGCACCTGCTGTTCAGCTACGACGTGGTCCAGTCCGGCGAGGGCGTCGGCAACGAACTGATCTACATCATCGCGGCCGTCATCGGCGGCTGCCTGATCACCGGCGGCTACGGCTCCGCGATCGGCTCGGCGATCGGCGCCGTCATCTTCGGCATGACCAGCAAGGGCATCGTGTACGCGGAGTGGAACCCGGACTGGTTCAAATTCTTCCTCGGAGCCATGCTGCTCCTGGCCACCCTGCTCAACGCATGGGTACGCAAGCGCGCGGAGGCGACGAAATGACGGCCCCCCAGGCAGCGAACGGGCCGGCGGACACCGACCGGCGGGCGCTGGTCGAGCTCGACCACGTCAGCAAGTTCTACGGCAACATCAAGGCGCTCCAGGACGTCTCGCTGGAGGTGCGGGCGGGCGAGATCTCCTGCGTCCTCGGCGACAACGGCGCCGGCAAGTCCACCCTCATCAAGATCATCTCGGGGCTGCACCGGCACGACGCCGGAACCTTCCTCATCGACGGCGAGGAGACCACCCTCGCCAACCCGCGCGACGCCCTGGACCGGGGCATCGCCACGGTCTACCAGGATCTCGCCGTCGTCCCCCTGATGCCGGTCTGGCGGAACTTCTTCCTCGGCTCCGAGCCCACGACCGGCGCGGGCCCCTTCAAGCGCCTCGACGTACGGCTGATGCGCGAGACGACCCGCTCCGCGCTGCTGCGGATGGGGATCGACCTGCGCGACGTCGACCAGCCCATCGGCACGCTGTCCGGCGGCGAGCGCCAGTGCGTGGCCATCGCGCGGGCGGTCCACTTCGGTGCCAAGGTGCTCGTCCTGGACGAGCCGACCGCGGCGCTCGGCGTCAAGCAGTCCGGCGTCGTCCTCAAGTACGTCGCGGCCGCCAGGGACGCCGGGCTGGGCGTGGTCCTCATCACGCACAACCCGCACCACGCGTACCTCGTCGGTGACCGCTTCGTGCTGCTCAAGCGGGGTGCCATGGCCGGCAGCCACACCAGGGGCGACATCACGCTCGACGAGCTCACCCGCCAGATGGCGGGCGGCAGCGAGCTGGAGGAGCTCAGCCACGAGCTGGAACGCACCCCCGGCCCGGACCTGCGCGGCGGGGGTCCGGCGGACGGCGACACCGCGTAGCTCCAGCGCCCGGTCACCCCGTCCGGCGGCCCCGCCCGCCCGGCAGTGGCAGAATCGGGGCCGACGGGCGCCGTCCGCCGCCGGGATCACCTCGAACCCGGCCACTCCAGACCCCCCAGGGACGATGAGCACGTACCGCGACTTCACACACCGCGGCTCCGCCCGCGCCACCGTCCTGCGGACCGTCGGCACCCGGGAGCGGCGCTCGCACCTCACCGCGCCTCGGGTCCCCACCGTCGGCATCGACATCGGGGGGACGAAGGTGATGGCCGGTGTCGTCGACGCCGACGGCAACATCCTGGAGACCCTGCGCACCGAGACGCCGGACAAGTCCAAGAGCCCCAAGGTCGTCGAGGACACCATCGTCGAGCTGGTCCTGGACCTCTCCGACCGGCACGACGTGCACGCGGTGGGCATCGGCGCGGCCGGCTGGGTCGACGCGGACCGCTCCAAGGTGCTGTTCGCCCCGCACCTCGCCTGGCGCGACGAACCCCTGCGCGACGCCATCGCCTCCCGGCTGGTCGTCCCGGTCATGGTCGACAACGACGCCAACACCGCCGCCTGGGCCGAATGGCGCTTCGGCGCGGGGCGCGGCGAGGACCACCTCGTCATGATCACCCTCGGTACGGGCATCGGCGGCGCGATCCTGGAGGACGGTCAGGTCAAGCGCGGCAAGTACGGCGTCGCGGGTGAGTTCGGCCACATGCAGGTGGTGCCCGGCGGCCACCGCTGCCCCTGCGGCAACCGCGGCTGCTGGGAGCAGTACAGCTCCGGGAACGCCCTCGTCCGGGAGGCCAGGGAGCTGGCCGCGGCGGACTCCCCGGTGGCCCACGGACTCATCGAGCGGGTCAACGGCAACATCCCCGACATCACCGGACCGCTCATCACCGAACTGGCCCGCGAGGGCGATGCGATGTGCATCGAGCTCCTCCAGGACATCGGCCAGTGGCTCGGCGTCGGCATCGCGAATCTGGCCGCCGCGCTCGACCCCTCCTGCTTCGTCATCGGAGGCGGTGTCAGCGCCGCCGACGACCTGCTGATCGGACCGGCCAGGGACGCCTTCAAACGCCACCTCACCGGCCGCGGCTACCGCCCAGAGGCGCGGATCGCGAAGGCGCAGCTCGGCCCAGAGGCGGGTATGGTCGGCGCCGCCGACCTCGCCAGACTGGTGGCCCGCAGGTTCCGCCGTACCAACCGCCGCCGCGTCGAGCGGTACGAGCGGTACGCGCAGATCTACGACCAGGCGGCGAGCACCATCCGTAATACGCGCAACACCCGCACTTCCTAGGGATTCCCACACCCATGACCGCAGCCGAGCACCCCGTCGTGCCGCGTCAGTCCCCGCCGCCCGAGCAGGGCGACGGACGGCCGCCGCAGGACCGGCGCAGAACGATCCGCCGGCGCCTGATCACGGCGACCATCATCGTGCTGCTCATCGGCATCCCGGCCGGATATCTGCTGATCTCCGCGGGACAGAGCCGCCGCTCCGGCCAGGACAAGGCGGCCGAGGCCTCGGCGCAGGGGCTCCGCGAGGGCTGGCCGTCCCGGATGCTCCGCCGGATCTTCGAGGTACCGATCCCCGGCGACGCCGTGGAGGTCCAGTACTACGAGACCAACAACTGGAAGGCGAGCCGGATGTACGTGCAGTTCCGCACCACGTCCAACGGCCTCGACCGCTTCCTGACCCGGGTCGGCACCGGCCGCGCCGCCCTGACCGCGGGCAAGGTCACCGTCGGCGACCGCGAGACGAAGGTCGCGGGCTGGTACTTCGGCGACGGCGTCGCGTGGGCGGGAACCACCCACACCAACCCGGACCCGCGCCCCAACCAGGACATCACCGTCGACATGACCGATCCGATGTCCCCGGTCGTGTACGTCGTGTCCGCGGCCACCCCGTGACGTGGCGCGCACTGCGGCGACTGGCCCAATCGGGGGTCCGTTCGGTGCCTTCCTCGTCCGGGACCGACGTGCCTGACCGGGTCGGTCCGGTGTCCGGGTCATGGTGGTTCCGCCCGCACCATTCGTGACGTATCGCAGAGGGAGTGCCCATGCTTCGAGGTATTGCAATCACCCTGGCCACGGTTGCCGCAGCAGGTTTCGTCGCCGCAGCACCGGCCGCAGCCCACGACAGCGGCGGGGAGGCCGGCAAGGTCCTCGCGGGCTACCAGCAGATCGACGCCTCGCGCTCGAACGCGGAGTTCCTCAACCTCGGCGGCCCGTACGGCATCACGTACGCCAAGGAGAACAAGCAGCACTTCCAGGACGAGAAGGGCTTCCTCTACGCCGAGTACATGCACCACTGATCCTCTCGCACCGCGCGGGGCCCGTCCCACCAAGGGGCGGGCCCTCGCCCGTTCTCCGGCGGTGCCGCGGCGCTGTGCCGGAAGCGTCACCGGGACGTGCCCACGGCTCGCACGGAGGGGTGATTCCGCTTGGTCCCAACGGGTGGTGGCTGGGGGTTTCCGCGCTGTCTTGGCTCCCTCACCGGCGCGGCGCGGCGCTCGTGCTCGCCCTCGGCGCGGGAGCGCCGTCCTCCGTCGCGGCTCCCGCGTCCCGGGCTGCCAACGAGGTGTGTCAGGACGCCGGCAACACCCGTAACGACGGTGATCGTGTGCGTCTCTGGCAGTGCATCGACCACACCAACCAGCGGTGGGTCATCCAGCGCGGTTACATCAAGGTCGCGGACACGGTCTGACCGGCGGGGCACACCGACACCCCCCACGACCAGGCGCTGGTACGTGAAGCCGAATGTGGAGGATCTACGGCCGGCTGCGGATATGTGGGGAGGTCTGGCGAGTGCCCCGGCCCCCGCTCACGGAGAGAATGTGAGATGTGGGAGCGTGGGCGGGTGAGTGAGAAGAAGGTTGAAACCCTGCAATACCGCTTTGACGGGCCGGAAGACGCCCCGGTCCTCGTGATCGGACCCTCCCTCGGCACGTCGTGGCACATGTGGGACCGGCAGATATCCGAGCTCATCCAGCACTGGAGAGTCTTCCGTTTCGACCTTCCCGGTCACGGCGGCGCACCCGCCCACCCGGCCACCGCCGTCGGTGAACTCGCCGACCGGCTGCTCGCCACCCTCGACGGCCTCGGCGTCCAGCGCTTCGGCTACGCGGGCTGCTCCATGGGCGGTGCGATCGGCGCCGACCTCGCCCTGCGCCATCCGCACCGGGTCGCCTCGCTCGCCCTGGTGGCCTCCTCGGCCCGGTTCGGCAGCGCCGACGAATTCCGGCAGCGCGGGGTGATCGTCCGCACCAACGGGCTGGAGCCGATGGCCCGCACCGCTCCGGAGCGCTGGTTCACTCCGGGCTTCGCCGCCGCCCAGCCCGCCATCGTCGAGTGGGCCGTCCAGATGGTCCGCACCACCGACCCCGGCTGCTACATCGCCGCCTGCGAAGCCCTCGCCGCCTTCGACATCCGTACGGCACTGGGCCGGATCGGTGTCCCCACGCTCGTCCTGGTCGGGGCCGAGGACCAGGTCACCGGCCCCGGCGACGCCCGCACCCTGGTCGCGGGCATACCCGACGCCCGGCTGGCCCTCGTCCCCGGCGCCTCCCACCTGGCCCCGGTCGAACAGCCCGGAGCCGTCACCGACCTCCTGCTCACCCACTTCTCCGCCGCATGGCAGGACACCCAGGCGGCCATCCCGGCGCCCACCTTCGCTCCCCAGCTCTCCGCCCCCGTACTGCCCGTCGCGGAGATCACCGCGGCCACCGTGCGGCCCCCGGACCCCTCGCAGGGGCGTACCGATGCCTACCCGGAGGGCATGCGGATCCGCCGCGAAGTGCTCGGGGACGCCCACGTGGACGGCGTCATGGCCGCCTCCGACGACTTCACCGACGACTTCCAGGAGCTCGTCACCCGCTATGCCTGGGGCGAGGTGTGGAGCCGCGAGGGGCTGGACCGTCGCACGCGCAGTACCGTCACGCTCACCGCGCTGGTCGCCTCCGGACATCTGGAGGGGCTGGCCGCGCACGTCCGCGCGGCCCTGCGCAACGGCCTCACCCCGGCCGAGATCCGGGAGGTCCTGCTCCAGACGGCCGTGTACTGCGGCATTCCGGCCGCGAGCGCCGCCTTCACGATCGCGCAGTCGGTGATTCAGGCCGAAACGACACCGCCCGCGTAGCAGGATGGGGCACATGAACGCTGTGAATCCCGAGCCGTTCGCGCTCACGCTGACCAAGAAGACCCACTCCTGCATCCGTCTGGAGAAGGCCGGGCGCACGCTCGTCATCGACCCGGGCGGCTTCTCGGAGCAGGACGCCGCGGTCGGTGCCGAGGCGATCCTGGTGACGCACGAGCACCCCGACCACTTCAACGAGGAGCGGCTGCGGGCCGGCCTGGAGGCCAATCCGGCCGCCGAGATCTGGACCCTGCGCAGCGTGGCCGGACAGCTCGCCGCGGCGTTCCCGGGACGTGTCCACACCGTCGGACACGGCGACACCTTCACGGCCGCCGGGTTCGACGTCCAGGTGCACGGCGAACTCCACGCGGTGATCCACCCGGACATCCCGCGGATCACCAACATCGGCTTCCTGGTGGACGACTCGCTCTTCCACCCGGGCGACGCGCTCACCGTGCCCGACCGCCCGGTCGACACCCTGATGCTCCCGGTGATGGCTCCGTGGAACAAGATCTCCGAGGTCATCGACTATGTCCGCGAGGTCAAGCCGCGCCGCGCCATCGACATCCACGACGCGCTGCTCACCGATCTCGCCCGCCCGATCTACGACACCCAGATCGGCGGCCTCGGCGGCACCGACCACGGCCGGCTGACACCGGGGGACTCGACGGCCCTGTGAGGGACGGCGCCCCGGCGGCTGTCAGTGGCAGCCGCTAGGTTTACGTACATGCGCATCGCCACCTGGAACGTCAACTCGATCACCGCCCGACTGCCGAGGCTGCTCGCCTGGCTGGAGAGCACCGGCACGGACGTGCTGTGCGTCCAGGAGACCAAGTGCACCGCCGAGCAGTTCCCGGCGGAGGCGCTCCGCGAGCTCGGCTACGAGTCCGCGGTCAACGCCACCGGCCGGTGGAACGGGGTGGCGATCATCTCCCGGGCCGGACTGTCCGACGTCGTGACGGGGCTGCCCGGCGGCCCCGAGTACGACGCCGTGCAGGAGCCCCGCGCGATCAGCGCCACCTGCGGCCCCGTCCGCCTCTGGTCGGTGTACGTGCCCAACGGCCGCGAGGTCGAGCACGAGCACTACGCGTACAAGCTGCGCTGGTTCGAGGCGCTGCGGACGGCGGTCGCGGCGGACGCCGCGGGGGCGCTGCCGTTCGCGGTCATCGGCGACTTCAACGTGGCCCCGACCGACGAGGACGTGTGGGACCCGGCCCTCTTCGAGGGCGCCACCCATGTCACGCCCGCCGAGCGGGCCGCCCTCGCGGCGCTGCGCGAGGAGGGCCTCGCCGACGTCGTGCCGCGCCCCCTGAAGTACGACCGCCCGTACACCTTCTGGGACTACCGCGAGCTGCGCTTCCCGAAGAACAAGGGCATGCGCATCGACCTCGTCTACGGCAACGCCCCGTTCACCGCGGCCGTCAAGGACAGCTACGTGGACCGCGAGGAGCGCAAGGGCAAGGGCGCGTCCGACCATGCCCCGGTGGTCGTCGACCTCGACCTCTGAGCACGGGCGGTGCTCAGGTGCCCGCCCCGGGTGCCTGAGCCCGCACGGCCTCCATCACCTGGCCCTTCGACGGGTTGACCATGGCCTTGCCGCCCACGGTGACCGTCGGCACGGTCTCGTTCCCGTCCGCCACGGAGCGGACGAACGCGGCGGCCTCGGGGTCCCGCCGGATGTTGACCTCGGTGTACTCCAGCTTCGTGAACCGGAGCCGCAGCCGGAGGTTCATGCAGTACGGGCAGCCGGGCCGCCAGTAGACGACGACCCCTGCTCGGTCCTCAGCCACTCGAACTCCCCTGTTCGTATGTGTGTGCGTCCGCGCCAGATCCTAGTGCCGGTGCCGGTGCCGGTGCCGGTGCGGGGGCCGGGCGGCAGGCCCGCGCGGCTGCGGCGGTGCCGAGCGCCAGGACCATCAGCAGCGCGCTCACCCGGAGCGGTGCCCGGAAGCCGAACCCCGCACCGATCGCGAGCCCGCCGATCCAGGGGCCCAGCGCGCCGCCCACATTGAACGACGCGGTGGCGAACGAGCCCGACAGCGTCGGCGCACGGTCCGCCAGGCGGAACACGTGCGAGATCAGCGCGGTGCCGGTGCCGAACGCCAGCATCCCCTGGACGAGAACGAGCACGAACACCGCCACGGGGCTCCCCGCCGTCCACGCGAACAGTGCCCAGCCGACGGTGAGCGACACCAGACCGGCAGCGGTCAGCGCGACCGGCCGGGAGTCGATGATCCGGCCGCAGACGGTGACCCCGATGAACGAGCCGACCCCGAACAGGGCGAGCAGGGCGGGCACCCACGCGGAGCCGAACCCGGTGACCTGGGTGGCGATCGGTTCGAGATACGAGAACGCGCAGAAGGTCGCGCCCTGGACGAGCGCGCTCGTCAGCAGCGTCAGCTGCAGCCCGCGCCCCGCCAGGCTCCGCAGTTCGGCGCGTGCGCTCGGCAGGGCGGACGGGGGCCGCCCCGCCGGAATCGCCGCCGCGATCACGGCGATCGCCGGCAGCGAGACGAGGGCGACGGCCCAGAAGGCCGCCCGCCACCCCCACTGGCCGCCCAGCCACGCCCCGGCGGGGACCCCCGCCACACAGGCGACGGTGACGCCCCCGACCACCACGGAGGTCGCGCGGGCCCGCGCTCCCGGCCCGGCCAGGGCGACCGCGGTCACCAGGGCGACCGCCCAGAAGCCGGCGTTCGCCAGCGCCGCGACGACGCGCGTCGCGAGCAGCAGACCGTAGCTGGAGGTGACCGCGCCGACGACATGGACGGCCGCGAAGACACCGAGGAAGAACAACAGGGCCGACCGACGGGGCCAGTTGCGCCCCAGGAGCGCCATCAGCGGCGCCCCGATCACGATCCCGACGGCGAACGCCGAGGTCAGCAGGGCCGCGGCGGGGATGGAGACGTGCAGGTCCTCGGAGATGCCCGACAGCAGGCCGGACAGCATGAACTCGGAAGTGCCCTGGGCGAAGACGGCGAGCCCGAGCGCGTAAACGGAAAATGGCATGAAGGAACCCCATGGACGGCTGACGGACAGAACCGGTTGGGGATGCGGGCCGCGCCCGCTCGCCTCAGCGAGCGGCAACACGGCGGAACGGTCACCGCGATCGTGGCCGTGAAACGGCACATCGGCGGAGCCGTGACTGCCGGGGGATCCTCACCCCGGTGCGTACGCCGAAGCGCAACCCGCAACCGCATGGGTCCGGGGTGGCAGCCGTGCGTGACCGGGGCGGACGGGGTCCGGCCGGTCCGGGAAGCCACCGGGGGACCGGTGGCTAGCTTCTGTCGGACTCGGGGCTGCACATGATCGCGAAGTTACCAGTGCGCGGCGGGATGTCACCACCCCTTTTCCGGGCCCGCCCCCGGAGCCGGCGGACAGGTCCGGGTGAACGCGCGAGGTACGTCAGGTGTTCAGCGCTCGAACGACAGACCGCGCGTCCTGTGGTGCGGATGCGGGCCGGGATGCGACCCTGAGCGGTATGAACATCCCTTTCTTGGACAACTGGCGTAAGCGTCACGACGGTACGCGGGAGGCGGGGCTCGCCGCCGCCGTCGACGCCGACCCGGAAGGCGTGGCCCAGTTGCTCGCCGAATGTGACCTGCTCCGCGTCCGGGCCGGGGAGCGGGGGCTCGAACTCGACGACAGCCCGGTCTCGTTGGCGGCACTGGACCAGCTGCCGCCGCGCTGGCGCGACGACCCGGAGGAGCTGCCCTGGCTGGGCAACGACGCGGGGCTCTACCTGGGCACGGTCCTGGTGCGCAACGTTCCCGGTGCGCTCTGGCACATCTGGCCGAGCGGCCGGCCCGTGGTGCGGCTCGCCTCCGGACGCGAGATCGATGTGGTCGAGGCCGGTCTGAGCTGGGCGATGTCGGGCAGTCCGGAGCTGTCCCAGCTCTACTCGGAGTCGGCCGAGGGCTGAGCCGGTCACGGGTATGGGGGTGGTCCCCGCGGCGCTTCCGCGCTGCGGCGCGATAAAACGCCTTATGCCCCATTTACGCGTGTCGGGTGTGAAGTCCCTTGCCGGGATGGATAGTTTGCGCTGACCTCGACCAAGCGATAAGTGGGTAGGGCAGCGTATGGCCGTCGATCCGTTGATCGAGCTGCGTGACGTCAATAAGTTCTACGGAAAGTTGCACGTACTGCAGGACATCAATCTCACCGTCGGCCGCGGGGAGGTGGTGGTGGTCATCGGCCCCTCCGGCTCGGGCAAGTCCACCCTCTGCCGGACCATCAACCGGCTCGAAACGATCGAGTCGGGCCACATCATGCTCGACGGCAGGCCCCTTCCCGAGGAGGGCAAGGGGCTCGCCCAGCTGAGAGCCGAAGTCGGCATGGTCTTCCAGTCGTTCAACCTGTTCGCGCACAAGACCGTCCTGGCGAACGTCTCGCTCGCCCAGCTCAAGGTCCGCAAGCGGAAGAAGGACGAGGCCGACCGGCGGTCCCGCGAACTGCTGGAACGGGTGGGACTCGCCTCGCAGGCCGACAAGTTCCCCGCCCAGCTCTCCGGCGGCCAGCAGCAGCGCGTGGCCATCGCCCGCGCCCTCGCCATGGATCCCAAGGCGCTCCTCTTCGACGAGCCCACCTCGGCGCTCGACCCGGAGATGATCAACGAGGTGCTGGAAGTGATGCAGCAGCTCGCCCGGGAGGGCATGACGATGGTCGTCGTCACCCACGAGATGGGCTTCGCCCGGTCCGCCGCCAACCGGGTCGTCTTCATGGCCGACGGCCGCATCGTCGAGGACCGCACCCCGGAGGACTTCTTCACCGCGCCGGAGAGCGACCGCGCCAAGGACTTCCTGTCCAAGATCCTCAAGCACTGACGGGGGGCCCTGTGTTGCGTACGAGAAAAGTACTGGCCGCCTGTGCCGCCCTCCTGCTGGCCGTCCTCGCCGCCGGCTGCGGGAAGGACGGCAGCCCGCCGGTGAAGGGGCCGAAGGCCGGAGCGCTGCCCGTCTACCAGGTCGACACCGGCTTCCGGCTGCCCGCCTCCAGCACCTGGACGCAGGCGAAGAAGCGCGGATACCTGCGGGTGGGCGCCAAGGAGGACCAGCCCTATCTGGGCGAGAAGGACCCGGCCACCGGCGTCTACTCCGGCTTCGACATCGAGATCGCCCGGATGATGTCGGCCGCGCTGGGCTTCGACCCGAAGACGATCCGGTTCAAGACGATCGCCTCGGCCAACCGCGAGACGGCGCTGCAGAACGGGCAGATCGACTACTACGTCGGCACCTACACGATCAACGACATGCGCAAGAAGCTCGTCGGGTTCGCCGGCCCCTACTACATGGCCGGGCAGGGGCTGCTGGTCCGCACGGACGAGAACGACATCCACGGCCCGCAGGACCTGGCGGGCAAGACGGTCTGCTCGGCGGCGGGCTCGACCCCGTACCAGCGGATCGCCGCCGACTACCCCAAGGCCCATCTGGTCTCCTACGACACCTACTCCATCTGCGTCGACAACCTGCTGACCTACCAGGTCGACGTCGTCACCACGGACGACGCGATCCTGCTGGGCTTCGCGGCCAAGGCGCCCCACGAGATGAAGGTGGTCGGCAAGCCGTTCTCCGAGGAGCCGTACGGCATCGGCGTCCCGCGCGGCGACAACGCCCTGCGGTTCGCCCTGGACGACGCGCTGGAGGCCAACGAGAAGAACGGCAACTGGAAGAAGGCCTTCGAGGCCACGCTCGGCCTCTCCGGGGCTCCCGCACCCAAGCCGCCGCCCATCGACCGCTACCCGGCGACCTGAGAGGACGACCAGAACCATGGACGTACTCACCGAGAACTTCTCGCTCTACGGCAAGGGCTTCCTCGGAACCCTCGAACTCACCGTCTACGCCTCGATCCTGGCGATGGTCCTCGGCTTCGTGATGGCCTCCTGCCGGGTGGCGCCCGTCGGCTCGTTCCGGGTGCTCGGCACGGTCTGGGTCACGGTGCTGCGCAACACCCCGCTGACCCTGCTCTTCTTCGCCGTACTGCTCGGTCTGCCACGCTTCGGCCTCGTGCTGCCGTTCAAGGTCTTCGCGGTCCTCGCACTCGGCTGCTACACCTCCGCGTTCATCTGCGAGGTGCTGCGCTCCGGCATCAACACCGTGCCCAAGGGCCAGGGCGAAGCCGCCCGCAGCCTCGGGATGACGTTCGGGCAGACACTCGGCAACGTGGTGCTCCCGCAGGCGTTCCGCTCGGTGATCCCGCCGATCGGCTCGACGCTCATCGCGCTGGCCAAGAACTCGGCGATCGCCGGGGCGTTCAGCGTCACCGAACTGCTCGGCACCTACAAGACCCTCAACGAGCTGGGATTCAGCATCATCTGGACCTTCGTCTGGATCGCCGTCGGCTACCTGATCATCACGCTGTCGATCAGCGCGGTGTTCAACGTGATGGAGAAGCGCTGGGGAGTCGCCCGATGACCACCCACTCCGCACCCTCCGCCACCGCCCTCTACGACATCCCCGGTCCGCTGACCCGCAGACGGCACCTCGTCTACGGAATCGTCTCGACGGTCCTGATCCTCGCCCTGGTCGGCTGGGTCATCTACCTGCTCTTCGACACCGACCAGTTCACCAGCGCCAAATGGTCGCCCTTCGAGTACAAGGGCATCCAGGAACTGCTGCTGCGCGGCCTCGGCAACACCCTCAAGGCGTTCGCGTACGCCGCGGTGCTCTCGCTGGCCCTCGGGGCCGTCCTCGCCGTCGGGCGGCTCTCCGACCACCGGCCGGTCCGCTGGATCGCCACGGTCCTCGTCGAGTTCTTCCGCGCCATGCCCGTACTGGTGATGATCTTCTTCATCTTCGTCGCGCTGAAGGTGCAGCCGCTGCCGGCCCTGGTCGCCGGGCTGACGCTGTACAACGGCTCGGTGCTCGCCGAGGTGTTCCGTACCGGCATCAACTCGGTGGAACGCGGCCAGCACGAGGCGGCGTTCGCCCTGGGCATGCGCAAGACGCAGGTCACGACGTTCGTCCTGGCCCCGCAGGCGGTGCGTGCGATGCTGCCCACCATCATCAGCCAGCTGGTGGTGGCGCTGAAGGACACCTCACTCGGCTATCTGATCACGTACGAGGAATTCCTCCATGCCGGGAAGCTCATCGCCTCCAACCTCGACTACGATCTTCCCTTCATCCCCGTAGTGATGGTGATCTCGCCGATCTACATCGGGATGTGCATGCTGCTCTCCTGGTTCGCCACCTGGGTGGCCAGGCGGCAGCGGCGCAATCCGAGGACGGAGGCGGTGGACGTCGCACCGGCCGGTCCAGGAACGCTCCTGCCGGGAGCGCAGTAGCCGGGAACCGCCGAGAGGCGGTACCCGGGAGCGGTGCCCGCCCGGCAGCAGCCGGTGATCACTTCTCGTGCAACGGCACGGACCGCACGACGGTCCGCGCCGGCGAGGGGAAGGTCAGCTGTGAGCCGGCCGGGCTGTGCTCGGTGCGCAAACGGGCCGACGGTGTCGGCCATCAGGGCACGTCGGTGACCGGCCGGGACACCGTGGGGACCGGAGGAGGATCTCCGGGTCCACGGGGAACGGCCGGCCCGGCGTCCGCCCGGAACGCGCCGCCGGTCCACAACCCGGCGCGCACACCGGTGAGGAGCCGGGTTCCCCGCGTCGGATATCCTCCCCCCTGGATCCCGACGACCGCACCCCCCGCACCGCCGCGCCGCGAGCCGGCACCGGCGAGGAGGTCGTGGAGACCCTCGGAGAGTGGGAGACATCGGTGCGCGGAGCAGCCTGCAACACCCCGTACCGGACGTTCCGGGCCCGTCCGGCGTGCCGGTGACGGCCGCGGACGCGACCACCGGGGTCGCCCCGCGGAAGGACGAGCAGCCGGGCACGGGCACGGGCACGGGCACGGGCTCGGTGCTGCGCAGCGGCGCCGTCATGGCCGCCGGGTCCGTCGTCTCACGGGCCACGGGATTCATACGCTCGGCGGTCGTCGTCGCCGCACTCGGCACCGGACTGCGGGCCGACGGCTACACGGTCGCCAACACCCTGCCCAACATCCTCTACATGCTGCTGATCGGCGGCGCCCTGAACGCCGTCTTCGTCCCCGAACTCGTCCGGGTCGCCAAGGAACACACCGACGGCGGGGCCGCCTACACCGACCGGCTCCTCACCCTCTGCACGGCCGGGCTCCTCGCCCTCACCGCGCTCGCCGTCGCCGGCGCCCCGCTGATCATCTCCCTGTACGCCCCCACCTACGACGGGGACCAGGCCGAACTCACCATCGCCCTGGCCCGCTACTGCCTGCCCCAGATCCTCTTCTACGGGCTCTTCACCCTCCTCGGCCAGGTGCTCAACGCCCGCAACAGGTTCGGGGCGATGATGTGGACCCCGGTCCTCAACAACATCGTGATCATCGCGGTGTTCGGGATCTACCTCTGGACCGCGGTGGGCTCGGACGGCAGCCTGACCTCCGCACAGGCCCAGTTCCTCGGCTGGGGGACCACGGCCGGGATCGCCGCGCAGACCCTGGCGCTCGTACCCGCCCTGCGCGCCGCGAAGTTCCGCTGGCGGCCGCGGTTCGACTGGCGCGGCAGCGGTCTCACCCGGCCGCTGCGCGCGGCCGGCTGGCTCGTCATGCTCGTCCTGACCAACCAGGCCGCCTACTGGGTGGTGACCCGGCTCTCCACCGCGACCGGCCAGCACGCCGCGGACCAGGGCGTGGCGGGCGGCGCGGGCTACACCGCGTACAGCTACGCCTTCCAGCTGTGGGTGGTGCCGCAGGGCATCGTGACCGTCAGCCTCGTCACGGCGCTGATGCCGCGGATGAGCAGGGCGGCGGCCGAGGGCGACCTCGCCGGGGTGCGCCGGGACGTCTCGTACGCGCTGCGGACCTCGGCCGCGGTGGTGGTCCCGGCCGCCGCCGCGCTGCTCGCGCTCGCGCCGTGGCTGATGGGAGCGGTCTTCGGCCACGGACAGACCGGCCCCGCGGACGTCACCGTGATGGCGGGCATGCTGGCGGCCTTCGCACCGGGGCTCATCGCCTACTCCGGGCAGTACGTGCTCTCCCGCGGGTTCTACGCGATGAGCGACACCCGGACGCCGTTCTGCTTGAACCTGGTCATCGCGGCGCTCAACGCCGGCCTCTCGGTCGCCGCGTATCTGCTGCTGCCCGCGCGCTGGGCCGTCACGGGGATGGCCGGGGCGTACTCCGTCGCGCTGTTCGCCGGCTTCGCCGTCACCGCGTACGTACTGCACCGAAGGGTCTCCGGGAGCGGCGCGGAACGGCCCTCGCTGGTGCGCTCGCCCGGAGTGCGGGCGCACGCACGGCTGGTGGCCGCCTGCGTGCCCGCGGGGCTGCTGGCGTACGCGGCGGCCCGCGCCGTCGACACGGAGGGCTCCGGGCTCGGGGACTTCGCCGCGGCGGGCGCGGGCGTGGCGGTCCTCGCCCTGGTGGTGGCGGTGCTGGCCCGTCCGCTGCGGCTGACCGAGCTCAGCACGGCGCTGGCGGCCGCCCGGAGCCGGCTGCGGCGGAGCTGAGCCCCGCGCGCTGACCGGCGCCGTGGTGGTCAGCGGTGGCGAACACACGGGTGGGGTAGGCCGATCGCCCACGAGCCCGTGACTACCGGTCGCAGGGCGGCGTCACGCCGTTGCGTGGCTGCTCCCCGCATCCGTCAGGACCGCGCTCGCGACCACCTCGAACAGATGATCGGCGCGTGGCGCGAGCGAGGGCTGATCGCCGAGCCAGGCGAGCATGGCGACCAACGCGAACACATCGGCGCCGTCGATGTCGTTCCGCGCCACGCCCGCGGCCTGGGCGCGGGTGAGAAGCCGCGCACCGGCCGCACGCAGGACGACGCACGAAGCGTGGAGTGCGGACTCGGTGTCCTCGATGGCGGCTGCCATCAGCACGGTCACACCCCGGTACTCGGTCGTCCACGCGACGCAGTCGCGCAGCCACGTGGTGAGAGCGTCTTGGGGCGAGCTCGACGTCTCGAGTTCGCCCGCCTGCGCCGTCAGTTCGTCGAAGCTTGTGCGGAGCAGGGCATCGAGCAGCGCCTCGCGCGTCGGGAAGTGCCGCAACAGCGTCGCGAGCCCGACATCGGCCCGGCGCGCGATGTCGCGCAGCGACACGTCGACGCCCTGCTCGCTGATGGCGGTGCCCGCCACTGCGAGCAGGTGGTCGCGGTTCTTCCTGGCGTCGGCTCGCATCTGCTCCCCTTGACTATCCGGATCAGTGGTCCATATATTCGTACCAGTGATCCACTTATCCGGATCGCTGATCCGAATGAGCTTATCCCGCAGCGCGGTCAGGAGAGAACGATGCCGACACACACGATGAGGGCAGTCCGGCTCCACGAGCACGGAGGCCCCGAAGTCCTGCGCTACGAGGAGGTGCCGATCCCCGAGGTGGGGCCGGGCGAGGTGCTCGTTCGCGTTCACGCGGTCGGCGTCAATCCCCCCGATTGGTACCTGCGCGACGGCATGTCGAACCTGCCTCCGGAGACGAGGCCGAAGTTCGACCTGCCCGTGGTTCCGGGGACGGACCTGTCGGGTGTCGTCGAGGCCGTCGCCGTGGACGTGGACGGCTTCTCCGTCGGCGATGAGGTCTTCGGTCTCCTCCGCTTCCCCAGCTTCGACGGCAGCACCTATGCCGAGTACGTGGCCGCGCCCGCGTCGGACCTCGCACTCAAGCCGGCCGGCATCGATCACGTGCACGCCGCCGGGGCTCCGATGGCCGGGCTCACCGCGTGGCAGTTCCTGATCGACCTCGGACACGACCACCCGTCGCCCTTCCAGGCGGCACGGCACCGCCCGGTGCCGCTCGACGCCAACGTGACGGTGCTCGTCAACGGCGCCGCGGGCGGGGTGGGGCACTTCGCGCTACAGCTGGCGAAGTGGAAGGGCGCCCATGTCGTCGCGGTGGCATCGGGCGCGCATGAAGCGTTCCTCCGCGAGCTCGGCGCCGACCGGTTCATCGACTACACGAAGAGCCGTCCCGAGGAACTCGTGCACGGCGTCGACCTCGTTCTCGACGCCGTCGGCGGCCCCGGCAGCAAGCGCTTCTTGCGCACGCTCAAGCGCGGCGGCTCCCAGTTCCCCGTGTTCTTCGGCGAATTCGACGAAGAGGAGACCGCGAGGCTGGGCGTCACGGTCACGGGCACCCAGGTCCGCTCGAACGGCGCGCAGCTCGCCGAACTGGGACGCCTGCTCGACGCGGGCACGGTCCGCGTCGCGATCGACAGCACGTTCACGCTCGCGGACGCCCAGGCAGCGCACGAACGCGCCGCCCAAGGCCACATCCGGGGCAAGATCGTACTCACGGTCGCCTAGGAACGAATCGTCCCCACCAACGCGTCCGGCGCTCGTGCTCGGTGTTTCTTTCCGTGATCAAACGAGTTCCACGCTTTTGGACCACGCGGAACGGCCCTGTTGGAAGGGGGTGTTGGGTCTGCCTCCGTGGTGGTGCGGGACCGCCGGCGAGCCGAGTGGGCCCTTCATGGCGTCGTTCTCATGATGTACGCGACAAACGAAGAACGAACAGGTGCCACCCGGCGGACAGCATTGCGTGGGCTGGGGCTCGCGGTGGGAGGCGTGGCGCTGGCCACCGGGCCGGGAACCTCGCCGGCCGCAGCGGACCCGCGTCGAGGGCCCACCACCTACGTGCTGGTGCACGGTACCCACAGCGCCGGCGCGTATCGGACGCCGATCGCGCGTGAGCTGACGCTGCGCGGTCACCGCGTCGCCATGGTGGACCAGCCGGGGCACGGCGCGGAGGCCTTCGTGCCGGAGTCGTATCAGCGGCAGGACCTCAAAGCGATGGCGGCCGAGGCCTCCCCGCTGAAGGGCCTCGGGCTGGAGGACTACGAGGCGCGCGTCACGGGCGTCACACGTCGGCCCGCTGGATCCCGTCCCGGTCGCGGAAATCCTGGACACGCTCGCAGCGTAGGGGGACAGGACGCTCCAAGAAGTCGCAGGCCGGGAGTGTCTCTGCCCGGGAGCGCCGGAAGCCGGACAGGTCGTGGACAACCGGCCGGGGGCTGTCGTCGGCCCGTGGCGTGAGGTGTCGGGTCAGGCCGACTTCTTCCGGGCCGTCACCCACGCGGCGAAGTCCTCGATGCCGTCGATGAGCGCTTCGAACCGGAAGGAGTGGAAGAGGTCGAAGGCATGGTGCCCGCCGGGCAGTTCGACGTACGCGACCGGCGAGGTGGAGACGGAGCGCAGAGCGGCGACGAGGGCCCTGGGGTTCTCGGTGTCCACCAGCTCGTCCAGGTCGCCGTGCGCGATGAGGAACGGTGGCGCATCCGCCCGGACGAGGTTCACCGGCGAGGTCGCCGGGTCTCCGTCGAAGTACTCCGCGAGAAAGCCGTTGAGTGCGATGGCGCCGGTCACAGAGGTGTCCGCTTCCTCGAACCCGGGCTGGTAGGACGGTTCGTTGGGGGTGAGTGCGGCCTGCGCCGCCATGTGCCCACCCGCGGAGCTCCCCGACACGAACACGGACGCCTCGGGCGCCGCGCCGTACTCCGCCGCGTGTTCGCGCGCCCAGGCGATGACCTTCTTCGCGTCGATCAGATGGGCGGGATGCGGGAAGTCCGGCCGCAGCCGGTAGTTGGCGCTGATGCAGACCCACCCCTGGCCGGCGAGCCGGTAGAGCAGCGGCAGCGACTGGGTGTTCTTCCGGCCCTGGTCGTAGTGGCCGCCATGGAAGTGGATCAGCACCGAGCCGCCCTCGGGGCGCGAGCGGTGGTGGTAGACGTCGAGGAGGTTGCGGCGGCCTCCGTCCCCGTAGCTGAGGTTGCCCACCCGCCTGACGTCATGGCGGCGGCGGAAGACGGGCCTGAGCAGGATGCGTGCCAGCGGCGGCCGACGGCGCCTCCCCGTACCGGCGCCGAACGCGTCGTCCAGGGCGGCCCGCACCACGGACGCCGTCCGCACCCCGCGCAGGGTGACCACCACGAGCCCGGCGGCCGCGACGGCCGCCACCCCGACGCTCACCCGGTCGGCGGTCGTGGCGATGTCGCCCTCCGAGAAGGCCAGCGCCGTCGAGACCACCAGCGCGTAGAGAGCGACGTGCGGAATCTCGTTGAAGACCAGGCCGAGCCGGTAGCTGAAGTAGAAGAGCGGCTGCGGCCCGCGTATGCGCACCAGGCAGAACACCACGATCAGCACGGCCAGCACCACGGTCACCAGATAGCCCACAGCCACCACAACACCCCGTTCGACACGCGACCTGACAAACCCTCTCTGTAGTACCACGGACGGGATGACGTGGCAGGGTGAAGTACCCCTTGAGGCCGTGTACTTGAGGTGGTCCGTCCAGGCGTCAGGGGGGCGCCGCGATGGCGACCTCGGGCAGGATCAGCACCCAAGGGGTGCGCAGGCAGACGAATCCTTCGCACCCCGCCGGGGTCCGTAACGCCGGTGGGCGGCACTGACGCAGGGGGCTGTCACGACCGGCACGATGTGGCCTGTGTCGTCAGTCATGGGCAGGCGTGTTGGCGGGCATCCGGCCTCAAGTTCGAGGCGGACCTGACGGGGCGGCCGGGACGGCGCTACCCTGCGCGGACGATCCTTCAGTGGAGGTGCGCATGCGACGTTCCGTCGCGCGGAATGTGTCGTTCTTAGGTGTTCTCGCCGTGGTGGCGTCGGTCGGGGCGGCAGCCCCGTCCTCGTCCGCGCCACCGGTCTCACCGCCGGCCAAGTCCCCGGTCGCGGTGGGATACGGGGGAGCGGTCTCCAGCGTCGACGCCGACGCGACCGCCGCCGGTATCGAGGTGCTCCGCAAGGGCGGCAACGCCGCCGACGCGGCGGTGGCGACAGCGGCGGCGCTCGGGGTGACCGAGCCGTACTCGGCGGGGCTGGGCGGTGGTGGCTACTTCGTCCACTACGACGCCAGGACCCGTACCGTGCAGACCATCGACGGCCGGGAGACCGCACCGCGCAGCGCGGACTCCTCGCTCTTCATGGAGAACGGGAAGCCGCTCGCCTTCGCCGACGCCGTCACCAGCGGACTCGGCGTCGGCACCCCCGGCACCCCCGCCACCTGGAAGAGCGCACTCGACACCTGGGGCAGCAAATCGCTCCGGCAGGTGCTGAAACCGGCCGAACGCCTCGCCCGGGACGGCTTCGTCGTCGACAGCACGTTCCGTTCCCAGACCGAGGGCAATCAGGCCAGGTTCGCCGACTTCCCGGCGACCCGGAAGCTCTTCCTGCCCGGTGGCCAACTGCCGGTGGTCGGATCGGTGTTCAAGAACCCGGATCTGGCCCGTACCTATGACGAGGTCGGCCGCAAGGGCCTCGACGAGATCTACCGGGGCAAGCTGGCCGAGGATGTCGTGCGGACAGTACGCAATCCGCCCGTGGACCCCAAGTCCTCCCGGGCGGTGCGGCCGGGCGACCTGACCGCGAAGGACCTGCGCTCCTACCGGGCGCTGCCGCAGGCGCCGACGAAGACCGGCTACCGGGGGCTCGACGTGTACGGCATGGCGCCGTCCTCCTCCGGTGGTACGACGGTGGGCGAGGCCCTCAACATCCTTGAGTCCACGGACCTTTCGAAGGCGAGCGAGGCGCAGTACCTGCATCGCTACATCGAGGCGAGCCGGATCGCGTTCGCCGACCGGGGGCGCTGGGTCGGCGACCCGAAGTTCGAGGACGTACCGACGAAGGAACTGCTCAGCCAGCGGTTCGCCGACTCGCGGGAGTGCCTGATCAAGGACGACGCGGTGCTGACCAGCCCGCTCGCGCCGGGCGACCCCCGTCACCCGGCGGACTGCGCCACCGGCGGGAAGGCCGCGCCGACGACGTACGAGGGGGAGAACACCACGCACCTGACGACCGCCGACAAGTGGGGCAACGTCGTCGCGTACACCCTGACGATCGAGCAGACCGGCGGCAGCGGGATCACGGTCCCGGGGCGCGGCTTCCTGCTCAACAACGAGCTGACGGACTTCTCGTTCGCGCCCGCCGACCCGGCCGTCCACGACCCGAACCTGCCCGGTCCGGGCAAGCGGCCGCGCTCGTCGATCTCGCCGACCATCGTGATGAAGCACGGGCAGCCCGTGCTGGCCCTGGGTTCGCCGGGCGGCGCCACGATCATCACGACGGTGCTGCAGTCCCTGATCGGCAAGGTCGACCGGGGGCTCTCCCTGGTGGACGCCATCGCGGCGCCCCGCGCCAGCCAGCGCAACGCCGCGACGACGGAGCTCGAACCGGGGCTGTGGAACAGCCCGGTGCGGGCACAACTCGAAGCCCTGGGGCACGTCTTCAAGCCGAACCCGGAGATCGGTGCGGCGACGGGTGTGCAGCGGCTGCCGGACGGGCGATGGCTCGCGGCCGCGGAGCCGGAACGCCGGGGTGGCGGTTCGGCCATGGTGGTGAGGCCGGCCGGCCGGTCCTGACGGGCCGACGACAACGAGACACGGGGGCCGGCCGTCGCGTGGTGAACGCGGTGGCCGGCCCTCGGGAGTATTGACGTGGGCATGCCAGGGGGAGCATCTTGGCATCTCGGTAAGGAAACTTTCCTCATCGAAGGGCACCCCCACGATGCGTATGCGAACGCTTGCCCTCGCCGCAGCCTCCGGCGCCGCTCTGCTCGCGGCCGGATCGCTGCCACAGGCCGCCCCCGGCGGCTCCCCCACCGCGGCACGGAACGCGCACCCGGGCGCGGTGCACCTCGCAACCGTCGCCCACACCGCCCGCCTCTCCGACGGCACCGGCTCCGGCATCAGGGAGGGCTCCGTCAGTGCGGCCGGCCTGCTGGCCAAGGTCTCGTCCTGTTCGCAGATCTCGAACGGCAAGTACCGTACGGACGAGGAGACATCGGCCACGGTGCCGGTGTGCGGCAAGAACGGTGCGGTGTTCTGGAAGGCCGACATGGACATCGACTGCGACGGACAGGTGACCACGGCCTGCAACGCGAACACCGACCCCTGGTTCCAGGACGACACCGCGTTCCACACCTCGGGCGACAAGCCGCTGAGCGCGGAGAAGCTGCCGTACGTCGTCGTGCCGAGCAGTAGCGGCATCTGGAACTACAGCAGCGCCGGGATCAAGGGCGGCGGCGTCGTCGCCGTCATCTACGGCGGCAAGGTGGAGTACGCCGTCGTCGGCGACACCGGCCCCGACAAGATCATCGGCGAGGCCTCGTACGCCACGGCGAAGGCCCTCGGCATCGACCCCGACCCGGAGACGGGCGGCGCCGAATCCGGGGTCACGTACATCCTGTTCAAGAACTCCGAAGTGTCTCCGATCGAGAGCCACGACGCCGCCGTGACCGCCGGGGACGCCCTCGCCAAGAAGTTCCTGCAGAACAACTAGGCCGTGTCCGCGGTGGCTGTCACAGCGCGGTCAGGATCCTGGGGCCGTCGTCCGTGATCGCCACCGTGTGCTCGGCGTGGGCGGCCCTGCTGCCGTCGGTCGTGCGCAGCGTCCAGCCGTCCCGGTCGGTGTCGAACGTGTCCAGGCCGCCGCCGAGCAGCATCGGTTCGATCGCCAGCACCATTCCGTGCCGCAACGGCATCCCGCGACCCGGTCGTCCCTCGTTGGGGACGCCCGGGTCCTCGTGCATGGACCGGCCCACGCCGTGGCCGCCGAACCCCTCCAGAATGCCGTAGCCGGCCGTACGGCAGACCCGGCCGATCGCGTGCGCGATGTCACCGATCCGGTTGCCGACGACGGCCGCCGCGATGCCCGCCTCCAGCGCCGCGAACGCCGTCTCGACCAGCCGGGTGTCCGCGGGCCGGGCGCGGCCGACGGTGAAGCTGATCGCCGAGTCCCCGACCCAGCCGCCGAGCTTCGCGCCCGCGTCGATGCTCACCAGATCGCCGTCGCGCAGCCGCAGGTCCGTCGGGATTCCGTGCACGACCGCGTCGTTGACCGACGTGCAGATCACGCCGGGGAACGGGACCGGGGCGAAGTCGGGCCGGTAGTTGAGGAACGGTGACCCGGCGCCCGCCTCGCGCAGGACGCCGCGGGCCACCTCGTCGAGTTCCCGCAGTGAGACGCCGACCGCCGCCGCGTCCCGGGTGGCCGCCAGTATCTGCGCGACGACTCGGCCGGCCTCGCGCATGGCTTCGATGGATGTGTCTGTCTTGAGTTGCACCATACCAATTACTATACCGGTTCAAGCGGTATTAGAATGACGGCATGGTACGAACGCCCCTGACTCCAGAAGAGCACCTGCGAGGCGAGCGGCTCGGCCGCCTGCTCCGCGAGGCGCGCGGCCGCCGCAGCATGGTCGACATCGCCCGCAACGCCGGAATCTCGGCCGAGACACTGCGCAAGATCGAGACCGGCCGCGCCCCCACCCCCGCCTTCTTCACCGTCGCTGCACTGGCCGGCGCGCTCGGCCTCTCGATGGACGAGCTGCTCATGCGCTGCGCCCCGGAGCCGGACGTCGTGCCGCTGGCCGGGTAGCCGGAGCGGAAGGGGTGAGGTGGGAGCGGGCCGCGCCCCTGCGGTGCGTAGGGTTGCGCCATGAGCCTCCAGGAGTTCGCCCGAAGCGAGTACGTCAGCCTCACCACGTACCGGAAGAACGGCACGCCCGTCGCCACACCGGTCTGGGCGGCCGTCGACGGGGACGAGCTGCTCATCTGGACCAAGACCGATTCGTGGAAGGTCAAGCGGCTGCGCAACGACAGCCGCGTCCTCGTCACCGTCTGTGATGCCCGCGGCCGGATCGCGCCGGGCGCCGCGAGCGCCGAGGGGACCGGCCGGCTCCTCGACGCCGAGGGCACCGATGCCGTGCGCCGGGCCATCAGCCGCAAGTACACCTGGAAGTACTGGCTGCTGGACTACCCGGCGATGATCGTCCGGCGCGGCAAGCGGCCGCACACCGGGATCGCCGTCACCTTCTGAGCCCCGGACGCCCGTACCGCCGGCGGCGCGCGCCGCCGAGCTCGTGCGCCGCTCGCACCAAGGCCGAAAAGAGCGCGTAGTCGTCCCGTAACACACCTGCGGTCGAATGCCTGCGGACTGGAAGGTTCCAGCCGACGGCGGCCGAGGGCGACGGTGACGGTGCATCAACATGCGGTGTCCATAAGCGAGTTCGCGCGCTACCTGCGATACCTGACGCAGCTGCTCGATCCCGCGCGGGGCTGGTACGGGGTCTTCCACGGACGCGATCCGGAAGGGATGCGGGCCTGTCTGGAGGGCGCCGAGATCCCGCCCTGGGATGTGATGGAGTCGCTCCTCGCGGATCTCGCGACGGCGCGCGGCACCGTGTTCGCCGAGCTGGAGTCGGTACGCGCGGCCGAGCTCTACGCCGCCTCGGCCGCGGCCCACGACCGCCGCCCCGGTGGGAGGCAGCAGCTCGTGGAGCGCCTGGAACTGATGCTGCGGGAACAGGCGCACGCCGCCCGGCGGCTGCGTACGGCCCATGCGGGAGGCGAGACGGTCGCGCTGGACGCCGAGTCGGCCGCCTGGGCCCGCGACGACCACGAACGCGCCTCGGCCCGCTGCGCGGAGCTGCGCCGGCGGCTGGCGGCGCTGGCGGTGCCCGGGGGCTGGTTCCGCGACGAGACGGATTCCGTGGCCGGGGCGCCCGGCGACGGTGCGCGGGCGGGTTGGGACGCCGCCCCCGAAGCCGTACCGGAGCCCGCTCAGCCTGCTGGACCCCCTGAGCCCGCTGAGTATGCCCCCGTCCCGCCCGGCCTCTCCCTGCCCGACCCGGGCCCCGCCCCCGCCCCGCCCGTGCGCGGAAGGCCGCGGGGCGCCCGGTTCGCCGGGCTCGACGTGGACGACGAGAGCCCGGTCTCCGTGGCGCCCCTCCTGCCCGTGCCACCGGTGACGGCCGCCGTGCCGCGCGGCGCCCGGTTCGGCGGCGCGCGGGGCGAGGACGGGGACCCGGCCACGCGTGCCGCCCCCGCTCCGGACCCCGCGGCGCTGAAGTCGGCCCGGGACACCGTCGCGGTTCTGCTCCGGCTGCGGACGGAGGGCCGCAGCGGGGAGGCGCACGGGGTGCTCTGCGAGGCGGCCGGGCTGCCCGCGGACCGGTTGCCGGTGCTGGCGGCGGAATTCCAGCGGGCGGGGCTCGACGCGGACTGGGGCACGCTGCTGTGGGAGGTCTCCTCGCTGTCCCCGGCCGTCCTCGCGGCGGCGGCCGCCGCACTGGCCGGGGCGGGGCGGCCGGAGGACAGCGGCCGGCTGCTGCGCCAGGGGGTGGCGCGGCCCGCCGCCGAGATCGCCGATGCCGTGGTCGCGCTCGACCGGGCCGGCCGGGGCACCCAGGCGCAGGCGCTGCTCGGCGCCTTCGTCCGGGTCAGGACCCCGCAGGACGCGGCCAGGATCGCGGAGGGCGATCCGCGCCATCTCGTACCGCAACTGCTGGCGGCGGCCCGCGGGGTGTCCGAGGCGCGGGAGCGGGACGTGGTGCACGCGCTGCGGGTGGCGGGGATCGGATAGCACCGGGACCCGCCCACCGGCCCTGTTTCCCGGGCTGGACCGCACGGGTGCGAAACATGATCGACTCCGCTGGTTCACGGCGATGGTCTTGCCCCGCTGTGTGACGGGGCTTACGTTCTCCTCTACGCACGTGTCTACGGGCGTAGAAAATGCCAAGAGGCTCTCTGACGCCGCGTCGAAGGAGCAGCTCATGTCCCACGTCGTACGCGCCGCACTCGTCCAGGCGACCTGGACCGGCGACACCGAATCCATGATCGCCAAGCATGAGGAGCACGCCCGCGAGGCCGCCCGTCAGGGGGCGGGGATCATCGGCTTCCAGGAGGTGTTCAACGCCCCCTACTTCTGCCAGGTACAGGACCCCGAGCACTACCGCTGGGCCGAGGCCGTGCCGGAGGGCCCGACCGTGCAGCGGATGCGGGAACTGGCCCGGGAGACCGGCATGGTGATCGTCGTCCCGGTCTTCGAGGTCGAGCAGTCCGGCTTCTACTACAACACCGCCGCCGTGATCGACGCCGACGGCTCGTATCTCGGCAAGTACCGCAAGCACCACATCCCGCAGGTCAAGGGATTCTGGGAGAAGTACTACTTCAAGCCCGGAAACGCCGGCTGGCCGGTCTTCGACACAGCGGTGGGCAGGATCGGCGTCTACATCTGCTACGACCGGCACTTCCCCGAGGGGTGGCGTCAACTCGGACTCAACGGAGCCCAGTTGGTGTACAACCCGTCGGCGACCTCGCGTGGCCTCTCCGGCTACCTCTGGCAGCTGGAACAGCCGGCGTCCGCCGTCGCCAACGAGTACTTCATCGCCGCGATCAACCGCGTCGGCCAGGAGGAGTACGGCGACAACGACTTCTACGGCACCAGCTACTTCGTCGACCCGCGCGGTCAGTTCGTCGGGGACGTGGCCAGCGACAAGGCCGAGGAACTCCTCGTCCGCGACCTCGACTTCGGGCTCATCGACGAGGTCCGCCAGCAGTGGGCGTTCTACCGGGACCGCCGACCCGACGCGTACGAGGGACTGGTGGAGCCGTGAGCAGCCTGCACCACCGCCACCTCGCCGTCAGCCCCGACTGGATGGCGCTCTACTACCGGCACCCGCTGGAGATCACCCACGGCGAGGGCCGCCACGTCTGGGACGCGGACGGCAACCGCTACCTCGACTTCTTCGGCGGCATCCTCACCACCATGACCGCCCACGCGCTGCCCGAGGTCACCAAGGCCGTCACCGAGCAGGCCGGGCGGATCATCCACTCCTCCACGCTCTATCTGAACCGGCCGATGGTCGAGCTCGCCGAGCGCGTCGTCACCCTCTCCGGCATCCCGGACGCCCGGGTCTTCTTCACCACCTCGGGTACCGAGGCGAACGACACGGCGCTCCTGCTCGCCACCGCGTACCGCAGGTCGAACCAGATCCTCGCGATGCGCAACAGCTACCACGGCCGGTCCTTCTCCGCGGTCTCCATCACCGGCAACCACGCGTGGTCGCCCACCGGCCTGTCACCGCTCCAGACGCTGTACGTGCACGGGGGCGTCCGCACCCGCGGACCGTACGCGCACCTGAGCGACGCGGAGTTCATCGCGGCCTGCGTGGCGGACCTGGAGGACCTGCTCGGCCACACCCGGGACGCCGCCGCGCTCATCGCCGAACCCATCCAGGGCGTGGGCGGGTTCACCTCACCGCCCGACGGGCTGTACGCGGCGTTCCGCGAAGTCCTGGACCGGCACGGCATCCTGTGGATCTCCGACGAGGTGCAGACCGGCTGGGGGCGTACCGGCGAGCACTTCTGGGGCTGGCAGGCGCACGGGGGCAGCGGTCCGCCGGACATCGTCACGTTCGCCAAGGGGATCGGCAACGGCATGTCGGTCGGGGGCGTCATCGCCCGCGCCGAAGTCATGAACTGCCTGGACGCCAACTCCATCTCGACGTTCGGCGGTTCGCCGGTCACCATGGCCGCCGGCCTCGCCAACCTCTCGTACCTCCTCGAACACGATCTCCAGGGCAATGCCCGCCGGGTCGGCGGGCTGCTCATCGAACGGCTGCGGGCGATCACCGCCGGCTCGGAGTGCGTCCGGGAAGTGCGCGGCCGGGGCCTGATGATCGGGATCGAGCTGGTGAAGCCCGGCACGGACGAGGCCAGTCCCGAAGCGGCCTCGGCCGTCCTGGAGGCGGCCCGCGAGGGCGGGCTCCTCCTGGGCAAGGGCGGCGGCCACAACACCAGCGTCCTGCGGATCGCCCCGCCTCTCTCGCTCTCCATCCCGGAGGCGGAGGAGGGTGCGGAGATCCTCGCCGACGCGCTGCAAGCGGCGGGGTGAGCCCGCGGCGGTGCGGCGCTCCCGGTCACGGCGAGGGGGCGCCGCCGGTGCGGCGCGCCCGCCGTGGCCGGACGGGACCGGTTCCGCCCGTCGGGCTACCGTCCGACGCGGTCGAACTTCACCGAGCCCCCGTTCCTCTCGTCGTCGGTGCCCCAGACTGCGCGCCGGCCGGGCAGGAAGGCGATGGCGTCGATCTTCCGGTCGTCCCGCTCGGTGAAGAGGGCCAGCGGGACCAGTTCGTGCGTCGGCTTCAGGCGCAGCACCGCGTCATGGGCCACGTTGACGGTGAGCCGGCCGGCGTCGTAGACGGCGGAGGTGAACGGCCCGTCGTCCACGCCGGGGTCCGAGGCCGACGAGACCATGACGGTGCCGTCGTCGAGGACCTTCAGGTCGCTGATGTGCCGTACCTCTGCCTGCTCGGGGAACGGCACGGCGAACTCCTGCCGCGCGCTGACGGTGCCGAAGTACGGGCCGTACGCGCCGATGCGCACCGAGGAGGCGCGCACGACGGCCGGCCGTTCGCCGCCGCCCCGCGTCGCCCACACCGCGAAGGTCCTGCCCGAGCGGTCCCGGTGCAGCGCGAAGCCCTCGTAGGCGTCGCCGTCGCGCCGGCCCGGCAGCGCGACGGGGTCGCCCTCGACCGTCGCCCGGCCGTGCTCCACGACGATGTGGAAGGCGTCGCCCCCGCCCGTCACGGCGATGTAGTGCCCGGGGAGGCCGGGCACCGCGTCGAGTGCCTCCAGACCGGCGGGGAGCACGCCGAACCACGGGAGTTCCCTGACCACCGGGTCCTGGCCGGGCCGCAGACGTACCGTCGCCACCCTGGACTCGCGGGCCCCCGAGTTGCCCCGTACGACGACGGCATCGGCCAGGCCGTCACCCACGGGCGCCCCCTCGGCCGTCGCCATGCCGCTCACCCCGCCCCGGCTGCCGGAGCCGACCCGCTGCCAGCCGTCGGACGGGCCGGCGGGGGGAGAGGTGGCGAACGACGCGCACAGGACGACCGAGGCGATGACTGCGTTTCTGATCATGGGGCGAAGCTAGGCGGCCGCACCCCGGGTCCGGGAAGGACCGCCGTTCGCCGTCCGGAGGGTTCCCCCGCACGGACTCGCGGCACTCGCCCGTCCGGGGCCCGGCACATCGGCGTATACGACCCGGCCCGGGGCCGCACCCGCGCGGCCGCACCGTGCCGGGCAGTGGGCCGCGCGCTGGGCCGGTGGAGTGCCGGACGGGTGAAACGGAAACGTCTTCAGCGGTTAGCCGCAGCGGTATTGCCACAGTGGGCAACCCACTTCTACGTTCTTCACCACGCACTGGTCTACGTGCGTAGACCCATTCCGCCACAGTGAGGAGGGGTACATGAGCCGCACCGTCATCCACGGCGGCCTCGTCATCACCGCATCCGACGAGATCCATGCCGATGTACTCGTCGAGGGCGGCCGCATCGCCGCGCTCGCCGCGCACGGCACCGACGCCGCAGCGAGCTGGACCGCAGACCGGACCATCGACGCCACCGGCAAGTACGTCATCCCGGGCGGCGTCGACGCGCACACCCACATGGAGATGCCGTTCGGCGGCACCTTCGCCGCGGACACCTTCGAGACCGGTACCCGGGCGGCGGCCTGGGGCGGCACCACCACGATCGTCGACTTCGCGATCCAGTCCGTGGGGCGCTCGCTGCGCGAGGGACTCGACGCCTGGTACGCGAAGGCGGACGGCAACTGCGCCATCGACTACGCGTTCCACATGATCCTCGCCGACGTGAACGCGTCCTCGCTCAAGGAGATGGACCTGCTGGTGGCGGAGGGGGTCACCTCCTTCAAGCTGTTCATGGCCTACCCCGGCGTCTTCTACAGCGACGACGGCCAGATCCTGCGGGCCATGCAACGGGCCGAGTCCAACGGCGGCCTGATCATGATGCACGCGGAGAACGGCATCGCCATCGACGTCCTGGTCGAGCAGGCGCTCGCCGAGGGCCGTACCGATCCGCGCTACCACGGAGACGTCCGGAAGGTGGCGCTGGAGGCCGAGGCCACCCACCGCGCCATCCAGCTCGCCCGCGTCGCCGGCGCCCCGCTGTACGTGGTGCACGTCTCCGCCGACGAGGCCGTCGCCGAGGTCGCGGCAGCCCGCCACAAGGGGCTTCCCGTCTTCGGGGAGACCTGCCCGCAGTACCTCTTCCTCTCCACCGACAACCTCGCCGAGCCGGACTTCGAGGGCGCCAAGTACGTCTGCTCCACACCGCTGCGGCCCAGGGAACACCAGGAAGCGCTGTGGCGGGGCCTGCGGAACAACGAGCTCCAGGTCGTCTCCACCGACCACTGCCCCTTCTGCTTCTCCGGGCAGAAGGAGATGGGCCGCGGCGACTTCTCGAAGATCCCCAACGGAATGCCGGGCGTGGAGAACCGGATGGACCTCCTGCACCAGGCGGTCGTCGACGGCCACATCTCCCGCCGCCGGTGGATCGAGATCGCCTGCGCCTCGCCGGCCCGGATGTTCGGCCTCTACCCGAAGAAGGGCACCATCGCCCCGGGCGCCGACGCCGACGTCGTCATCTACGACCCGGCCGCCGAGCAGACCGTCTCCGCCGAGACCCACCACATGAACGTCGACTACTCGGCGTACGAGGGAAAGCGGCTCACCGGGCAGGTGGAGACCGTGCTCTCGCGCGGTGAGGTCGTCATCGACCGCCGTACGTTCACCGGCCGCGCCGGCCACGGCATGTACACCCCGCGCGCCACCTGTCAGTACCTGGACTAGGAGCACCTGGCATGGACTTCGGACTCGTCCTGCAGACCGACCCGCCCGCCTCCGCCGTCGTCGGCCTGATGCGCCGCGCCGAGCGCAACGGCTTCCGCTACGGCTGGACCTTCGACTCGGCGGTGCTCTGGCAGGAACCCTTCGTCATCTACAGCCGCATCCTCGAACACACCGAACGCCTCGTGGTCGGGCCCATGGTCACCAACCCGTCCACCCGCACCTGGGAGGTCACCGCCTCCACGTTCGCCACCCTCAACGACATGTACGGCAACCGGACGGTCTGCGGCATCGGACGCGGCGACTCGGCGATGCGGGTGGCCGGCCGCCGCCCCAACACCCTGGCCCGGCTGGGCGAGGCGATGGACGCCATCCGCGACCTCGCCGAGGGGCGCGAGGCGGTCATCGACGGACAGCCGGTCCAGATCCCCTGGATCAAGGACGGCAAGCTGCCCGTCTGGATGGGCGCCTACGGCCCCAAGGCCCTGGCACTCGCCGGGCAGAAGGCCGACGGCTTCATCCTCCAGCTCGCCGACCCCTTCCTCACCGAATGGATGATCAAAGCGGTACGGGACGCGGCGGCCGAGGCGGGCCGCGACCCGGACTCCGTCACCATCTGCGTCGCCGCCCCCGCCTACGTCGGCGACGACCTCGACCACGCCCGCGAACAGTGCCGCTGGTTCGGCGGCATGGTCGGCAACCACGTGGCCGACCTGGTCACCCGCTACGGCGAGCACTCCGGTCTCGTCCCCGAGGCGCTGACCGCGTACATCGCGGGACGCTCGGGCTACGACTACAGCCACCACGGCCGGGCCGGAAACCCCGACACGGCCTTCGTACCGGACGAGATCGTCGACCGGTTCTGCCTGCTGGGACCGCCGGCGGCGCACATCGAGAAGCTCCGGGCCCTGCGCGACCTGGGCGTCGACCAGTTCGCCGTCTACAACATGCACGACGCCCGCGAGGCCACCATCGACGCCTACGGCGCCGAGATCATCCCCGCCCTCTCCGACTGACCGCCTCCCCGGTCGCACCGCCCCGCCCCGCACGGCACCGATTCCGAGCGAAGGGTCCAGCCGTCATGACATCGACCGTCCCACCGCCACCACCGCAGGACCGGATATCCGAGGCCCCCGGCCGTATCGAACTCGCCCCGGGCACCGTCCCCACCGACAACCGGTTCGTCAACGACGACCTGCTGCCCGTCCCGTTGGAGCGGCGCGACTGGACGACGTACAACTTCGCCGCGCTCTGGGTCGGCATGGCCCACAACATCCCGTCCTGGCTGCTCGCCTCCGGCCTCGTCGCCCTCGGCATGGACTGGAAACAGGCCGTCTTCACCATCGCGCTCGCCAACCTGATCGTCCTCGGCCCGATGCTGCTCACCGGGCACGCCGGACCCAAGTACGGCATCCCGTTCCCGGTGCTCGCCCGTGCCTCGTTCGGGCTGCGCGGCGCCAATCTGCCCGCGCTGATCAGGGCCGCGGTGGCGTGCGCCTGGTTCGGCATCCAGACCTGGATCGGCGGCGTCGGCATCTTCACCCTGCTCGGGAAGATCTTCGGCGGCTGGGCGAAGGCGTCCGAGATCGGCGGGCAGCCGTGGACGCTCTGGCTCTGCTTCGCGGTGTTCTGGGCCGTCGAACTCGCCATCATCTACCGGGGGATGGACGCCCTGCGCCGGTTCGAGAACTGGGCGGCGCCGTTCGTCATCGTCGGCGCGGTGGTGCTGCTGGTCTGGGTCGCCGTCAAGGCGGGCGGCTTCGGACCCCTGCTCGACCAGCCCTCGAAGCTCGGCTGGGGCAAGGACTTCTGGCCGGTCTTCTTCCCCTCCCTGATGGGCATGATCGCCTTCTGGGCGACGCTCTCGCTGAACATCCCCGACTTCACCCGCTTCGGCGCGGGCCAACGCGCACAGATCCGGGGCCAGTCGTTCGGTCTGCCCACCACGATGACGCTCTTCGCCCTGCTCTCGGTGCTGGTGACCTCCGGCTCGCAGGCCGTGTACGGCGAGGCGATCTGGGACCCGGTCCAGCTGGTCGCACGTACCGACAACGTCTTCGGGCTGCTCTACGCCCTGGTGACGGTGCTCATCGCGACCATCTCCGTGAACATCGCGGCGAACGTGGTCTCACCCGCGTACGACCTGGCGAACCTCGCGCCGAAGCTCATCAACTTCCGTACCGGCGCGCTCGTCACGGGTGTCGTCGGCGTGCTGATCATGCCGTGGAAGCTCACCGAGACGCCCGAGCTGTACATCTTCACCTGGCTCGGTCTCGTCGGCGGGCTGCTGGGTACGGTCGCCGGCATCCTCATCGCCGACTACTGGATCGTCCGGCGCACCGTGCTCGACCTCGCCGACCTCTACCGGCCGGGCGGCCGCTACTGGTACACCAACGGCTGGAACTGGCGGGCCGTCACCGCCTTCGCCGTCGGCGGCGTCCTGGCGATCGGCGGCTCCCACTCCGAGCCCGGAAAGGGACCGTTCCCGGCCGGTGGGCTGATCCCGTTCCTGAAACCCCTCGCCGACTACGGCTGGGCGGTGGGGCTGGCCTCGTCGCTGGTGCTGTACGTGGTGCTCACCGGCCGGCCCGGCGTCACGCCGTCCCCGTCGAACGGCCCAGCAGGGCGTTGATGTCGAACGACTCGTCCGGGGGCGGCGTGGACGTGGGCACCGGCTTGTCGAATCCGGAGAAGTTCACGGTCGCGTCCGCCCCGTCGCCCTGAAGGGTGAGCCGCAGGGGGTACGGCTTTCCGGTGGCCGCCACGTACAGGACCAGCGTCATGTTGTGCCGCATCCTGGTCAGCGGTATCACGGACGCCTTGCCGAGGGTGGTCGGCGCGGCCTTGTTGAGCGTGCCGGCGTCGTTGTCCGCGTTGTCGCTGACCAGCTGCTGGAAGGTGTCGAGGTCGCAGGCCTTCGTCAGCGTGAGCAGCCGGGGGTCGGTGGCGGAGGCCCTCATCCAGCGGCCGTTCAGGATCGCGGCGAAGGCCGAACCGCCGTCGGGGACCTGGTTCTTCCAGAAGTCCGCGTCCGGTTTGACCCAGACGTCGTTGCCGCGCTTGACGAGCTGCGCAGAGCCCTGGCTGTTGCCGAGATCCACCGAGCCGTCGCAGTTGCCGCTCCGGTCCAGGGTGAGGTCCAGGGACATCGGCGTACTGTCCCTGCCGAGGTCCCCGCGGCTGCTCAGGTGCAGGGAGTGTGCGTCGAGCAGGGCGTCGCGGGCGCGGTCGGCGATCTGCTGTGCGGTGAGATCGCCGATGTCGTCGGCCTGCGCCACGCCGCCGACGAGGCCGCTGCCGGTGACGGTGAGCACGATCGCCGCGGTCCATGCGGCAGCACGTGTGCCGAGGTGTGGACCGGTCACGTCGCCTCCTCGAAGGGTCATGGCGGGGCTGTTCAGGTCTGCGGTCCGATCTTTCGAGCGTACGCCGGGGCAGGGGCCGCCGCCCGGCGGACGGACGGCCACCGAGTGGGTGCGAAGAGTGACGTTCTGTGGCGTTTTCGGTTAGTGGGCGGGGGACGGGCGCCAGAGCACCCGGTTCGTCACGACCGAGAGGAAAACATGAGGAACACCATGCGGAGTCTGTCCGCGACCGTGCTGTGGGGCGCCGCTGTCGCGGGCCTGACCACGGCGTTCGCGGTCTCCGCCGGCCTGGCCGCGGCGGCCTCGGCCGCCGCCCCGACGGCGACGCCGCCGGGCCTCTCCTGCGACACGGGCAAGCACGCCGGCGACGACCACACCGGTTACGCACTGTGCCGGAACAACGGTGGCGCGACGCAGACCTTCTGGGTGCACCTGGTCTGCGGCTGGTCCCCGGACGTCGACGGCGAGCACGTCACGCTCAACCCGGGCCAGTCCGGCCAGTCGACCGCGCACTGCGCAGGCCTCGGTACCGGAATCGGCAAGATCACGGTCCAGCCGTAGGGCCGGAGGGCTCCTTGCGCTCGTGGGGCCGCATGAGGTACGCGAGTGCTTCCGCGGCCCCACATGTTCCCGAGAGCGGCCCCCGACACTCCCGCCGCACGGTTGAGCGGACCGCCCCGACTCGTTACCCTCCAGTAAGTTCGTTCGGGCGGACAGGTGCGCGCACCTGACGGTACGAGGGAGGCGGGCAGCACATGTCCTCAACGGAATCCATCGGAACGGACGTGGCGGCTCCGGCCGGACTGGCCGACAGCGCACGGGCCCTGGCGGACGGCCGCACCACCGCCACCCAGCTGGTCTCCGCCGCCCTCACCCGGATCGAGGCGAGCCAGGGGACCCTCAACGCCTTCCGGCACCTGCGCGCCGAGGCCGCACTCGCGGAGGCGGCCGAGGCCGACCGCCGACTGGCCGCGGGGGAGCGGCTGCCGCTGCTGGGCGTGCCCGTCGCGGTCAAGGACGACACCGATGTCGCCGGGATGCCCACCTATTTCGGCTGTGCGGGGGAGCTGCCCGCCGCCACCGCCGACAGCGAGGCCGTACGCAGACTGCGTGCCGCCGGAGCCGTCATCGTCGGGAAGACCAACTCCTGCGAACTGGGCCAGTGGCCGTTCACCGAAGGGCCGGCCTTCGGCGCCACCCGCAATCCATGGAACACCGACCACACCCCCGGCGGATCGTCCGGCGGTTCGGCGGCCGCCGTCGCCGCCGGGCTGGTGCCCGCCGCGCTCGGCTCCGACGGCGCCGGGTCCGTCCGCATCCCGGCGGCCTGGACGCACCTCGTCGGCATCAAACCGCAGCGCGGCCGGATCTCCGTCCACCCCCGCAGCGACGCCTTCCAGGGCCTCACCGTCAACGGACCGCTGGCCAGGACCGTCGGCGACGCCGCCCTGCTCCTGGACGCCGTCGCGGGCGCGCACCCCGACGACCCGCACCGCCCGCCGCCCGTCGAGGCCCGTGCCGCCGCCCTCCGTGACCCGGGACGGCTGCGCATCGCCGTCGCCTGGCGGCCCCCGCTCACCCTCACGCGGACCGCGCCCCACCCGGAGGTACGACGCGCCGTCGCCGCGCTCGCGGAGGCCCTGGCCGCACTCGGCCACCACGTCGAGGAGGCCCGGCCCCGCTACGGGCTGATCGGCCTGGGCTTCGTGCCCCGCGCCACCGCGGGCATCGCCGAACTCGCCGCGCTGCACCCCCAGCCCGCGCTCCTGGACGCGCGCACCCGCAGCGCCCTGCGCACCGGCACCCGGCTCGGCGGCCGGCTGGTGCGGGCGGCCAGGGAGCGCGAGGTGCGCCAGCACCGCCGGATCGGCGCGCTGTTCCACCCCTCCCGCGGCCGGGCCGGCTCGGGATTCGATGTGCTGCTCACTCCGACCACCGCCCTCCCGCCGCCCCGGATCGGCAGCTTCGACGGGCTGAGCGCCTGGCGCACCGATGTGGCGATCGCCGAGGCCTGCCCGTACGCCTGGCCCTGGAACGTGCTGGGCTGGCCAGGGATCAACGTCCCCGCCGGGTTCACCTCCGACGGCCTGCCCGTGGGCGCCCAGCTGCTCGGCCCGTCCCGCAGCGAGGAACGGCTGATCTCGCTGGCCGCCCAGCTGGAGGCCGACCGCCGCTGGTACGAACACCGGCCGCCCGCCGCGCCGTAGGCGTCACTCCGGGCGGCAGGCGCCGACCACCGACCCCAGCGCGGGGTCTTGTCGGACCGGGGCGGCGGGCTGCCTGCTCAAGTACACCGAACGGGCCGAACTGCTCCAGGCGATCCGCGTCGCGGCCCGTGGCGACGCCCTGCTCACGCCCGCCATCACCCGCCGGCTGATCGGAGAGTTCGTCGCCCGGCCTCCGGACCGTTCCACCGCCCCCGGATTCGAGAGCCTGACCCGCAGGGAACGCGAGGTCAGTGCCCTCGCCGCCCGAGGACTGACGAACGAGGAGACCGCCGCGCACATGGTGATCAGCTCGTTCACGGTCAAGACGCGCATCAGCCGCGCCATGATCAAGCTGGGCGCCCGCGACCGCGCCCGACTCGTCGTTCTCGCCTACGAGTCGGGGCTCGTCACCCCTCCCGAACCGAAGCGCTGAGCAGGGCCGGTGGGCCCTTTCCGAGGGGCGGCCGGGGCCCGGCTACGGCACCCGGGCGGTCCACTCCTCGGTGGCGAACTTCGTCCGCACCAGCTCCTCCGCCTGGGCCATCTCTTCGGCTGTGACGTCGCCGGTGGTGAGCCCGTAGCGGTTGCGGAAGGAGGCGATCATGTTCTCGATCACCTGTTCCCGGGCGAGGCCGGTCTGGCGGCGGAGCGGGTCGACGCGCTTCTTGGCGCTCTTGGTGCCCTTGTCGGAGAGCTTCTCCTTGCCGATCCGCAGCACCTCCAGCATCTTGTCGGCGTCGATGTCGTACGACATCGTCACGTGATGCAGGACGGCCCCAGGGCCACCATTGGAACCGACGATCCGCTTCTGCGCTGCGCCGGCGATCTTTCCGGCCTCCGTCGCGATGTCGTTGAGCGGCTGGTACCAGGCCTTGATGCCCATGTCGCCGAGGGCGCCCAGCACCCAGTCGTCGAGGTAGGCGTAGCTGTCGGCGAAGGAGAGGCCGGAGACCAGCGACTCCGGCACGGACAGGGAGTACGTGATGGTGCTCGTGGGCTCGACGAACATGGCCCCACCGCCAGAAATCCGGCGCACCACGGTCATTCCGTGCCTTGCCGCCCCCTCGGGGTCCACCTCGTTGCGCAGCGACTGGAAGCTGCCGATGACCACAGCGGGCGAGGCCCATTCCCAGACCCGCAGCGTGGGCGCCCGCCGCCCGGCGGCCACCTCGGTGGTGAGGACCTCGTCCAGTGCCATGTGCAGGGCCGGGGCCTGCGCTTCCGTGTGCACCAACTGCCAGTCGTAGTCGTTCCACTCGCTTGCGTGGGCCAGCGCTCGCCGCACGGCGATGCCGACGCCCTCCGCGGTCAGGCCGAGCATGACGGTCGACTCCGGCAGCCCCGCCGTGATCCGGGCCGCCAGGCCTGCGGCATCCGTTGAGGACGGGGCACCCTCCAGGGCCCTGTCCATCGCGAGAATCGCCTCGTCGGGCTCCAGGAAGAAGTCCCCGGCGACGCGCACGTCGCGTAGTACGCCTTCGTCGACGTCCAGGTCCACGACGACAAGCTTGCCGCCGGGCACCTTGTATTCTCCATGCACGGCTTGGTTCCTTTCCGGTGCGCGGCATGGGATAGACGCGCACATACCTCGCATCGCACTTTAATACCTGCGGGTCGCATCCATCACGACCCGCACCAGGCCACGTGCGGGGTCATCTCCACCAGCCTTGTGCCGGCCTGGATACGGTGGCGGCACGGCGACGATCCTGCGACACCCTCGGCCAGGGTTCACATGGGGCTGGTGGGCCGTCGACGCCGAGGGCTTCCTCGTGCAGTTCAGCGGAGGGCCCGCCCCCGAGCACCCACTGGCGCACGTGGACCGCGTCGACGCCGCAGCCGCGTGGGCGGAGGAACACCGGCCCCCATGGTTCAACCGTGGGCCCCTGCCGCTCCACGTCTTCGGCTGTAACGGCGAGTTGCCGACCTACACCCGGAACGATGTCCCGGATTCCCCGTTGCGGCTGTCCGACGCACCGGCAGTCATCGCGGGCGTTGCGGCCCTGGTCGAACCGAACAAGGCAGTGGGAGAAACCTGGAGCCTTTTCCAACCTCAGGTCGAGGCGTGGTGAAGGGCGACGGCGGTCCTTCGCGATGCCGGCGATCCGGTTGGTGACGCAGCGAGTTCCGCAGGAGGCACCGGCCCTTCAGGATGGCCATGGCCTGCTCGCCGGGCAGCGGATCCGGCCGATCGGCAGCAGGGTGCCATCCAGGATCACGAGCACCTTCGTCCGCACGGTTTCACGGCACCGTCCGCGCCCCGCCCCTGGCCGATCGCGACGGTCCACCGCTGCAAACGCGAAGCCGTCGGCGTCTCTGCCCACCCGAAACCGTCGCCGCCACGTACGGAAACCCGAGATGCCGCTGGGCGCCCTTTCGGATTCGTACCGGGCAATGGCTCAGTGCGGTGATGTGGCGTACCGCTTTCCGTTGCGGCACCGGAGCAGGAAACGGCGCGGTCTGCGCCCTCCTGGAGGCGCCCCGTCGCGGCACCAATCAGGATCAACGACATCGTGGAGGGCGTTCTCACTCTTCATCACGCATCAGAGTCGGTCGATGTCCGGCAACTCCTGCGCCAAGACCCGCGCGAGCCCTAAGCTGTGGCAGGAAGGGACGAATTTCCCATATCTCAGGAGGAAAAATGCCACGGGGGAGTAGGAGCCGACGCGATAATCAGGTGCTTGCCGCATGGATCGGCGGGGCCGCAATAATCATTGCAGCCACGATAACCGCAATTGTCACATTCGCAGGAGCCAGCTCCGGGGGAATCAATAACAACTGCAGTGGAACTAAAGTCGACTGCAATATCGACAACACCACAGAAAAGTAGCGAGAGGTAAGGGTTCGCCGCTATGACTGCCGTAAGGCGCGTATGGGCACCCGCTTTTGCGGCCTGCCTCACCCTCGCGATCTCCGCTTGCCAAGGTGGACCCAGCAATAAATGCACCGGGGCTGCAAATTGTCGCATATCGTACAATGCGCCGGAATCTCCAACTCCTGACGATTCCCCTCTGCATTTAATTGGATCGCTTGAGGGGTGCCCCGCGGGCTGGTATTTCGATCGGACACCGAACGAGATGAATAAATCGGGGAACCTGTCATTCGATGCACTGGCGAAAGACGGGGTACCTGTTTCGGGGTACGGAGGGATGCAGTTCTTGATAACGGCCACTACGCCGAGCAGAGAAGCTTCTCTCATCACGGGCATTCATGTCGATGTGTCGAACCGTACGAGACTCAAGAGCGGGGTGGTCGTCGCCAATACGACGGGCTGCGGAGCAAACTCAAACAACCGTCTCATGGACATGAATCTTGATCAGGATCCTGTGCAGTTGGGGTCTCGCGACAACATATGGGTGAAACCGACGGTCCCAGCGGTGCGCTTTCCCGTCCAACTCACCACCAAGGATTCCGAGGCGTTCGAGTTGTCCGCCTACACCGATTCCTTCGTCAGATTCTCGGTGAAAGTTGACTGGAGGGTCCACGGGAAAACGGGGACGAGCCTTTTCGACAACAAACAGCGCGGCTACATGGTGGCAGGTTTCGGAGATTTGCCAATTTATCAACTTGACGCAGGCAGAAAAACCATAATTCCATACGATAACGATATCCCGTTGGGTCCCACCAGTATTCCACAGGTTTGCGGAGAGTTCCTCCTCGGTGGGCAGAGGGTTCAAATTTTGAATGTCTCGGGTAACATCGATTGTGCTGTAGCGGCGAAGGTTGCCGATGCGTATGCCACCGGGAAGAAATATCGTGGCTGGAGTTGTTCGACCAACTCCCAGAGCGCGACGAGGAGCACTGGTGTTTTCAGTCATTGCGATAACCGGAAGGCGCGTGTCGCGCTTGTCCGGCCCGGAATCATTGGAAATTCTATCTCGACCCCATGAAATTGCTGAGCTTTTCAGACCTCACGTCTATGCGTATCAGCCCTTTCCAGCCCGATGGCGGCGCCGTCGAGGCAGACTGAGCCCCTTCCCTCTCGATCAGGTGGCGAGTTCGAGGGCGACGACGGCGCGGACGACGGCGCTGATCCGGGTGGTGCTGCGGCGGAGCCTCCGCAGGAGCCGCCGGCATTTGAGGGTGGCCATGGCACGTTCGCCGAGGCTGCGGATCTTGGCGTGATCGCGGTTGTGACGCCGACGCCAACCGCGCAGCCCCTTGCCCCGGAACGGGACGCGGACAGCAGGACCTGCGCCCTGGTGTGCCGTGTCCGCCCAGCACTTGACGCCGTCGGCGGTCAGGGCGGCGGGAATGCCGTGGGTCCGGGCCGCGGTCAGATCGTGCACGGCTCCGGGGAGCGCGTCCGCGGCTCAGATCAGACGGCCGGCTGGGTCCGCGAGGACCTGCACGTTCATCCCGTGGTGTTTCTTCTTCCCCGAGTGGTACGGCTGGTCGGCGGCGATGCGGTCGATCGGTAGCACGGTGCCGTCGAGGATCACGTACGCCTTGTTCCGGACGGTCTCCATGGCCTGTTCCAGCGTGGGCGCGAGTTGCGGCCAACCACCCGTCAGGTTGGAAACGGCTTCTGGACGGTCTACCTCGACGAGGGATGGGCCTGACCAGGCCGTGTATCGAAAGTGGACCTTGGGCTGTGAATGATCACGGATAAGGGCCCTGCCGTCGTCGGCAAGGCCCTTCGCGTCCGTTCGTTCGCTCGCTATGCCGCCGCGCCTCCGAGGATTCGCAGCGAGTACTTGTCGTACGCCCGGTGCAGAACCATCACCACGGGGCCCGAGGTGAATACTCCGCTGACGACGTACTCCTTCTTGTTCTTGGTCTCGGCAGCCCGCTCCTTGTACAGGGAGTCGGTTTCCCTCTTGGCCTGTTTGAGCCAGGAGGACGCCTTGGCGTGATCGATTCCCGCCACGTCCAGCTCGGTGCAGGCCGCGAGGAAGTCGAGAGCGCCGGACTTGTCCGTGCCGGTCCCGCACAGCAGGGACGACAGGTTCGTGTGGTCGGCGAATCCGGCTGACACCGTCGTTCCGGTGCCGCTTCCGGTTCCGCCGCGTCCGTGGATGTACGTTCTCATCTTCCCGTTGGGCATTTCCTGCCTGACGGGTTTGTCCAGGCTCAGCTTCCAGTCCTTCGCGAGCCGGGAGAGAAAGTCCTTCCCGGTGTATCCGGCGGCCATCGTGACCCCCGCGCCGATGCTGGGCCGGTCCTTTCCGGCCACCGCGTGCTTCGGCAAGTCGGTGGCAGGCGTCTCGGCCGGCGTGCCGGACGGCGTGGCTGCGGCCTTGGGCGCCGCAGCCGTCGGACGTTCGGATGCCGCCGTCTTCTCGGGGGTGCTCCGGCTACAGGAGACGGCCCCCGCCGCACCGATGGCGACCGCCATCAGTACGACGGGGACGCGCAGGGCGGTGCGCATCACAGGCCGCCGTCGTTGAGGCTGCAGATGCCGGGGTCGGCGAAGGAGGCCGGGATGAAGCCGACCGCGTCGAACACCACGTTGTCGTCTCCGGTGGCACCCTTCTGGATGTTGTCCAGCTCGATCCGGCCGCCCTTCCAGAAGGTGAAGGTGCCCATCTCGACCCAGGTCTCCTCGCCCGCACTGCGTGTTCCCTGGTTGATGCTGCAGTGATCGGGTTTGGCACCGGCCGAGTTCTCGCCCGGTATGAAGTCGTACCCGATCGATGCTTCGGCGCCATGGCTGGGCAGGTGGACATAGACCTTGTAGCGATTGCCGGGCTGGTCTCCGGAAGGAAGCAGTTTCGGGTTGATCTGCCACCGGCCGGTGATCTTGTGGAAGATCTCCCCGTAGCCGTAGCTGTGTGTGAAGTACACGTGGTGGTCGTACCCGGCGCCGAGCTGGTGAAGGTCGATGTTGCCGATGTAGGGAGTTGCGCGGTAGGAGCTGTCACCCCTTTGCATGGTGAAGTTGTCACCGGACTGGAGGGTGAACTTGCCGTCCCAGGCCCCCTCGAAGTCCCCGCAGTCGTAGGTGTCCTCGTGCTCTCCGAGGTCATCGATGACGATGGCGTTGGGATTGCCGTTCGGCCAGTCGAAGCAGTTGCCGTGGTCGTACTTGCTCTGCAACTCGGGTTCCGACGAGCCGAGCGAGTAGCGGAGATTCTCGGTGCTGGAGTTGCTGGTGCTCTGCGAGCCTATCCATTCCGCGCTCTTGCCCCAGTAGCACAGGTTGTTCCAGCTCGGGCACGGGTCCGCCACGGCCGGGTCACACGCATTGGACGCGTCGCAGAACAGGCCGTACGCGGGAGTCTTGAGGACGGACAGCGGCATGTCGGGCCGGACGTAGGACTCTTCGTTGTTCCAGGTCCGCTGGGGGGTCTCCGCCCAGCCGAGGATCTTCTCCGAGTAGTTCCACTCGCCGGGGCGGGAGGCGTCGTCATAGCTGTAGCGCAGGAACGCCTCCCGGTCCGCCGGGTAGCTCGGGTTGATCGGGTTGTTGAAGAAACCCAGGCCGGCGTAGGTACCGACGGTGTAGACGCCCGAGTTGTAGCCCCACAGCGCCATGTACCAGTTCTCGATGTACGCCGGGCTGCCGCTGTTGGCATTCATGCCCAGCGCCTTGAGCTGGTTCCACTTCTCGGCCAGGATGCCCAGACCTGCGGCGATGTTCGCCGCGTAGTCCGTGGTGACGGCGCCCGCGTGCAAGGTGTCCAGCTGATCGGGGTACCCCTCGTCCATACCGGTCGTGACCTGGGCGATGCCGTAGCCGCAGTCGGCCGCGGTCCGGTCGGGATATCCGTGGGTGCCGTTCCCGTTCCCGAGCCAGTCGGACCTGGTGACGTTGCCCGAGTCACCGTTCATGGAGTGCCAGGACGCCTGCTTGAAGTTGGACTCCTGGGCGAGGATGCCCAGCATGACCTGTGCGGGAATCTCGCCTCCGCCGGTCAGTGACGGCTTGGGGAACAAACCCTGCGGGGTGTAGCCGGCAAGACCGGTGTCGTGCCAGTTCTGCGGGCGCGAGAGCGTCAGTTGGCCGTGAACAGCCTGATCGACAGCCCACTCGACCTGGTTGGCGCTGGCCTGGAGAGCCTGACGCTTGGGGTCGTTGCGCTTGACGATGCAGGGGGTTTCCATCCTCTCGATCTTGCCGTGGACGGCCGCACCCGCCCCGGACAGGCACTGGGTTTCCGGCCCGCCCTCACCACAGTTGGGAGGATCGTCGTCATCGGACATGACGAACGCGGTCGGGCCCATCGGCAGCGACGCGTCCGACTTCGGCCGCTTGCGGTCGGCGTCCACGAGCTTGGTGGCCTTCGCACCCGTCTTCAGCGCGGTCGCCTTGACGGTCAGCGTTCCGGCGCCCTTGGCCCGGGACGAGCCGACGCCCTCGGTTATGCCCTTCATCTGCTCGGAGAACACCGAGTGGGTCACCAGGTGACCGAGGCGCGAGATCCCGGCCACACGGCCGTCCACCGCGTGCTTGGCGAGTCCCGGGGCCTTGCCGGTGTCGATTCCCTTCACGTCACCGACGACCGCGTCGCCATTGGCCATGGGGAGGAGCTTCACCTTGCCCTTCGGAGCCCGGCCCAGCTCGGTGAAGGCCTTGCCGTCGAAGCGGGAGATGACGCTGCTCCCGCCCTCGACCGTGCCGACGTCCACGGCGCCGTTCTTCGAGGCGGCCAGCGCGAACATCGGGCCGGGTACCTTGGAGAGCTTGCGGGCGGACAGCTTCGTCTTCCCGTTGTCCTTCAGGTCGACGAGATTGCCGGCGAGGACGCCGACGGTGCCCTTCTGCGTGGGCGTGACGTGCGTCAGGTAGCCGTCGACAGTGCGGCGGGAGGACACCGATCCGGTGGCCGCGTCGACCGAGATCACCGTCGTCGAGCCGACCGACGTGTCCGTGGCCGAACTGGAGGTGAACGCCACCTCGTCGCCCGCGCCACAGCCCGGCGTGAAGTAGGCCAGCTGCACCTGGTCGGGAACCTCGGTGACCTTGCCGTCGGAAAGACGGATCACCGCGGCGAAAGCGCCGCTCGCGTAGGCACCGGCCTTGTTGGACCAGACCGACGGTGCGTAGACCGCCGCCGCGTAGTTCCCTGAACCCGTGGTGCAGACGTAGCCCGTCCACGGGCCGACGTCGGACAGTTCCTTACGCTTGAGACGGGCGATCTCGTAGAAGGAGAACCCGTCGCTCTCCCGCGCCGCGAGGATGTGCAGACCCTCGGCGTCGCCGGTGGCCTGCACGATCTTGTCCGCCGACGAGGTGTAGTCCGCCCCCAGGTCCTTGCTGGGCGCGGAGAACAGGCGGGATGTGCTTTCCGTAGCGGCAGGGGCCGTTGTGGTATCTGCGGAAGCCATCGGGACCAGCGCGGCGGATGCCGCCACCACGCTCATGATGACCAGCGGATTCATGGACAAGTGTCGTATAAGACGTCTTTTACGCACGATGCTCCTTACATCCAGTCCGTGCATCTGCCGTGCATGACTGCGAGGCTCGCATCGACCGGCCAGTCATTGGATTTGCCGGGGTCCTGGATGACGTACCTCGTCGGCTCGGGGTCGTACGTGGCATTGACGTCGTTCCAGCACGCCTTCGCCGTCGTCTTCTTCCAGTTCCGCATTTTGGTGTAGGCGCCCGCCACACCGTCGCCGAGAAGACCCGCCGTATCGCCGGCCTGGACGCCGCCGTCGGGATCGCGTGTCGTCCACAGTGTCAGGTACACATAGTCGGGCGATGTGTCGAGATCGCGTGAGACTTTTGCCCATACTCCCTGACACATCGGCGACCACAGCAGCCGCACCGAGACCGACTCGTCCCCCGTGGCCACCTGCTGAAGAATCTCGGCGTCCTCGTCACACCCCATCGCAATGGGGTCCTTTCCCGAACACGTTTCCCGAAAGCAGTCGACTGCTGCCGCTGGGGACGCCTGTATTCCCTGAAAGACTCCGGCCAGCAGCGTCAGCGCTGCCGCCGCCGGCCCCCATCTACGTATGCCATGCACACACATCACCTCATACATTTATTTCTCCGTGCCGCACGATCGCGGCACGGACGGCTGTGTTCGTCCATCACCTCTGTGCCGCTCCGGGTGCCGGAGAGGCAGGCGCAGCCTATGTGAACGCGCCTGGGGTTATGTGGAGGTATTGCGTCCCCCGCCTGCGCGGATACCGAAGCTGGACATGTCGCCGCAGCGCACCTAAAAGGTGGTGTGCGGCCATAAGGGGATGTGCGTCAGAGGGTGTTTACGCGGCGAAACGCGGGGGTAATCGGTGCCCCTCGGGGCGGCGATTGAGGTGCAGACGTACCACTTGTCAGTTGTGCGTTTGTGGCACCACGGGGTGCGCAACCCCGGTAAGCCGAACCTGTGACTCAGAGCTTGTTATGAGATTTGGCTGAAAAGAGGCCGCCGAACGCGGCGAGGGCATACCCGCGGTCCGGGCCGCGGGACACATGCTGCCCGGACTGGTCCTGGACCTCGACGCCACGCCGGTCACCTGCCACTCCGAGGCGCAGACGCCCGTATCTCTTCGATGAATTCCTCGACGTTGCCGTTCAGCAGGTGGGGAAGCGGTCGGGACCGCGGTCAGGTGCGGGGACAGCACGGTGACGGTGGCGGCGTACGAACTCGTCGGTGCACTGGGCTTCCGCACGGTGGGTGATGGTGAGCTGGTCGAAGGTGTCTCCGGCCGGGCGGCAGGCGGTCCGTCAGCTACCCGCTCCGCGTCCCCGCTCCGTCGTACCGGGAAGAGTCAGGTCACCCCATGCGACCTGATCCGTCACGCCAGCCCCAGCGAGATGATGCCGGGGCAAAGCGGCGATGGCCCGTGCGAAACGTTAGTGAAACGTTAGGGGAACGTAAGCGCCGACTGAAATGGTGATAATCCCCCGCTGGGGGAAGACAGCCTCTTTCGGTTATGGCACGGGCGCGATTTTGGTCGCGTCCGTATTCCAGGAAATGGAGTAGTCATGAAGAAGATCAAGGCGCTTGTGAGGAAGTTCAAGAAGGACGAGGACCTCGCCAACCACGCGTGGGTTCTGCACGTCATCTAGTTCACCATTCGTTGGCTGGGGAAATCGACCATGTCGTTTCCCCGGTCAACGCCGGGGTGTTTCTCTGGTTTTCGCGGTCCGTGGCGACCGCGACCGTATCGGGTTGTGTCGCAGGCCGGGCCGCAGCGCAACGCACGGTCCCGCCCGTTCGATGTCTGGAACTCTCCGCCCGCGGCGGGGAACCCCTTTAATTGCCATTTTCAATGGAGGTGCGATTCTCGTGGAAGAGGCGGCACCGGCGGAAGTTCGCAGCCATTCCATCGTCTACGCCCCGCGGATTCAGGACCTGCTGGCCAGGGAAGAGAAAGTGTTCCGGATCGACGCGACCACGGTCGGCGTCTCCGACTGTGACCTGATGGCCGAAGTCGTCGCGGCGCGCCCTGTTCTGTCAACGGAGCGCTCGGTCTACAAGCCCGCGGCGGGAGCCGAGATCCCCCACGACAGCGCGACACGGACGATCCGTGCGCTCGGGCAGGACGTCATGGAGGGCATCCGCACTCCGCCGCCCCCGGCGAGCGGACTGGACGGCGCCTGGCCCTACGCGGCCACCTCCTACCTGCGCCAGTGGCTCTTCGCGTCCGACCCCCTGCCGGTCTCCCTGTTGTCGAAACGTCGCGTCACGCGCTCCCACACGCTCTCTCGGATCGTCGACCGTGCCATCACCGTCTGGCCGGAGACCGAAGGCGGGCACGAGCGCACCGCGCTGGCCGAGCAGATCCGCAGCGCTTCCGGCACCCAAGAGCGCAGGCAGGCCATCGCCATGTACCGGCGAGCGACAGCCACCCTCTGCGACGGCGTGGCCGCACTGGCCGGCAACGCACTGTGGCTCCTGGGGCCGGCGCGGGAACGAGAGGAAGCCCGCGGCGACCTCACCGCGGTTCTGTGGGAGACGCTGCGGCTGCTCCCGCCCGCGTGGATGCTGTACCGAACCGGCGGGGAGGCGTACACCGGACTGCACCCCGAGATCAGCGCAGAGGACAACGTCGCGCTCTTCCCCCTCCTGATGCATCGTCACCCGGATTACTGGCCCGATCCGATGGGGTTCCGGCCCGAGCGATGGGCCGGGGTGGCGGATCCCGAGAAGACGCCCGCGTTCATGCCGTTCGGGTTCGACGGTGCCCGTTGCTGGGCCAAGCACCTGGTCGTACCCCTCGCCGAACGCCTGCTGACCGTCGCTCTCGACAACCAGCTCGTCATCCGCAGCCCGCAGCAGGAGACCCACGTCCCCCTGCGCTCCCTGCTCTCCGTGCGGATCGACGTGAAAACCGGGGCATGACCGGCACCACGCCCCGGCGCCGCCCACCGATGCCGGCAGAGGCAATCCGCCCACCGCGTAGGACCGATCCCGCCGGGGAGCCCGCTCCAGCCCTCGTTCCGGGCGGACGCCGCAGGCCCGCGAGTACCGAACACCCTGACCCCACAGGAAACGCTATGGAATCGCCCACGCTGGCCGACTGGGTCGGCGACGTCACGAGTTTCACCAGCCACCAGTGGCAGCGCGAGCCCGCGGTCTTCACGCCGGAGACACTCGCCTCGCCGTTCGACCTCGACGAGTTGGACGCCGCCTTCGACTCAGGGCTGCTGCGCACCCCTTACCTGGAGATGGTCCGCTCCAACAAGGTCACCGTCCCGGCCGATGCGTACACCACGTCCCGCGTGGTCAACGGCACAACGCACCACGGCTTCGCCGACCGCGCGAAGGTCGTCGCACTCCTGCGCGCCGGGGCGACGCTGCTCCTGCGACATGTCGACCAGTGGCACCGCCCCACGGGCGAACTGGTGACGCGGTTGTCCGGGGAGCTCGACCGGCGCGTGGAGGCGTTCTTCTTCGTCACGCCCGCAGACGGTCAGGGCCTCGCGATACACCGTGACGACGCCGACGTGTTTGCCCTCCAAGTGGCCGGCCGCAAGACCTGGTACGTCCACGGCGCGCCGACGACGGCGGACTGGTCGTTGGGCGAGCTGCCGGACGACGAGCGCTCGCCCCAACTCCTGCGCAGCGTCCTCGAGCCCGGCAACGTGCTCTATATCCCGCGCGGCTTCGCCCACCGCGCGGTGGGCGAAGCCGGACTCTCCGCCCACCTGTCGCTGACGATCCGCGACCTCTCCCTGCAGGACCTGCGGACGGCCCTGGAACGGTGCTTGACCGAAGGACTGGACATCCCTGAGCGCCCGCTGGGGGAAGCCGCGATCGCAGACGCCTGCGCCACACTGCTCAGCCATGTCCGGGCGCAGCTCGCCACGGTCGAACCAGGAGACCTGCGACTCGCCGCACGGGCGGCACAGTCAGGGCAACAGGCCGAGCCGACTCGAGCGGAGACATTCGCCGGGACGGCCCGGGACTGGGAGGCCGGCGCACTCGGCGCCAAGCGCGCCGGACTGCCCTCCGTCGTACGCACATGGCGCAGACTGCGCGACGCGGCACGCACCGCGGACTGACGCGAAGCCACGAGGTCCGGGCCGTTGTCGGCTCGTCCGTTGTCCTCCACGTGCGGTCGCCCTCCACTGCAGCAGCTCGGCGGCCTCACGCCCAATGGCGTCCTGTGGGCCCGGATTGGGGAGCTGGGCGGGAACGCTGCGAACCACACGGCGAGTTGGGAAGCAACGGTGACCGGATCGGTGACTTCGATGGGCGGATCAGACATTGAACGGGACCGGGCGGGTCCTGCGGCTGCTGTGCGAAGGCGCGTGTCGTGAGTAGCTGGCAGGTGTCCCAACACGAAGGCAAACAGCGGCATTCGGTCGGTACGCGGAAGGGGTCGCCGTACGCCTTGTGGAGACCGCTGTCCTCACGAACGAAGGTGGCTGCGACGCGCACCTGCCGGTCCTAGCTGCGCAGTGCGATCCACCAGCGGACACCAGGCGGCGACGGCCCACTGCGAGTCGGTGAGGTCTGGTCTTCCTCGGCTCACCTCCGCTCGCGCGGAGGTGAGCCGCAGGGATGACCGTCCACGCCGAGGCGACGGGGGCGCTCTCCGCCCGACCGCCGGCCGCCCTCGTCGCGGAGCTTGGTGGTGATCCTGGGGCACCGTAGGTGCCGTGGGGGAGTCCTGGTAGACCTTGCGTATACGGCCGCGAGCTCGGCCTCGGCGGTCTGCCGGACCGCCCGCGCGGTCTCTGGTGCGGCGCCAGTAGTAGAACCTCGAGCGGGAGATCCCGAGGGGGATGTCGCCGCCGCTTCACGTGGAGCGGCGCTGGTGGTCATCGACGAACTGGCAGCGGCTCACCGGCGCGTCTGCGTCGCAAAATAGCGTGCGAAGAATGTCGCGTTCTTCCTCCGGGCTCGCGGATCCCTTTTCCGGTCGTTCCCGCGGCACGTGGGGGCGACCGGAGCCCGGCCGGGCCGGTGCTTCCCCTGCTCAGGGGCGGTTGGTGAGGTATCCGCCCATGGAGGTGAAGTACTCGGTCGCGGGCAGCTCCCGGCCGTCCTCGGTCCGTACCCGGGTGAGGGCGAGGCCGTTGTTGAGGCCCGTGCGGGCGTCGGCGCCGGCGACGATCACGACTCCCTCGCCCTCGCGGTAGAAGACGCGGCCGGGCGTCCCGCCGTAGCGGCCCTCCGACACGACGGCGGACATCACCTCCAGCCGCTTGCCGCGGTGGAAGGTGAAGGCGTTCGGGTACGGAGACGTCTGGGCGCGGACCAGTCGCTCCAGCGCGTCGGCGGGCCAGTCCCAGTTGATGCGGATGTCCTCTTCGGCGCGCTTGTGGAAGAACGTCGCCTGCGAGCGGTCCTGCCGGGTGAACTCGGTCTGCCCGGAGGCGATCAGGTCCAGCGCGCCGATGGTGACCGGGGCGATCAGCTCGACGGTCTTGTGGAAGAGGTCCACGGAGGTGTCGGCGGGCTCCACCTTCACCGCGCGCTGGTCGACGATGTCGCCGGCGTCGAGCACCTCGTCCATCATGTGGGCCGTGACGCCGACCTCGCTCTCGCCGTTGATCAGCGCCCAGATCAGCGGCGAGAAGCCGGCGTACTTGGGCAGCAGCGAGTCATGGACGTTCAGGGTGCCGTGCGGGGGCAGGCCGTAGATGCGCGGCGGGATCCAGGTGCGCCAGTTGTTGGCGACGATGATGTCCGGGGCGGCCTCCTGGAGCAGCCGGAACAGCTCGTCGTCGTCGGGCCGGTTGCGGATGATCACCGGGACGCCGTGCTCCTCGGCCAGGTCCGCGACCGAATCGCTCCAGATCTTCTCGTACGCGTGCTCGCTCTTGGGATGCGTCACGACCGTCACCACGTCGTGTTCGGAGTCCAGGAGGGCTTGCAGGGTGCGGTGGCCCCAGGTCTGGTAACCGAACATGGCGACCCGCATGGGTTCCTCCTCAGGTGAGCGACTGATCCGCGCCAAGTAAAGCAAGCCTTACCTAATGATGCAACGGGCCCTGATTTCTGGGGTGTTAGGTAGGGCGCTTGGTTATTGGTCCCGTTTTGTCTGGTCGACAGAGTCATTGAAGTCAGGTTAGCTTTACCTAAGTTCGACTGGCTGCCGCTCTCGGTGGGCCCGCGTCCCGTTCTTTTCGTCCACGCCTGACAGGCGGCTGTCCCGCACGATGGGAGTGACATGTCACAGGTTGATCCTGGCGACGCACCTCTGATCCACGACCTCATAGGAATCGGCTTCGGGCCGTCCAATGTGGCCATGGCGATCGCGCTCAGCGAGCACAACGCGCCTGTCGGCAGGCAGGAGGCGGTGACGGCGCACTTCTTCGAGCGCCAGCCCGCCTTCGGCTGGCACCGCGGCATGCTGATCGACGACGCGACGATGCAGGTGTCGTTCCTCAAGGACCTGGTGACGCTGCGGGATCCGTCCAGCGAGTACACGTTCCTGCGCTACCTCCAGAGCAGGGGCCGGCTGATCGACTTCGTCAACGGCAAGAACCTCTTCCCGCTCCGCGTGGAGTTCCACGACTACTTCGAGTGGGCCGCGGAAAAGGTCGACGACATGGTCTCGTACGGCCACGAGGTGATCTCCGTCGAGCCCGTCCTGCGTGACGGAGTCGTGGAGTACGTCGACGTGACGGCCCGCTCGGGCACCGAGACGGTGGTCCACCGCGCCCGCAACCTCGTCGTCGGCACCGGGCTGCGCCCGCTGATGCCGGAGGGCGTCGAGCGCACGGACCGGGTCTGGCACAACTCCGACCTGCTCGCGAAGGTCGACGCCCTGGAGGGCACCGACCCCACCCGGTTCGTCGTGGTCGGCGCCGGCCAGAGCGCCGCCGAGAACGTCGCCTACCTCCACCGCCGCTTCCCGCGGGCCGAGGTCTGCGCCGTCTTCTCCCGGTACGGCTACAGCCCGGCCGACGACAGCAGCTTCGCCAACCGGATCTTCGACCCGGAGGCGGTCGACGAGTACTTCACCGCCCCGGACGACATCAAGCGCAAGCTGATGGGCTACCACGGCAACACCAACTACTCCGTGGTGGACATCGACCTGATCGACGACCTGTACCGCCAGGCGTACCAGGAGAAGGTGCTCGGCACCGAGCGGCTGCGCTTCGTCAACATCTCCCGGCTGACCGGCGTCGAGGAGGCCGGGGACAAGGTACGTGCCACCGTCACGTCCCTGGTCACCGGCGAGGAGAGCACGCTGGAGGCCGATGTCGTGGTCCTCGCCACCGGGTACAGCCCGGTCGAGCCCCTCGGCCTCCTCGGAGACGTCGCGCGGCACTGTCACCGCGACGAGGAGGGCCGCGTCCGCGTCGAGCGCGACTACCGCATCGCTACGGACGACGAACTGCGCTGCGGCATCTACCTCCAGGGCGGTACCGAGCACACCCACGGCATCACGTCCTCGCTGCTCTCCAACACCGCGATCAGGGTCGGAGAGATCCTTGACTCGATCGTCGAGCGCGGCCTGAAGAACGCCTCGGACGAGCCCCGCCCGCTCGCCGACGGCGTCGCCACGCCCTAGTCGCTCTCATTTTTGGTCCGTCATCGGTCCGCCCCCCCACATACCGCCCGGCCCGCCGGCCGTACCCCTGTACGCGGCGCGCCCGGCACGCACAGTGAAAACCCCTTGAAAGGAACATCCGTGTCCACTGGTACACGCCCCGCGCTGACGCGGTTCGTCAGATTCGCTCCCCGAGTGGCAGTCGCGGCCGTCGCCGCCGTCGCTCTGGCCGCCTGTGGGGGCGGCGACGACAAGGCCGGGTCCAGTGCCTCGGCCGAGGCGGGCGCGAAGTCCGGAGCCTTCCCGGTGACGGTCCAGCACAAGTACGGCAGCACGACCATCGAGACGGAGCCCAAGCGGATCGTCACCCTGGGCCTCTCGGACCAGGACGCGGTCCTCGCACTCGGCATCAAGCCCGTCGGCTCGGTGGACTGGTTCAAGGAGAAGCCGTACGGCAAGTGGCCCTGGACCAAGGCCAAGTGGGGGTCCGGCGCACCGGACATCGTCGGCGAGCGCGACGAGTACAACATGGAGAAGATCGCCGCGCTCAAGCCCGACCTGGTCATCGCCCAGTACTCGGGGATGAAGAAGGAGCAGTACGACACCCTCTCCAAGTTCACCAAGGTCGTCGCCCAGCCCAAGGACCTGCCCGACTACGGGGCCTCGTGGCAGGTGATGACCCGCCAGATCGGCACGTCGCTCGGCAAGAAGGCCCAGGCCGAGAAGCTGATCACCGGCATCGACGCCGACTTCGAGAAGGTCCGTGACGAGCACCCCGAGTTCGCCACGAAGACCCTCGCCGTGGCCGACAGCTTCGAGGCGGGGAAGTACTCCGCGTTCACGAAGACCGACCCCAAGTCGATCTTCTTCTCCGAGCTGGGCTTCAAGCTGAAGCCCGAGATCGACAAGCTGGCCAAGCCGGGCTGGAACGCCGCCGAACTCAGCGCCGAGAAGCTGAACGTGCTCGACGTCGACCGGCTGGTCTGGGTGACCTCCAGCACCGACGCCAACGACCGGATCAAGGCCGAGCCGCTCTACAAGAACCTCAAGGTCAGCAAGGACAAGCGCGACCTGTTCGTGCCCTACCAGGGCCCGGACATCGGTGCCGCGTTCTCCTTCAACACGGTCCTCTCGATCCCCTACGCGATCGACGAGATCGTGCCGCTGCTGACAGCCGTCAAGTAGCGCACCGCCCCACCTCAGCACGACCGCACAGGGGTGCTCGTCCGACGGTGTGCCGGCCCGGCACACCGTCGGACGGGACGTCCTCTCCTTGCCGTACATCATCAGGGAAAGGCCATTTCGTACGATGTTTGACGCCGAGTCGGACCGGACATCCGCTGCCGGAACCCCCGTGACCGGTGGGCAGGCCGGTATCTGGTCAGCCCAGCAGATCGAGCCCGACAGCTCCGCCTACAACATCGTCTTCGCCCTGGACCTGTACGGCGCCACCGACCTCGGCCGGCTCGCCGCCGCCGTCCGGCAGGCCGTCGGGGAGGCCGACTGCCTGCACGTCGCGTTCACCCCCGGGGACGGCGGCCCGCGCCAGACCCCGGCGGCCGTCCCCGTCGAGGTGCCCGTCGTCGACCTGCGCGACGCCCCGGACCCCGAGACGGCCGCCGCCGACTGGACGGCCGCCGAACGCGAACGGCCCGTGGACCTCGGCCGGGCACCGCTCTTCGCCCAGGCGCTGCTGCGGCTCGCGGACGACCGGGTCCGCTGGTACCAGCGCTACCACCACATCGTTCTCGACGGCACGGGCGTCACGCTGATCACCCGCCGGGCCGGCGAGCTGTACACCCTGGGCGCCCAGGCCCCCGCCCGCCCCGACTGGTCCCTCACCCGGCTCGTGGACGCCGACCGGGACTACCGCGCCTGCGCACAGCACGCGCGGGACCGCGCCTGGTGGCAGGAGCACCTGGCCGGCCGGCCGGAACCCGTACGCCTCGTGGAGCGCGCCCCGTCCCTGATGGCACGGCGGCTGCGGCGCACCGTCGCACTCACCCAGCGGGACGCCGAGCGGCTGCACATCGCCGCCGGGCACGCGGGCGTCCGGCCGTCCCGGCTGCTGGTCGCCGCCGTCGCCGCCTATCTGCACCGGGTCACCGGCGAACAGGACCTGGTCCTCGGCCTCCCGGTCGCCGCCCGCCAGGACGCCGTGTCGGCCGTCGTCCCCGGCATGGTCTCCAACATCGTCCCGCTCCGGCTGACCGTCCGCCCCGGCACCACGGGCGCGGCCCTCGTCGACGGCGTGCGCCAGGAGATCTCCGAAGCGCTCGCGCACGGGCGCTATCGCGCCGAGGAGCTGGCCAGGGACCTCGGACTGGTCGACGGCGTCCCGGAACTCGTCGGCCCCACCGTCAACATCCTGCCCAGGGGCGAGGGATTCGGCTTCGAGGGGCTGGACGCCGCACTCCGCCCGGAGTGGCTCGGCCCGGTCAGCGACCTCGCGTTCGGATTCGCCGAGACCCGCGGCGGCCGGGGCATCGCCGTCCACCTCGACGCGGACGCGGACCTCTGCGACGCGGAGGCCCTCCGCGACCACGAACGCCGCTTCCTCACCGTGCTGCGCGCCCTCACCGAGGACCCCGGCCGGCCCGTCGGCCGCATCGAGCTCACCTCCGGCGCCGAACGGGGCCGGCTGCTCGGGGAGCTCGCCACCTCTCCGCGCGAGGTGGCCGAACTGTCCTGGCCCGCCGCCTTCGAGGCACAGGTGCGCCGCTCGCCCGAGGCCGTCGCGCTCGTCTGCGAGGACCGCGAACTCACCTACGCCGGGCTCAACGCCGCCGCCAACCGGCTCGCCCGGCTCCTCACCTCCCGCGGCGTGCGCGCCGCCGACGTCGTCGCCGTGGCCCTCCCGCGCTCCCCGGAACTCGTGGTGGCACTGCTCGCCGTGATGAAGGCCGGCGCCGCCTACCTCCCCCTGGACGCCGACCACCCCCAGGACCGGACCGCCTACATGCTGTCCGACGCGGGGGCCACCACCGTGCTCACCGTCCGGGAACTCGCGGACCACCTCCCGGTGACGGACGCCGGCCACCTCCTGCTCGACGAACCGGCCACCGCCGCCGCCCTCGCCGCCCAGGACGACACCGACCCGGGCACCCCGGTCGCCCTGGACCAGGCCGCCTACGTCATCTACACCTCGGGCTCCACCGGCCGCCCCAAGGGCGTCATCGTCACCCACGACGGCGTCGGCAGCCTCGTCGCCACGGCCACCGACCGGATCGGCGTCACCTCCGACAGCCGCGTCGTGCAGTTCGCCTCCGTCGGCTTCGACGTGACGGTCTGGGACCTGATCATGTCGCTGTGCGCCGGCGGCCGGATCATCGTCGTACCCGCCGAGCGGCGGGTCGCCGGCCCCGCCCTCACCGACTACATCGCCCACCACCGCGCCACCCACATGATCCTGCCCCCGTCGCTCGTCTCCGCGCTGCCGCAGGAGTGCGAACTGCCGGAGGGCGCCGTCCTCGTCGTCGGCACCGAAGCCGTCCCGAGCGAGCTGATCGCCCGCTGGTCGGGCCGGCTCCAGGTCGTCGTCGCCTACGGACTGACCGAGGCGAGCGTCAACTCCACGCTGTGGCCCGCCCGTTCCGGACGGCCCGGCCCCACCCCCATCGGCCGGCCCGACCCCAACACCCGTACCTACGTCCTGGACGCGGCGCTGCGTCCGGTGCCGGTGGGCGTCGAGGGAGAGCTCTACGTCGCCGGGCGCGGCCTCGCCCGCGGCTACCTGGGCCGGTCCGCCCTGACCTCCGAGCGCTTCGTCGCCGACCCGTACGGAGAGCCCGGCACCCGGATGTACCGCACCGGCGACCGGGTCCGCTGGGCCGCCGACGGCAACCTGGAGTTCCTGGGCCGCGCCGACGGCCAGATCAAGATCCGCGGCCACCGGATCGAACCCGGCGAGATCGAGAGCGCCTTCATGGCCGGCCCCGGGATCGCCCAGGCCGCCGTCCTCGTCCGTGACGACCACCGGGGCGTCAAGCGCCTCGTCGCCTACCTCGTCGGGGACGGCCACGACGCCGCCGCCACCGAGGCGGCCGTCACCGCCGCACGCGCCCAGGTGGCCGGCGCGCTGCCGGACCACATGGTGCCCACCGCCGTCGTCGTCCTGGACGGCCCCCTCCCGCTCACACCCAACGGCAAGCTCGACAGCCGCGCCCTGCCCGAGCCCCGGTGGACGGCCGTCAGCGGCACCGACGCACCCACCGGACCGGCCGAGACCGTGCTCGCCGCGCTCTTCGCCGAACTGCTCGGCCTGCCCTCCGTGGGCGTCCGGAGCAGCTTCTTCGAGCTGGGCGGCGACAGCATCGTCGCGATCCAGCTGGTGAACCGGGCCCGTGACGCCGGGCTCACGATCAGCCCGCGCGAGGTGTTCCGGCTCCGCACCGTCGAGGCCCTGGCCCGCGCCGCCGGAACGACGCGGGCCCCGGCCGCCCCCGAGACGGACGGCCTGGACGGCGACGCCCTGCCCGTCTCCCCGCTCCAGGAGGGCTTCTTCTTCCACGCCGCGTTCGACGCGGGCTCCGCGGACCTCTACCTGGTCCAGGAACTCCTGGAACTCGACGGGGCCGTCGACCCGGAACGGCTGCGCGGAGCTCTGCAACTGCTCCTGGACCGGCACCCGTTGCTGCGCGCCTCGTTCCGCCAGATCCCCGGCGGCGAGGTCGTCCAGCGCCTCGCCGGCCAGGTCACCCTGCCCTGGCGGCAGGCCGACACCGCGGAGACCACCCTCGACGACGTGCTCCGGGCCGACCGCGCCGAGCGCTTCGACCTGGCCCGGCCACCGCTGCTGCGCGCCACCCTCGTCAGGGACGGCCACCGGCACCGGCTGCTGCTGACCCTGCACCACATCGTCGCCGACGGCTGGTCGGTCTCCGTACTGCTGCGCGAACTCACCGCCGCCTACCGGGGCGAGGAACTCCCCGCACCGCCCTCCCCCCACCCGTACCTGGCCTGGCTGGCCACCCGGGACCGGGACTCCGCACGGGACGCGTGGCGGCAGGCGCTGTCCGGACTGGACGGGCCGACCCGGCTCTCCGCCCTCTCCGCGGCGGCGGACGACGAGCGGGCCCCGGCCAGGCCGGAACAGGTCGACACCCGGCTCCCCGAGGAGCTCGCCGCGGCCCTCACCGCGTACACGCGCACCCACGGCGTCACCCTGAGCACGGTCGTGCACGGCGCGTGGGCGCTGCTGCTCGGCGCGCTCACCGGCAGCCGCGACATCGTCTTCGGCACCACCGTGTCCGGCCGGACCACCGAGGTCGCGGGCCTGGACTCCGCGGTGGGCCTGTTCATCAACACCGTCCCCGCCCGGGTCGGCCTGCGCCCGGAGGAGTCACTCACCCAACTCCTGTGCCGCGTCCAGGACGAGCACACCGCGCTCCTGGACCACCAGCACCTCGGCCTGGCCGACATCCAGCGGCTCGCGGGTGGCGGCGAACTCTTCGACACACTCGTGGTGTTCGAGAACCACCCGGCCCCGGAGCCGACCGCCGACCGGGGACCCGACGCACTGCGCATCACCGGCAACGAGGTCTCCGACGCCGTCCACTACCCGCTCGCGCTCGTCGTCGAGCCGGACAGCGCCGGGCTGCTGCTGCGGTTCAAGCACGACGCCGCCCGCTTCGACCAGGTGACGGTGGCCGTCCTCGCCAACCGCTTCACCGCACTGCTGCGCACCCTGGTGTCCGAGCCCGGTCGCACGGTGGCCCGGACCGGGTTGCTGTCCGCGCGGGAACACGCACACCTCGCCGAGCTGAACGCCACCTCCCGGCCCGTTCCCGAGGCGACGCTCGCCTCGCTGTTCGCCGCGCAGGCGGCACGTACCCCCGATGCCCCCGCCGTCGTGTTCGAGGACACCACGCTCACCTACGCGGAGCTCGACCTGCGGGCCGAGGCACTGGCCCGCAGGCTGCGGTCGCGCGGCGCGGGCCCGGAGCGTTACGTCGCGGTGGCCGTGCCCCGGTCGGTCGAACTGATGGTCGCCCTGCTGGGCGTCCTCAAGACCGGCGCCGCCTATCTGCCGGTCGACCTCGACTACCCCGCCGAGCGGGTCGCGTTCGTGCTCGGCGACTCCGGCGCGCGTACGGTCGTGACCACCGCGGAGGCGGCCGGGCGGCTGCCCGGCGTACCGGACCTCGACCTGCTCCTCGTCGACCGGCACGACCCGGGCACGATGGATGTCGCCGATGTCCCCGTCCGGGCGGCCGGTCCCGACCACCCGGCCTATCTGATCTACACCTCCGGCTCCACCGGCCGCCCCAAGGGCGTCGCCGTCACCCACCGGGCCGTCGTCAACCGGCTCGCGTGGATGCAGGGGGAGTACGGACTCGGCGCGGACGACCGGGTCCTGCAGAAGACCCCGGCGGCCTTCGACGTCTCCGTGTGGGAGTTCTTCTGGCCCCTGGTGGAGGGCGCGACCGTCGTCCTCGCCCGTCCCGGCGGCCACCGCGACCCCGGCTACCTCGCCGGGCTGATCAGGGCGCGGCGGATCACCATGCTGCACTTCGTGCCGTCCATGCTGGCCGCGTTCACCCAGGCCCTGGAGTCCGCCACCGACCACCCGGACTGGGCGGCGAGCCTGCGGCGGGTGTTCTGCAGCGGCGAGGCCCTCACCGCTGCCCAGGCCGGTAACTGGTCGGAGCTGACGGCCCGTTCCGGACGGGCCCCCGTACCGCTGCACAACCTCTACGGCCCCACCGAGGCCGCGGTGGACGTGACCTCCTACGACTACGACCACGGCGCCGACGGTGACGCCGGAGCCGCCGTCGCCATCGGCCGTCCGGTGTGGAACACCCGGCTGCACGTGCTGGACCCGTTCCTGCGCCAGGTGCCCGACGGGGTGCCGGGGGAGCTCTACCTCGCTGGTGTGCAGTTGGCGCGGGGTTACCACGACCGGCCGGGTACGACCGCGGAACGCTTCGTCGCCGACCCGTTCGGCGGACCGGGCGAGCGCATGTACCGCACCGGTGACCTGGTGCGGCGCCGCACCGACGGCGCCGTCGAGTACCTCGGCCGCACCGACCGGCAGGTCAAGATCCGGGGCAACCGCATCGAACTCGGGGAGATCGAGGCGGCTCTGGCCGGCCTGCCGGGCGTGGCCCGTGCCGCGGTGATCGTCCGCGACGGCGCACTCGCCGGCTACGCCGTGGCCGGCGCCGGTACGGTCCTGGACACCGAGGCTCTGCGCGCGGCGCTCGCGGACGTGCTGCCCGCCCCCATGGTGCCGGGTGCCGTCCTGGCCCTGGACGAACTGCCGTTGACCCCGAGCGGCAAGCTCGACCAGAACGCTCTGCCGTCCGCGGCACCCGCCGCCCGCACCGGTGGCCGGGCTCCCCGCGACGCGCGCGAGAGCGCCCTGTGCGGGATCTTCGCCGAGGTGCTCGGCGTACCCGGGATCGGTGCCGACGACGACTTCTTCGTCCTCGGCGGCGACAGCCTCAGCTCGATCACGGTCGCCACCCGGGCCCGCGCGCGCGGGCTGACGATCGGCCCCCGCGACGTGTTCGAGTGCCGGACCCCGGCCGCGCTGGCCGCCGCCGCGCAGACCGCCGTCTCCGGCCCCTCAGCCCCCTCAGCCCCTTCAGTCTCCTCAGTCCCCTCAGTCCCCGAACCGGCCGCCGCCGCCCCCGACTCCGCCGACGCGGTGACCGTGCCCGCAGCCGAGGCCGGGCAGGCGGCCGCCGCCCTCAGAGCCGTGCTGGCCCTTCAGGAGCGGTCCGGTGCGGACGTGGACCCCGCCCTGCGGGCCCTGCTCGCCCAGCTGACCTCCGCCGCGGGCACCCCGCAGGCACAGGAACAGGAGCCGGCCACCCCGCTGGGCGGTCTGGTGCTGTCACCGCAGGAGACCGAACGGGTCGCCGCCACCGCCGGACTCCCGGTCGCCGACGTCTGGCCGCTCTCCCCCCTCCAGGAGGGCATGTACTTCCACGCCACCTACGACTCGGGCGAGGCGCTCGACGTCTACCTCTCCCAGGAGACCCTGGACTTCGACCGCCGCGTCGACCCGGACCGGCTGCGCGCCGCCTGCCGGACGCTGCTGGCCCGCAACACCGGTCTACGGGCCGGATTCACCGCCGACGGACTGCCCCGCCCGGTCCAGTTCATCGTGGACGGGGCCGAGATCCCGCTCGTCGAGGAGGACCTCTCCGGGCTGTCCGCCGCTGAGCAGCACAGCCGGACCGGGGAACTGCTGGCCGCCGACCGCAGGCAGCGCTTCGACCTGTCCTCGCCCCCGCTGTGCAGGCTGCTGCTCATCCGGCTCGGTGACGGCCGGGACCGGCTCGTGATCACCCATCACCTCATCCTGTGGGACGGCTGGTCCGCGTGGCTGTTCCTGGAGGAGCTGTTCACGCTGTACGAGCGCGCGGGCGACGCCACCGGACTTCCGGTCCCCGGCACGTACCGCGACTACCTCGGCTGGCTGGACGAGCAGGACACCGGGGCCGCGCTCGCCGCCTGGCGCCGGTCGCTCTCCGGCTTCGACGAGCCGACCCTGCTCGCACCCTCCGGTCGCGACACCGGCCCGGTCATCCCGGCCGACCACGACACCGTGCTGACGGCGCGGACCAGCGAACTGCTGCGCGCCACGGCCCGCCGGCACGGGCTCACCCTGAACACCGTGCTCAACGCGGCCTGGGGGCTGGTGCTCTCGGCGATGACCGGCCGCGCCGACGTCGCCTTCGGCACGGCCGTCGCCGGGCGGCCCGCCGACGTCCCGGACGCGGCCGGAATCATCGGGATGTTCCTCAACACCATCCCGGCGCGAGTCGCGTTCACCCCGGACGAGCCGCTGCTCGGCCTGATGCGCCGGATGCAGTCCGAGCGCGCGGCCGTCATGCCGTACGAGTACGTCGGACTCGGCGCCCTGCAGCAGGAGACGGGCCACCGCCGGCTCTTCGACACCCTGTTCGTCCTGCGCTCGGCCGACGGCGAGGACCGGGCTGCCGAACTGCGGCGGCGGCACGGCATCACCGCCATGTCCAACGTGGACGGCACCCACTTCCCGCTCACCCTGATCGTCACCCCCGGCAGCCGGCTGCGGATCACCCTGGCGGCCAGGCCCGACCTGTTCGACACCGAGGCCGCGACCACCATCCTCGACCGGTTCACGGCCGTGCTCGGCCGGCTCGCGGAAGGCCTCGACGGCGAGGACCCGGCCGGGGCCAGGACCGCCGGCGTCGACCTGCTGCTGCCCGCCGAGCGGACCGCGACGGCCGCCGCGCAGCGCAGCGGCCGCGAGCCGGTGCCCGACGAGACCGTCGCCGATCTGCTCGCCGCCCAGGTCGCCCGCACCCCGGACGCCGTCGCGCTCGTCTTCGGCGAGCGGGCCCTCACCTACGCAGAGCTGGACGCCCGGATCAACCGGCTCGCCCGGCTGCTGCTCGCCCGGGGAGCCGGTCCGGAGAAGGTGGTGGCGCTCGCCCTGCCGCGCTCGATCGAGATGGTCGCCGCGCTCTTCGCCGTACTGCGCACCGGCGCCGCCTATCTGCCCCTCGATCTCGACCACCCCGCCGACCGGCTGCGCCTGATGGCGCGCGACACCGGACCGCTCTGCCTGGTGTCCACCACCGCCGTCGCCCCGTCCCTGCGCGACTCCGAGGGCCCCGTCGCCCCCGAACTCCTCCTGGACGACGCGGCCGTGGCCGCCGAGCTGGCCGCGCTCCCGGGCGACGCGATCACCGACCCGGAACGGCCCGCGTTCGCGCACGGCGTGCCGGGCCGCCTGGACCACCCGGCCTACGTCATCTACACCTCGGGTTCGACCGGCCGCCCCAAGGGCGTCGTCACCCCGTACCGCGGACTGACGAACATGCAGTTCAACCACCAGAAGGAGATCTTCGACCCGGCCATCGCCTCGGCCGGCGGCCGGCGGCTGCGGATCGCGCACACCGTGTCCTTCGCCTTCGACATGTCCTGGGAGGAACTGCTCTGGCTCGTCGAGGGCCACGAGGTCCACGTCTGCGACGAACAGCTGCGCCGCGACGCGGAGGCGCTGGTCGCGTACTGCGACAGCCACCGCATAGACGTGGTCAACGTGACGCCCACCTATGCCCAGTTGCTCATCGAGGAGGGCCTGCTCGACCGCGACGAGGCCGCCGGAAAGCACCGGCCCGCACTGGTCCTGCTCGGCGGCGAGGCCGTCCCCGACACGGTCTGGACCCGGCTGCGCCGCACCGAGGGCACCTACGGCTACAACCTCTACGGGCCGACCGAGTACACGATCAACACGCTCGGCGGGTCCACCGCCGACAGCGCGACCTCCACGGTCGGCGTGCCGATCCGCGGCACCCGCGCCCACGTGCTGGACCCGATGCTGCGCCCCGTCCCGCCGGGCAGCCCCGGAGAGCTGTACATCGCCGGTACGGGCCTGGCCCGCGGCTACCACGACCGGGCCGCGCTGACGTCCGAGCGGTTCGTCGCCGACCCGTTCGGTGAACCGGGCGAGCGCATGTACCGCACCGGGGACCTGGTGCGCCAACGCCCCGACGGGCTGATCGACTTCCTCGGCCGCACCGACGACCAGGTCAAGATCCGCGGCTACCGCGTCGAGCTCGGCGAGATCTCCTCCGCCCTGTCCGCACACCCCGAGGTCGCGCACGCCGCGGTCGTCGTGTCGGAACGGGCGGGCACCAAGCGCCTGGTCGGCTATGTGGTGCCGGAGGAGGGCGCCGGGACCGGCGACGCGCTGACCCGGCGGCTGCGCGGCCACCTGAAGGCCGGACTGCCGGACTACATGGTCCCCGCCGCGCTCGTCACCCTCGAAACGCTGCCCCTGACCGTCAACGGCAAGCTGGACGTCAGGGCGCTGCCCGCACCCGACCTCGCCGGTACGGACACCGGCCGCGCTCCCCGTACCCCGCGCGAGGAGACACTCTGCGCCCTGTTCGCGGAGGTGCTCGGACTGCCCGCGGGGAGCGTCGGCATCGACAGCGACTTCTTCGATCTGGGCGGGCACTCGCTGCTGGCCACCCGGCTGGTCAGCCGGGCCCGCACCGCACTCGACGCGGAGCTGGCGATCCGGGACCTCTTCGAGGCACCGACCGTCGCCGAACTGGTGGCCCGCGCCACCCATTCCGACGGCGCCGCCCGTCCGGCTCTGACCGCCGGCGACCGGCCGGACCGGCTGCCGCTGTCCCACGCCCAGCAGCGGCTCTGGGTCATCCAGCAGATCGAGTGCACCTCGGCCGCGTACAACTTCTCGCTGGCCCTGCGGCTGCGCGGCCCGCTCGACCTGGCGGCCTGGCGTACCGCGCTCGCCGATGTGACGGAACGTCACGAGGCCCTGCGCACCGTCTTCTTCACCGCACCCGACGGCCAGGTGTGCCAGCGGGTGCTGCCCGCGGAGCAGGCGCACCCCGTGGTGGAGTGCCTGCGGGCCACCGAGGACGAGATACCCGGCATCATCGACACGGCCGTCAACCGGCCGTTCGACCTCGCCGCCGAACTGCTGCTGCGCACCACGGTCGTGGAACTGTCGCTCGAGGAACACGTCGTCGTGCTGCTGCTGCACCACATCACCACCGACGAGTGGTCGGACCGGCCGTTCCTGCGGGACCTGGCCACCGCCTACGCGGCGCGCCTCGACGGCACGGCCCCCGACTGGGAGCCGCTGCCCGTCCAGTACGCCGACTACGCCCTGTGGCAGGACCGGCTGCTCGGCGACCCCGCCGACGCGACCAGTCTGGCCGCCCGGCAGCTGGACCACTGGCGCACGGCCCTGGCCGGAGCCCCGGAAGAGCTGGAGCTGCCCACCGACCGGCCCCGGCCCGCCCGCCCCGCGTTCTCCGGAGCCGAACTCGACATCGCCTTCGACACCCCGGTCCACGAGGGGCTGAAGAAGCTCGCCAGGGAGTCCGGCGTCAGCATGTTCATGGTGGTGCACGCGGCCGTGGCCGCGTTGCTCCACCGGATGGGCGCCGGGACGGACATCCCGATCGGTTCCCCCATCGCGGGACGCGGCGAAGAGGCGCTGGACGAACTCGTCGGGTTCTTCGTCAACACCCTGGTGCTGCGCACCGACCTCAGCGGCGACCCCAGCTTCACCGAACTCCTGGGCCGGGTCCGCGACACCGACCTGGCGGCGTTCTCCCACGCGGACGTCCCCTTCGAGTCGGTCGTCGAGGCCCTCAACCCGACGCGCTCGCTCTCCCGCAACCCGCTCTTCCAGGTGATGGTCGGCTACCACGCCCGCACCGGCGGGGAGCTCCAACTTCCGGGACTGCGAGCGGAGTACGTGCCGTTCCGGATCCGCTCCGCCAAGTTCGACCTGGTGTTCAGCTTCACCGAGCACACCGCGGCCGACGGCGGCGCCGGATCGCTCGGCTGCCGACTGGAGTTCGCCACCGAGCTGTTCGACCGGGAGACCGCGGAGGCGCTCGGCGAACGGCTGCGCACCCTGGTCGACGCCCTCGTCGCCGCGCCCGGACAGCCGCTGTCCCGGGCCGAGATCCTCTCCGGACCGGAGCTGCGGACCCTCCTGGAGGGCTTCGACTCCACCGACCGTGAGGTCGACGAGGAGACCCTGCCCGCGATGTTCGCGCGGCGGCTCGTCGAACGGCCCGACGCCGTCGCCGTGGTGGACCGCTCCCGCTCGGTGACGTACGCCCAGCTCGACGAACGCGCCCGCCGCGTTGCCGGGCTGCTCGCCGCGCACGGAGTGGGGGCGGAGAGCGTGGTCGGGGTGGCCGTGCCCCGGTCCGTGGACATGGTCGCCACCGTGCTCGCCGCGCTGAAGCTGGGCGCCGCGTTCCTGCCGCTGGACCTCGTCCACCCCGGTGACCGGCTCGCCTACATGATCGAGGACTCGGGGGCGGCCCTGGTCGTCGGCACCGAACCGGTCGCGGGGAAGATCCCCGGGGTGGCGGGCGTCCCGCTGGTCCTGCTGGACGCGCCGGACACCGCAGCGGCACTGGACGCGCCACCCCGGACAGCCGTGCCGGACGGGCCCGCCGGCCTGGACCAGGCCGCGTACGTGATCTACACCTCCGGTTCGACCGGCCGCCCCAAGGGAGTGCTCGTGCCCCACGAGGGAATCTCCTCCCTCGTGGCCACCGCCGTCGACCGGATGAACCTGCGACGCGACAGCCGGGTGCTCCAGTTCGCCTCCACCGGCTTCGACGTCTTCGTCTTCGAGCTCTCCATGGCGCTGTGCCACGGCGGCCGCCTCGTCCTCATCACCGACGAGGCGCGGGTCGCGGGACCGGAACTGACCGACTTCCTCGCGGACCAGCGGATCACCCACATGATCCTGCCGCCGTCCCTGGTGTCGGCGCTCCCGCCCGGCTGTGAACTGCCCGAGGGATCGACCGTCCTGGTGGGTACGGAGACGGTGCCGCCGGACCTGTTCGACCGCTTCGGCGCCACCGCCGACCTGATCTGCGCCTACGGGCTCACCGAGGCGACGGTCAACTCGACGCTGTGGCGCGCCCGCGAGCACGGCGGCAGCCCGGCCGGCCGGGTACCCATCGGCAGGCCCGACCCCAACACCCGCGCCTACGTGCTCGACGAACGGCTGCGGCCCGTCCCGCCCGGTGTGGTGGGCGAGCTGTACGTCGCCGGGCGCGGGCTCGCCCGCGGCTACCTCGGCAAGGAGGCCCTCACCTCGGAGCGGTTCGTCGCCGACCCGTTCGGGGCGCCGGGCAGCCGGATGTACCGGACGGGCGACCGCGCCCGCCTGCGCCGGGACGGCAACCTCGACTTCCTCGGCCGGGCCGACAGCCAGGTCAAGGTGCGGGGCTTCCGCATCGAGCTGGGCGAGATCGAGGCGGCGCTCGCCGGACACCCCGGCGTCGCCCAGGCCGCGGTCGTCCCCGACCGGGACGGCGACATCGTCCGGCTGATCGCCTACGCGGTGCCCGAGTCCGGCGAACCGGACCCGCGGGAGCTCCGCGCCCACCTGGCCGGGCTGCTCCCCGAGTACATGGTTCCGGCCCTGGTGGTGCCGCTGGACGGCCCGCTGCCGCTCACGCCCAACGGCAAGCTGGACCGCGCCGCACTGCCCGCGCCCGACTGGTCGGAGATGACGGGCGACGCCCGGCCGGCCACCAGGACCCAGGCCAGGATCGCCGCACTGTTCCGCGAGATCCTCAAGCTCGACGCCGTCGGAGTGCACGACAGCTTCTTCGCACTCGGCGGCCACTCCATGGCGTCGATGCGCCTGCTGGGCCGCATCCGCGCCGAGTTCGGCGTCGAACTGAGCATCAGGGACGTCTTCGACGCGCTCACGGTCGCCGGCATCGCCGCCGCACTGGAGGGCGCGGCCACCGCCCGCCCCGCGCTGCGCCCGGCCGAGCGGCGGGCCGAGCCGCTGCGGGCGGCGCCCGTCCAGGACTGGCAGTGGCGGTCCTGCCGCGACGGACGGGGCGTCGACCACGCGCTGGTGCTGCGCTCCACGGGCGGGCTCGACGCCGGGGTGCTCGCGGCCGCGCTCGCCGATGTGGTGGCCCGGCACGAGCCGCTGCGCACCGCGTTCACCGAACGGGACGGCATCCTGTACCAGCGGCCCGCAGACGCCCCCGTCCTGATCGCGGAGACGTGCGCCGACCTGGACGCCCGGCTGGCCGAACTCGCGCGCCTGGCACCGGATCCGGCCACGGAGGCCCCCGTCGGGGCGCAGCTGCTCACCGGCCCCGACGGCGGCCAGGCACTGCTGCTGACCATGCACTACCTCGCCGTCGACGAATGGTCCGTGGTCCCGCTCCTCCGCGACCTGGTCACCGCCCACACGGCACGCGCCCGGGGCCTCGCGCCCGACTGGGAGCCGTTGCCGGTCGGCTACGCCGACTACGCCCACTGGGCGCACGAGGCCCTGGGCGACCTCACGGACCCGGACAGCCGGGGCGGGCAGCAGCTCGCCTACTGGCGCCGGACGCTCGACGGACTGCCGGGGCGCCTCGCCCTGCCGGCCGACGGTCCGGACCTCGCGGCCCCGGACACGGCCACCCGGCCCGGCGACCACGTCGGGTTCGTCCTCGACGAGGAACTGCACGCCGCCGTGGACCGGCTCGCACGGGCCACCGGCACCAGCATGTTCATGGTGCTCCACTCGGCCCTCGCGGCACTGCTCACCGGGCACGGCGCGGGCACCGATCTGCCGATCGGCACGATGGTGGCGGGACGGACCGACGGCCAGCTCGCCGATCTGGTCGGCTGCTTCTTCAACACGGTGGTGCTGCGCACCGACACGGCGGGTGACCCGAGCTTCGCGGAACTGCTGACCCGGGTACGGGAGACGACGCTGAGCGCTCTCGACCGGCAGGACGTCCCGTTCGACGCGGTCGTGCGGGCCACCGGACTGCCGCCCCGGGGGCCGCAGGTCATGGTGATCCACCACGAACAGGCCGACGCGGAGCAGTTGGAGGGCGGCATCGGCACGCTCGCCGCCGTACCGACCGGCGTCACCCGGGCCGAGCTGACCCTCAGCTTCTACGAGCCGCGCGGGGACGGCCCGGTGCACTGCGGGCTGATCCACGCCGCCGATCTGCTGGGCACCGAGAGGGCCGGGCAACTGGTCGCCGAATACCTGGAGTTGCTGCATCAAGTGGTAACCCATCCGGAACAGCCGCTGTCCGAGCTGTTCACCGCACCGTCCAAGAGGAGTGACAACGCATGACGACGAACCCGTTCGAGGACCCGCAGGGCAGCTTCCTGGTCCTGGTCAACGACGAGAACCAGCACTCGCTGTGGCCCGCCTTCGCCGAGGTGCCGGCCGGCTGGCGGACCGTCTTCGGCGCCGACACCCGTGAGGCGTGCCTCGCCCATGTGGAGGCGAACTGGACGGATCTGCGACCCGCGAGCCTCGTCGCCCTCCAGGGCTGATCGGCACGTACACCGCCGCCCCTCGACGAGACGTTCTCATCGAGGGGCGGCGGCGCGTGCGCGTCCGGGGCGGTGGTGGTCCGTGCCCGGAGGGCCGGGTCGGGGATGACCCTGCACTTACCCCGACATCGGGCCCGAGGCCTGCCACCGTCACCGCGGGGGTGCCAGCCTCGGTGGACGGTCAACCAGTCGTCGAGCGCAGGTGGGGGATCCGGATGAGGGACATATCGCGTAGGTCGGTGCTGACCGCGGCCGGGGCGACGGGGCTGGTGCTCGCCACCACCGGGACGGCGCGGGCGGCCGGCGCCGCTCCGGCCGCGGGGCCCGGGACGGGCCGGGTGCGGCTCACCCTGCCGGCGCCGACCGGTCCGCGGCGGATCGGAACCACCGCGCTGCATCTGATCGACCGCTCGCGCCGGGACCCGTGGATCTCACCCGCCTCGCACCGTGAACTCATGATCAGCGTGTGGTACCCGGCCTCTGACACCCATGGCCGCCGGCGCGCCCCCTGGCTCCCGCCGACGTCGACGGCCCTGTACAGCCGACAGGCCGCCCAGACGCTCATGACGCCGATGGACGACGTCGACTTCCCGGTGACGCACGGCTGGCAGGGCGCCCCCGTGGAGGTGCGCCGCCACGGCCATCCCGTGGTGCTCTTCTCCCCGGGCCTCAACACGATGCGTGCCATGGGCACCGCGCTGGTCGAGGACCTGGCCGCCCACGGGTACGTGGTGGTGACGATCGACCACACCCATGAGGCCTCGATCGTGGAGTTCCCCGGCGGCAGGGTGGAGACGGGCCCGGACCCGGACACGATCAAGGCGTTGCGGGTCCGCCAGGACGACACCCGGTTCGTCCTGGACGAACTGGAACGGCTGAACGCCGGAAGGAACCCCGACGCCGAGGGCCGCCGGCTGCCCCACGGCGTGCGCGGCTCCCTCGATCTGTCCAGGATCGGCATGTTCGGGCATTCGATCGGCGGTGACACGGCGGCGGGAGCCATGGCGCAGGACCGCCGTATCCTCGCCGGCGCCGATCTGGACGGCAGCGTCCACGGGACGGTCGGGAACACCGGGCTCGACCGCCCGTTCCTGCTGATGAGCAATGCCACCCACGGACGTCACAACGACCCGTCCTGGGCGACCTTCTGGTCGCACCTGCGCGGCTGGCGGCTCGAACTGCGGCTGCGCGACTCCGCACACCAGACCTACACGGACATGTCCCCGCTGGGGCAGCAGCTGGAAAGGGCGCTCCCGCTGCCGCCGGAGGCGGTCGCCGCCCTCACCAACTCCATCGGGACGATCGACGCCGACCGGGCCGTCGCCGCCCAACGCGCCTACCTGCGCGCGTTCTTCGACCTCCACCTGCGCGGCAGGGACGACCACCTGCTGTCCGGGCCGTCCCCGCGCTACCCCGACATCGCGTTCATCCCCTGAGGAGGGCGGCGCCGCTCGCGACCGTACGGAGCTCCGAACGTCCGCGCGGCTACCGCGCGTCCGCCGGCTCCCGGCGGCTGTCGGACCACGCCTCCCAGAGCGCCGCGTACCGGCCGCCCGCCGCGACGAGTTCGTCATGGCTGCCGGTCTCCACGATCCGGCCCTCGTCCAGGACGACGACGCGGTCGGCGGTCGCCGCCTGGGGGAGCCGGTGCGCGACCACCAGGCCCGTACGCCCCTCCAGGGCCCGCAGGGCCGCCTCCTCCAGCACCCGCGCACCGGCGCTGCCCGCGTCGGCGGTGGCCTCGTCGAGGATCGCGATCGGCGGGTCCGCGAGGACGAGCCTGGCCAGCGCCAGATGCTGTGCCTGGGTCACCGTCAGCCGGTGGCCGCCCTCGCCCACGACCGTGTCCAGTCCGTCCGCCAGCGCCTGGGCCCACTCCAGGGCGCCGACCCGGGACAGTGCCGCGCGCACCTCCTCGTCGGTGGCGCCGGGGCGGGCGAGGCGCAGGTCCTCGGCCAGCGGGCCCGCGAACACGTGCACCTCCTGGCTGATCAGCGTCACCGCGCGCCGCACACCCGCGGCGCCCAGCTCGGCCGCGTCGACCCCGCCCAGCGCGACGGTCCCGCCGTGCGGCTCGTGGACGCCCGCGATGACCTTGGCCAGCGTCGTCTTGCCGGCGCCGCTGGCGCCCACCAGGGCCACCCGTTCCCCGCTGCGCACCTCCAGATCGACCTTCCGCAGCACGGGAGCCCCGGTGCCGTAGGCGTAGCTGAGCGCGCTCACCCTCACCGAACCGTCCGCCGGAGCGCGGCCGCCGGGCGCGGTCTGCTCGGCCGGCAGCTTGGACAGCCCGACCAGCCGGGCGAAGCTGGCGCCCGCCGACTGGGCGTCGTCGATGAGGAACAGCGTGGCGTTGACCGGGTTGAAGAGGCTGTGGAAGTAGAGGGCGGCGGCGGTGGCCGTACCGATGCTCACCGAGCCGTTGTCCACCAGCAGGAAGCCCGCGCCGAGCATGGCCGCCAGGCCGATGTACTCGGCCAGGTTCAGCCGCGAGAAGAAGCCGGTGACGATGTGGATGCCGTCCAGCGCGAGGTTCCGCGCCGACGCGGAGCGCTGCTCCAGCAGGGCGGTGTGCGCGCGGTTCAGCCGGAAGGCCCGTACCGTACGCACCCCGCCGACGCTGTCGAGCAACTGGTGCTGGAGCGCGCCGGTCGCGACGCGGTGCTCGGCGTACACCGGAGCGGCCCGGCGCAGGTACCAGCGCACGGACAGCACCTGCACCGGCATCGCCAGCAGCGCCGCCACCAGGAACCGCCAGTCCAGCACGGCGAGTCCGACGAAGGTCAGCACGATGGTCAGCGCGGAGCGGGTGAACTCGGGCAGCGCCTGGCGCACCGACTTCGCGATCATGGAGACGTCGCTGGTGACCCGGGAGACCAGATCTCCCGAACCGGCCGCCTCGACGCGCTCCAGCGGCAGCCGCAGCGCCCGTTCGATGAACTGCTCGCGCACCGCGGCGAGTACGGTCTCGCCGAGCCGGGCCACGAGCGTACTGCCGACCGCGGCGGCGGCGCCGCGCACCAGGGCCACCACGATGAGCAGCACCAGGGGCACCGTCAGTGCCCGCGACCCCCGCCGCTCCACCACCAGGTCCACGATGTGGCCGAGCAGCGGAGCGGTCAGCAGGCCGATCGCGGTCCCGGCGACCAGCACGGTGACGGCGGCCGCGGTCAGCCGCCGGTGGCCGCGCAGCATGACGCGCAGGGCCGTGAGGCTCTCCGCACCGCTCGCCGTCGGCAGCAGCTCACGGTCCGCGCCAGGTGTGCTCATGGCCGCTTTCCCCTCTTCCTCCGTGTGCGTGTCCGTGTCGTGTGCGCGGTCCTCGTACGTGGACGTCATGCGAGCACCGCCGCACGGTAGCGCTCGTCGCCGGCGACGAGTTCGGTGTGGTGGCCTTCCGCGGTGACCGTGCCCTCGTCGAGGACGACCACCCGGTCGGTGACCGCGAGGAGGGCCGGGCTGGTGGTGATCAGCACGGTGGTGCGCCCGTGGCGGACCTCCCGCAGCCGGGCGGCGATCCGGGACTCGGTGACGGTGTCCACGGCGGTGGTCGGGTCGTGCAGCACCAGGACCGCGCTGTCGGCGGCGAGGGCGCGCGCGAGGGCGACGCGCTGTCGCTGCCCGCCGGAGAGGGACCGGCCGCGCTCGGCGAGCACGGTGTCGCCGCCGTCGGGCAGCAGCCGGGCGACCTCGTCCGCCGCCGAAGCGGCGAGGGCCTCGTCGACCGCGGCCGCGTCGTCGCGGGCCCCCGCCCGTACGTTGTCCAGCAGGCTGGTCTCGAACAGGTCGGCGTCGTGGTGGGCGACCAGGACGGCGCGGCGCAGCCCGTCCGGGCCGAGTGCGGTCAGCGGTACGCCGTCGAGCTCGATCAGCCCGTCGGCGGGGTCCCGCTCCCTGGCCAGGCAGAGCAGCAGATCGGCCGCCGCGGCCGGATCCCCGGTGACCACTCCGATCAGTTCGCCCGGCCGGATGTCGAGATCGACCCCGCACAGCGAGCCGAACCGGACCCCACTGAGGCGCAGATGTCCTGCGGCGCCGTCGGGCACCGCGGACTCGCCGCCCTCGACGGCCGCGGGGGAGTCCAGCACCTCGGCGATCCGGCGTGCGGAGGCGCGGCCTTGGGCGAACTCGGCGTTGACGTAGGTGAGCAGCTGGAACGGGCCGAGGAGGAACTGGGCCAGGCCCACCGCCGCCACCAGGTCGCCGATGCTGATGCTGCCGCGCATGGCGAGATAGGCGCCCACGATGCCGATGACCGCGATGAAGACGCCCGTCAGCGAGAGGACGGCGCCCTCGTGACCGGCCCGGCTGCGGGCCGCCCGCAGTGCCGCGGCGAGCGAGTCCTGGCTGGTGGTGCGGTAGCGGGCGACGGCGGCCGACTCGGCGCCCATGCCCTTGAGGACACGGAGTCCGGCGACCAGGTCGGCGGCGACGCCCGAGGCGTGCGCGGCCCGTTCCTGTTCGGTCTCGCTGCGTCGTTCGAGCGGCCGGCTGATGCGGTGCCCGAGCCACAGCAGCGGGGGGATGCCCAGCAGGACGAGGAGTCCGAGCGGGACGGAGATCCTCAGCAGCGCCACCGAGCTGATCACCAGCGCCGAGGTCGCCGCGATCCCGTACGCCAGGACCGTCGCCACCGAGCCCACCCGGCGGGCGTCGTTGGTGGCGATGCTGGTGAGCGCGCCGGGCAGCCGGTTCGCGTCGGCGCCGCCGCGCGGATCGAGCACCCGGGCGCCGAGCTCCATCCGCAGCCGGTGCGCGGCGCGTTCACCCGCGCCCTCGGCGAGCCGGGCGCTGGTCCGGTAGCAGTTCGACAGCACCAGGAACAGCCCCGCGAGCACCAGGAGCCAGCGCAGCAGCGCGTGGGAGGAGCCGGTGGCCACCGCCGTGTCGATGGCCGCGCCGATGACGACGGGTACCAGGGCCTCACACCCCTGGTGCACCGCGCCGAGCAAGGACGCGGTGGCGACGCGCCGCCGCTGCCCCCTGATCGCCCTGCGGAGGACGTGCCCCCCGGTCGGTCCTCCACCTGGCATGCGGGCCTCCGCGAAGAGTCTGGAAAAGTTAGGTAAGGCTACTCTAAATGAGTGGCCGCGATGTGCTGTCGGTCGCGATGCCCCCGGTCACGGCGGTGTGCGCCATTTCGCGCCAGGGGGACGCTCGTTGACCGTGCGGCACTGTTCGGTTAGCCTCACCTAAGTTGAATCCGGGGTCCTGCGTCACGTTCCGGCGCCCCATCGTTCGCGGTGCACCCGAACCGCCGTCAGGGGGAGTTGTCGTTGTCGGTCGAAACCCGGACGGCTCCCGAGGACCGGGCCGTCGCACACGGTGCCCCGCCGCCCGCCCGGACCGCGAACACCCTGCGGGCCCTGGGCCTGGTCGCGGCGCTGGCCGCCCTCGTCCTGGTCGGACTGCTCAGCGTGTGGGTGGGCACCCGCGGCATCCCGTTCACCGCCACCTGGAGCGTGCTCTGGCACCCCGACGGCTCCGAGACCTCGATCATCATCCATGACTACCGCATCCCCCGGACGCTCCTGGGGCTGCTCGTGGGCATGGCCCTCGGCCTGTCCGGCGCGCTGATGCAGGCCCTGACCCGCAACCCGCTCGCCGACCCGGGAATCCTCGGCATCAGCCTGGGCGCCTCCGCCGGAGTCGTCGTCGCCATCGCCTTCCTCGGGGTGGGCTCGGTCCTCGGCTATGTGTGGTTCGCCTTCATCGGCGCGGCCGTCGCCTCGGTCGCCGTCTACCTCCTGGGCTCCTCGGGCCGCACCCTGGCCACCCCCGACCGGCTGGTCGTGGCCGGGGCGGCGATGACCGCGGTCCTGTACGCCTTCAACTCGGCGGTGCTGCTGCTCAATCCGCGCGCCTTCGACCAGTACCGCTTCTGGACCGTGGGCTCCCTGTCCGGCCGGTACTACGACGTCATCTGGGTCATCCTGCCGTTCATCGCCGTGGGCCTCCTGATCGCCCTCGGCCTCGCCCCCTCGCTCAACGCCCTCGCGATGGGCGACCAGCTCGGCCGGGCCCTCGGCCTCAACGTCGGCCGCACCCGGGTGCTGGGCGCCGTCGCCGTCATGCTGCTGTGCGGCGCCGCCACCGCCGCCGCCGGACCGATCGGCTTCGTCGGCCTCGCGGTGCCGCACGTCGCCCGGTTCGTCGTCGGCCCCGACCAGCGCTGGGTGCTGACGTACTCGATGCTGCTCGCCCCGGTCCTGCTGATCGGCGCGGACGTCCTGGGCCGGGTGCTCGGGGCGCCGGGCGAGGTCCAGGTGGGGATCATCACCGCGTTCCTCGGGGCGCCGCTGTTCATCGCCCTGTGCCGCCGTCGAAAGCTGGTCATGCTGTGAGCGCCGTACGGGAGAAGGGTCCCTCCGGGACCGGCACGGGCACCGGGGAGCCGCGGGTCGTCAGCGGACTGGTGCTGCGCACCCGGCCGGGCGGGCTGTCCGTGCGGGTCCAGGGCCGCGTCCTCGTGGTGACGGCCGTGATGCTCGTCGCGCTCGTCGCGGTCGCACTCGTCACCCTCACCACCGGCGACTTCGAACTCTCCGTCGGTGAGGTCGTGCGGGCGGTGTTCGGCCACGGCTCCGGCGGCGCCGACTTCATCGTCAACACCCTTCGTATGCCACGTCTGTTGACCGCGATGTGCGTGGGCGCGGCCCTCGCGGTCAGCGGCGCCGTCCTGCAGAGCCTGACCGGCAACTCCCTCGGCAGCCCGGACATCATCGGCTTCACCAACGGCTCGGCCGTCGGGGCGCTCCTCGTCATCATCGTGCTGCACGGCAGCATGACCCAGATCGCGGTGGGCGCGCTGATCGGCGGCCTCGGCACCGCCGCCGCCATGTACCTCCTCATGCTGGGCAGGGGACTTCAGGGCTTCCGGCTGGTCGTCGTCGGCATCGGTGTCAGCGCACTGCTGCTCGCCGTCAACTCGTATCTGATCACCCGGGCGACCTGGCAGGAGGCGCTGGAGGCGCAGGCGTGGCTGATCGGCAGTCTCACCAACCGGGGCTGGCCGCAGGCGAACACCATCGGAATCGCCGTCCTCGTCCTGCTCCCGCCCGCCTTCTTCCTCTCCCGGCGGCTCTCCATGGTGGAGATGGGTGACGTCACGGCCATGGCGCTCGGCGTCGACGTCGCGCGCACCCGGGCGCTGCTGCTCGTCATCAGCGTGGCTCTCGCGGCCTTCGCCACGGCGGTGACCGGGCCCATCTGGTTCATCGCGCTGGCGGCGCCCCAGCTCGCCCGGCGGCTGACCCGGGCATCGGGTCCCGCACTGGTCCCCGCCGCGCTCATGGGCGCCCTGCTGCTGGCCGCGAGCGACCTGCTGGCGCAGCGCCTCTTCGCCCCCTCGCTGCTCCCGGTCGGCACGGCGACCGGGACCATCGGCGGGCTGTACCTCATCTGGCTGCTGATCACCGAGTCGCGAAAGAGCCGCGCATGACCCGAAAGACACGCACGACACGCAGGTCCGAGACGACCGGCCAACTCGCGGACTCCGCGACGGCGGAGGGGACTCATATGAACGGGACATCCCCGGCGGCCGCGCGGCTGCGGGCCGAGGACCTGACGCTCTCGTACGAGCAGCGGACCGTGGTCAGTTCGCTCGGCGTCGAGATCCCCGACCACTCCTTCACCGTGATCATCGGGCCGAACGCCTGTGGGAAGTCCACTCTCCTCAAGGCGCTCGCACGGATGCTCAAACCCCGTTCCGGGCAGGTGTACCTCGACGGTGCCGGCATCGCCACGTACCGCTCGCGCGAGGTCGCCCGCCGGCTGGGCCTGCTCCCGCAGTCCTCGACCGCGCCCGGTGGCATCACCGTCGGGGACCTGGTGGCGCGCGGCCGCTATCCGCACCAGGGCATGCTGAAGCAGTGGTCGGCCGACGACGAGGCGGCCGTTCTGGAGGCGATGCGGCAGACCGGTGTGCTGGATCTCGCCGACCGCCCGGTCGACGACCTCTCCGGCGGCCAGCGCCAGCGGGTCTGGCTCTCCATGGTGCTGGCGCAGCAGACCTCGATCCTGCTCCTGGACGAGCCCACCACCTTCCTCGACATCGCCCACCAGGTCGAAGTGCTGGATCTCTGCGCCGACCTGCACGCCCGCAAGGGGCACACCGTGGTGGCGGTGCTGCACGACCTCAACCAGGCGTGCCGTTACGCCACCCACCTCATCGTGATGCGGCCGGGCGGCACGATCGCCGCCGAGGGCGACCCGGCCACCGTCATGACCGCCGCACTGGTCGAGGACGTCTTCGGGCTGCCCTGCCGGATCATCGACGACCCCGAGACCGGCACGCCCCTGATGGTGCCTGCCGCGCCGCAGCGGTACGTACCGGAGGACCGCACGGCCCGCAGGGAGGGTCCCGGAGCCCCCGTCGCGTCGCTGATGGCGGAGACCGGCCGGGGCGTGCGCTGAGGACTCCGGCGTTGAACCATGCCTGCCCTGGGGCAACACCTGCCCCGGAGCGTCGACTTGGTAAATCAACTTAGGTAAGGCTAACCTAACTCTCATGGTTCACCGGGGTGTGCGGCGATCCGGCCGCCCTTCGCGCACGGTGGAACCCGAGGAAGGAACGCCTTGATCACGGCCACGCCGCAGCCCGCCGCCGCGCTGACGCGCACCCCGGACGCACCCCTTCCCGACGCGCTCCGGTTGCGCCGGGCGGGCCCCGGGGACGCCGCCGCACTCGTCGCACTCTCCGAGCCGTTCGCCCGCTCGGGCGCGCTGCGCCGACGGCCCCCCGCGGTCTACGCGGCCCGAGCGGCCGACTTCCTGGTCGCCGAGGAGCCCGACGGCACCCTGCGGGGCTGCCTCGCGCTGCGCGTCCACCTCGGCGCGGAGGACCACGGTCCGACGGCCGCGGGGGTCCTGTACAACTTCTGTGTCGCCCGGCAGCGGCAGGGCAGCGGCCTGGGCGCGCGGCTGCTGGGCGCGGCACTCGCCGGGGCACGGGCCCAGTCGCTGGGGGTCCTGTTCACCGCGACGACCGGCAGCGGGCGCCTCTTCCTCCGCCACGGCTTCGCTCCGGTCCGCCCGGCCGCGGCTCCGCGCGCGTGGGCACGCACCCTGGATCCCCGGCGGGGCGCGCGCGTTCTGGCCCGCGCGCTGTGACGTCGGTGGCGGGCCCCGGACACCGGGACCCGCCACCACGTGTGCGTCAGGCGTCCGGGAGGACGGTGGTTCCGGGGCTCTTCTCGTCCAGCACGGCACGCAGTACGGCGTGCGGCACGCGGCCGTCCAGTACCTGTGCCCGTCCCACCCCGGCGCGGACCGCCCGCAGGCAGCCCTCCATCTTCGGGAGCATCCCGCTCGCCAGCCCCGGCAGCAGGCCGCCCAGCTCCGCCGCCGTCAGGCGCTCGACGACCTCGGTGCTGCGCGGCCAGTCCGCGTACAGTCCCTCGACATCGGTGAGCATCACCAGCCGTTCGGCGCCGAGAGCGACCGCCAGGGCCGACGCGGCGAGGTCGGCGTTGACGTTGTAGACCTCCCCCTCGGTGCCGCGTGCGAGGGGTGACACCACCGGGATGCGGCCCAGCTCCAGCAGTGAACGGACGGTGTCCGGAGCCACGTTCACGATGTCGCCGACCAGACCGATGTCCACGGGCAGCCCGTTCACCCGGCCGGACCGGCGCACCGCCGTCATGGTGTGGGCGTCCTCGCCCGACAGGCCCACGGCGAAGGGCCCATGCGCGTTGATGGCGCCGACCAGTTCGCGCTGGACCCGTCCGGTCAGCACCATCCGCACCACGTCGAGGGTCTCCTCCGTGGTCACCCGCAGACCGCCCTCGAAGCGGACCTCCAGCCCGAGGCGGTCGAGCATCGCGCTGATCTGCGGGCCCCCGCCGTGCACGACCACCGGGGACAGGCCGGCGTGCCACAGCTCCACGACATCGCGGGCGAAGGCCTCCTGGAGTGACGGGTCCACCATGGCGTTGCCGCCGAACTTGACCACCACGACCCGGCCCCGCAGCTCCTCGGGCACGGCGGGACCCGTGCTTGGCCGGGTCCGTGTCCCGTTCCCGAGCCGTGGTGACTGTTCGTGGACGCCGGCTCCGGCCGTCGCGACCCCTGCGGTCATCTTGTTCCGTCTCTCCTGAGGTGGGCATGCCGTCACGCGTCGTGGTGGACCCGGCCGAGCAGCAGATCACGCAGCAGGCCGTCCGTCGTGCGGACCACCGCACTGCGAGCCGCCCAGCGAAGCGCCATGGAGTGCTCCTCGGCGGAGAAGTCGGCCACGGCGTCCGCGACGACGAAGGGCTGGATGTCGTTCATGAAGGCGTCCGCGGCGGTCAGCAGGACGCCCAGATGGGCGTGGACGCCGCACACGATCAGCTGATCGCGGCCCGTGGAGCGCAGCAGTCGGCCGAGGTGGCTGTGCAGAAAGGCGTTGGGGCGCACATGGGGCAGCACGTGCTCGCCGGGCCGTGGCGCCAGGGCCTCGACGATGGCGGAGTCCCCGGGGCCGTCGCCGATGCCGGGACCCCACACGTCGGCGACGAGCCCCCGCCTGCCGGGCGATTGGGCGGCGGGCTCGGCGCTGAAGACGACCGGGATGCCGAGCGTTCCGGCGAGTTCCCGCAACGCGGCGATGTTCTCGACCAGTTGGACGACCGGGGAGCGCCCGGCCGGGAACGCCCGTACGAAGTGGTTCTGCATGTCGTGGACGAGCAGGGCGGCCCGCCGGGGGTCGATGGTCCAGGAGGGCCAGGAACGGGGGAGGGCCGTGCGGTCGGGCATGTCGTAGGACTCGATGACTGGCAGGCCCATGACCGGCCCCTCCCCTGATGATCCGGTGATCCGGCTGTGGCGCGAGGAATCACTGAAACTTAGTGAAGCCTAACCTAAGTCGCCAGCTGCCAGGAGTCTCAGGCCTGTCAGGGGTGTGAGGCGTGGTGCTGGTGTGCGCAGCTCCGGGGTGCGGTGAGGAGCCGCCGGATCTGCTCGCCGGCGTCGGTGGCGTCGTGCGCGAGTGCCGGGAAGAGCAACTGGAGGTCGCAGTGGCCGGATTCGTACTCGCAACGCAGGGTGATGCCGTGGCGGTCCAGGGCGAGGGGGAGTGACCGGATCATGCCGCGCGGCAGCCGGGAACCCGCGAGTCCCAGCAGATCGGCCATCAACTCCTCGTGGGAGTCGGCCAGATGGGTCAGCATGGCGGCCTCCTCGGCGGCCAGCGGGTCGGGCTCGGCGAGGGCGATCTCGTCCAGCCCGACATCCGTCGCGCCCGCCGGGGTCCGCAGGGTGACCCGCGTCGTGTCGAGCCGCAGCGCGTCGCTGCCCGCGGGTGCCAGCCGGCCGGAGACCGTCACCCTGGCGCGGACGCGGTCGCGCAGCGGGGTGGGGGCGATGTCGGTGAACTCCAGCAGGGCGGCGAGGCCGCGCATGGGCGCCTCGGCGGCCTCCCGGGCCAAGGGGCTGTCCGGACGGGGATGAAGGGTGACCTGCCCCGTGGCGCTGACCGAGTGCAGTCCGATCAGGTCGTAGGCCTGTCCGGTCGTGGTGAGCGACAGCGAGGTCGCGCGGGACAGCACCGTGCGGACCAGCTCCGCGTCGGTCGGCCCGGGTTCGGTGGTGCCTGCGTCGGCGTCGGTGTTCAAGGCGACTCCCTGTGAAACGGATGCAAGTTAGGTAAGCCTAACCTTATTTTCGTCGAGCGTGCAGCCGTGTGACCGTACGGGCCACAGCGCATCGGGTGAGGGATGATCAAGTGGGCCGTCCGGGGAGGACTTTGATGAACATCACCTTGCGGGTGGACGGGACGCCGTCCGCCCCCGCGCTCCTGCTGTGCCCTTGGGCCGACGGGGACATCGAGCCGCTGATCGAGGCGTTCCGCGATCCCGCGCTGCGCCGTGGGGCGAGCGGTCCTCTGGAGACCCCCGAGGAGGTGCGGGGGTGGCTGGAGCTCCAGCGGCGCGGCTGGGTCACCGGCGAACGGCTGGGCTTCGCCGTGCGCGAGGACCACCCCGGCCCCGGCGAGGGCCGGCTGGTGGGCAGCGTGGCCCTCAAAGGGGCCGGTTCCGGCCGGGAGTCCGCCGAGGTCGGCTACTGGACGGCAGCGCACGCCCGGGGGCGCGGGGTGGCCCCTCGTGCGCTGGAGGCCCTCACCGGCTGGGCCTTCGGTGCCTTCGCGGCCGACGGCCTGGAAAGCATCAGGCTGCTCCACCAGGTGGACAACCTCGCCTCGTGCCGCGTCGCGGAGAAGACCCGGTACGAGTTTCGCGAGGTCCTTCCGGCCCAGCCACCCTCCTTCCCGAGGGACGGCCACGTGCATGTGCGCCAGGCCGGCGGCCCGGCCCGAACGGCGGCAACGGGCCAGGGGTGACGGGGGGTGCGACGGGTCAGGCGTCATGAGGCCGACGGTCGCGGCCCCGGATCGGGCACGGCGCCTTTGACTCTTGTCCACGCGGCGCCGGCCGTCGCCTCGCCGTGAGTGACGGCATTGGACACCTGAGGCATGTCGGCCCAAGCCGGACGGGGTGAGGGTGCCGACGTGCACTGGTACAGACCAGGGTCTTGACAGTCCATTGGTTCACTTCTTAAATCACGTAGTGAATTAAGTGTCCGTGCACAGCAGCCCCACAGTGCCCCCACAGTGTTTCCGCCGCACGTGTCTGCGTCCCCACCCGCACCCGCCCCACTTCCTGAACGGCACCCCGCCCCGGTCGGCGCAGCTTCGGCATGCCCCAACGCGCCCTGTCCTGTCATATGCATGACAGGCCCCCTTCCCCCTCATGCACCGGAAGGGAGAGTCATGGACTCCCCACGCTTGTCGCGGCGTCTGCTGCGCTCCGCACTCTCGGCCCTGACCCTGGCCCTGGTCACGACCGCTCTCGTGGGCGGCGGCGCCCCCGCGCCGTCCCCCGCCCTGTCGGGCGCCGCGGCCTCGGCCACCATGACGTTCGACGAGGAGTTCGACGGTTCAGCCGGCTCGGCGGTCAACGGCTCCAGATGGCAGATCGAGACCGGTGACAACGTCGACAACCACGAGCGGCAGTACTACACGGCGGGCAACAGCAACGCCGCGCTGGACGGCCAGGGTCATCTGGTCATCACCGCCCGCAAGGAGAACCCGAAGAACTACCAGTGCTGGTACGGCACCTGTCAGTACACCTCGGCCCGGCTGAACACCTCGGGCAAGTTCACCCAGACCTACGGTCATGTCGAGGCCCGGATGAAGATCCCGCGCGGTCAGGGCATG